>URKY01000044.1 GCA_900548465.1 uncultured Eubacterium sp.
AACGTGCACCTAAGCCTATAAAACGCAGTCCTAAAAAGTCTGCCAAAACAGAAAATTAATTAAAACGGATTATACTAGAAAATATACTGAGTAGTATTGGACAGGAACCTAACTTCTTTTGGGTTGGGTTCCTTATTGTCAGGTCTTGTCGATATGTTTTTGTGGACTTTTGTGTCTTTGTACTGTAATATAGATACATATATGAATAGAAGGAGGTACAGCAGAACATACATATTGTCATTTACAATAAATAATAATCAATAATAGATGAAATGAAGCAAAGGCTTTATTTTTTTTGATTCAATACTACTCAATATAGTAATTAAAATATATGGCTTATAAAACTAATATATATTCGCGTTAAAGGTTAAAATGGTGATAAAAATAGAAATTGAGGTGCCGATATTTGAAGGACTATATTATGAATAAGATAAATGAGCTGTGTGAAAAGCGGCATATGAGCCAATATGAGTTAGCGAAAAAGGCAGGTATGTCGCAATCTTCGCTTTCAAATTTAATGAATCAGAGGAGTGTGCCGACAATTGGTACACTGGAGAAGATCTGTAATGGGTTTGGTATTTCCCTTGCACAATTCTTTTCTGATGAAGGGGCATTCCCGGACTTATCAAAGGAACAGATTGAGATGCTCAATGCGTGGGGAACCTTATCCGGCAAAGAAAAAGCAGCAATGATGAAGATCTTAAATAGTATCAAACAATTACGTTAGAAATAGCCTTTGCAGAAAGGCTATTTTTTATGGAAGGAAAAAAGATTATGTATTTATCAGAATTGTTTTTACAGTCACTGAATGGAAGTTACGACACAAACACAGCACTGATAGCGTTGGAGATATGTAATAAAGAACTGTGTGGACGGATGAATGGTGTAGAGGAGGAAGCGGAGTGTATTCGTTATTTTTTCTGCACCGATGAGAATGGAGAGATTATTGAACCAAACGCTAGGTATCAGGAACTAATGGATTTTTGGGATGTATATCGGGGGTTTGATGATGAAATACCTTATGAAAGTAAAAAAAGTATGTGGATTCTGCAGATGATCTACGAAGCAGACAGTCAGCGGATTTATTGGGAAAAAGAAAGACGGAAGCGTGAACTATCTCAAGAGCAGCTAGATGGTTTGAATCTGGTTTGCGGGGAATTTGAAGAGAAGATTGGAAAAAAGGAACTGGTAATATTACTGCAGGAAGGAACCAAGTTACGGGTATGGGAGAGAATGGAATTAAAGGGTTTTGATGGAGAAGGACCGGTTCCAGAGAGGGATTTTGCTGAAAATGAATTAATGAAACTGATTCAATCAGGAGGAGTTGCTGTTTTGATTGTTGGACGTAAGGGATTGACACCACAGAGGTTTTATGGATATTCTTTTTCAAATTGTGGATGCAAGAAATTGGATCAGGGAGAAGCAGATAGGCTTCGAGACGATGTTTTGAAGAAAGAATGCCCGATGGCGGTGTTTAGAGGAAAGTTCAAAGGTAAGGTGGGAATATGTGTTGAAGATTCTTAAATTATAGTACGTCCAATTATTGAATGAGCATATGTCTTTAGCCGTTTTATTATGGTGTATGTGCTGAATTCACATTTTATTCTTGCTTGAATTGGTTGAGTTACTGAACTATAATATTTTATTGAAGATACATTGCAATTATATAATTTTAGAAGAAGTATAGCATATTTGATGGTAGTACAGAAAGAGGGAGACCTTTAAAAGATGGAAAAAATTCTTTATGTTGAAGATGATTTGAGCCTTATTGACGGCTTGAAATATACATTAGAGAAAAGCGGCTATTTGGTAGATAATGCGCGAACTGTAAAAGAGGCACTGTTTTTTTACAGGCAGAATAAATATGATTTGTTGCTACTGGATGTTACTTTGCCGGACGGAAGTGGCTTCGATATTTGCAAAGAGGTACGGAATCAGTCAACTATTCCGATTATCTTCTTAACAGCATCAGATGAAGAAATAAATGTAGTTATGGGGCTTGATTTGGGTGGAGATGATTATATTACAAAACCATTTAAGCTTAATGAATTGATTTCAAGGATTAAAGCCATTCTTCGTCGCTCAACGCAGTTTTCAAAAGCCGATTCTGTTTTAGAGGCAAATGGAATTAAAGTGGATACAGCAGAGCGACTTGTCTGGAAAAGCGGTGCGTTGGTGGAACTTACCCTTGTTGAGTATAAGTTGCTATGCCTCTTTATGCAGAATCCGAATCACCTACTGACACGGGAAATGATATTAGATCGTATGTGGGACGGAAACGGAAATTATGTCGATGATAATACATTGTCCGTTTATATCAGACGCCTGCGAAGCAAAATTGAGGAAACACCTAATACGCCGAAATTCCTCCTGACAGAACGAGGATTTGGGTATAAGTGGGTTGTCGAATGAGGCTATGCTATGAATAAATTGGGAAAAGAAGCAAAAGTATTGTTATATGGAATAACCATCACTTGCGTTATATCGTTCATTTTGGCGCTTGGAATTTCTTCTTTGATGGCAAAGGAATATCAAAAAGACTTGATGCAGCATGATTATTTTGTGGCGGGGTATCTTTTGAACCATTCAGATGCTTTGGAAATTTCCGCTTTTACTGCAGAGAGAAATGAGAATGATATAGAAACAGGTCGCAACACACTGAAAGCTATCGGATATGATGACACTCTTTCCGCGAAACTACTTCCCTCTGTTTTGTCATATCGAAACCGTGCAATGATATCACTCTTTTTCTTGATGGTGTTTGCTTTTGGTATCGTGTATGTCTTAGTAATTTACTACTTAAGCAGGCAGCATAAAGCAATCAAGGGTGCTGAAAAGTCTATCCGAGAATTTTTAGATGGTAATACAATGAGTCGCATTGAAAGTGAGGAAACTGGCGATTGGTATAGCTTGTTCCATGCAGTAAATGAACTTTCTGCTATCCTCTCTGCCCATGCGGACAATGCAAAACAGACAAAAGAGTTTTTGCAGGATATTATCTCCGATGTATCACATCAGCTAAAAACGCCTCTGTCCGCATTGAAAATGTATAATGAGATTATTGGTAGAAGTGATACGGATCGGGCGGCAGTGATGGACTTTTCTCAAAAATCTCTGCGGGAGATTAATCGAATCGAGGATGTTGTTTATACGCTATTAAAATTAGCAAGGCTTGATGCCGGAATTATTCAAATGCAAAAAGCACCAGAGAATATTTCGGTTCTCATGCAGGATATTCTTGAAAGATTTGAGGTTTGGGCCGACAGGGAAAGTAAAACAATAGTTCTTTCCGGAGATGATAATACGATATTGCATTGTGATGCCCTTTGGGTTTCAGAGGCCGTTGGGAACATCGTAAAAAATGCTTTAGAACATACTACGGAAGGCGGGCATATCACTGTCCGATGGGAGCAGACCCCTCTGCTTACGCAAATAGTCGTAGAAGATAATGGAAAAGGCATACATCCTGAAGATTTATATAATATATTCAAGCGTTTTTACCGGAGTCAATTTTCGCAGGATGTTCATGGAATTGGATTAGGATTGCCACTTGCTAAGACTATTGTGGAAAGTCATGGAGGAACCATTTCTGTGACGAGTAAAATTGACGTTGGAACTACTTTCATATTAAATTTTTTCAATCTTACAAATAAGTAAGATAGATTTCATCTATTTGTAAGCCTCAAGGGGTAATATAATCCTGAAAGGCAGGTAATGATTATGAATATTCTTGAAGTAAAAGACCTGTGCAAAACCTACGGCACAGGCGAAACAGAGGTTCATGCACTGAACCACATTTCTTTTTCCGTCCACAAGGGAGAGTTTATTGCGATTGTCGGTGAATCCGGCTCCGGGAAAAGTACGCTGCTGAATGTAGTGGGCGCGCTGGACAATGCGACATCCGGCAAGGTTCTGATTGACGGAAAGGATATCTTTTCCATGTCTGAAAAGAAGCTGACTGTTTTTAGGCGGCAGCATATCGGCTTTATTTTTCAGTCATTTAATCTGATTCCAGAATTGAATGTTGAGCAGAATATCACATTTCCGCTTTTGCTGGACTATAAGAAGCCGAACCCCAAATTTGTGAATGAGCTGTTGAATGTGCTGGGCCTTGCGGAGCGCCGGAACCATTTACCCAGCCAACTTTCTGGTGGTCAGCAGCAGCGTGTGGCGATTGGCCGAGCTTTGGTCACTCGTCCGGCATTGATTATGGCTGATGAACCGACTGGAAACCTTGACAGTAAAAACAGTCAGGAGGTTATCGCACTTTTACAATCTATGTCATCCAAGTATCAGCAGACCATTTTGATGATTACACACAATGAAAACCATGCAGGTGCGGCGGATCGTGTTTTCCGTATGTCAGATGGCGTTCTGAAGGATTTGGGGGTGTCGTCACGGTGAAAAGTTATCTTGGACTGGTTCCCCAATATGAAAAAGTACATCGGAAAAACAACAGAATCTCCGTCCTGTGTATCGTTTTGTCCGTCCTGCTTGTAACAGCTATTTTTAGCATGGCTGATATGGCAATACGCGCACAAAAAAATTATTTCATCAAAACGAATGGCGAGTACCACATCAGCCTAACGGGGATTGATGAGCAGACAGCAGAAATAATGAAAGCCAGAGTGGATGTTGCTGTCTGTGGCTGGACATATCAGGGATGTACTGGATCAATAGGCCAGAAAACGGTGAGCTTTGTCGGTGCAAGCGAGGCAGCGTTTACTGAGCTTTCAGAAATGAATATGCAGGATGGAGCCTATCCTGTAATGCCAGATGAAGCCCTGTTAAACAACGATGCCTTAGAGCAGCTTGGGCTTTCGATTGGCGATACGGTATCCGTTGTTGTTCCAGATGGATCGCAAAAACAATATCACATTACTGGTGTCCTTGAAGATATGGGAAGTCTATTAAAGGCTGATGTTTATGGCATGGTATTAAGTGAGGACGGCTTCCGAGCGATAGCAGACGAGAACGCAAATGACGGAACAACCTTTCGTGTCCAATTCAAAAGCGGCGTTGATATTCAAAAGGCCATCCGGCAGATTAAAGATTCCTATGGGTTAAGTGATGATCAAGTGTCCGAAAATACAGCTTTGCTTGGCCTAATGGGACAAAGCGAAAATAGTACCATGCAATCGCTGTATCTTGTGGCTGCTTTTCTGGTTCTGCTGGTTCTGATTGCCGGAACGGTTATGATTGCGGCCAGCTTCAATACAAATGTTTTGGAGCGCGTACAGTTCTATGGATTATTACGATGCCTTGGAGCGTCTAAAAAGCAAGTAAAGCACTTTGTCATCCTGCAAGGATTGCGTCAAAGTATGAAAGGCGTTCCTATCGGACTGATTACCGGACAGATCATTACATGGTGCGCTTGCCTATTGTTGAAATCCATTAGTGGTGATCGCTTTTCAGAGATTCCGTTATTTCAGTTTAGTATAGTTGGCTTGGTTGCAGGCGCGGTTGTTGGTTTTTTGATCGTACTTCTGGCCTCGCTATCTCCAGCAAAGAAAGCGGCTAAAGTTTCACCTGTGACCGCGATCAGTGGAAATACACAACTTACACAGAATAAAAAAGCGGCTAACACCAAACTATTCCGTGTGGAAACAAGTATGGGAATTTTCCACGCACTATCCGGCAAGAAAAACGTATTTCTTATGACTTGCTCTTTTGCTATCAGCATTATGATGTTCCTGTCTTTTCAGGTAATGGTGGTTTTTCTGGATCAAGGAATGCCCGCCCTGGCTTCTTCCGCAGCAGATGTATCTGTCACTATGGGAAATGCGCCATTTACCAGAACTGTAATCGAGGAAATAGGCAGAATTGATGGCGTAGATAAAGTATTTGGCAGAATGGAGCAAACGGATTTGTCCGTTTCCTTTGGCAGTGAGGATGGAAGCATCACGCTCATTTCCTATGACGATAATCAATTCAAATGGGCAAAAGATGAATTGAATGAAGGGAAAATTGCGCCTGTTCAGGACAACACGGATAATGTTTTAGTAGTCTATCGTGATGGAATGACTTGGGCTGTTGGCGACACCATAACCATTCATACATCCGCAGACGATAAACAGGTCACGATAGCGGGAATCCTGGCTACAACCAATGCAAAGAATGGTGCAGGCAGTAATGGATATATGATTTGCTCTGAACAAACTTTCATTGATATTGCGGGTGACTTAGGCTATACTACAGTTGACGTACAGCTTTCCAAAACAGGCGATGATGATACGGTTTCGGCTATCAGAAATTTGTTCCCAGCCGACAGCTCTGTTTCGGATAAGAGGCTTTCAAATTCCGAGGCACAGAGTTCTTATTATACCGGAGCCATTTTCATTTATGGATTCCTTATCATTATCGCACTAATAACCGTATTCAATATTTTTAACAGCATGAACGCCAGCGTAGCGTCTAGGACAAAACAATACGGTATCATGCGCTCCATTGGTATGGGAGCAAATCAGCTCTACAAAATGATTGCCGCAGAATCTCTTACCTATGCAATGCTGGGCTGTGTAGTCGGATGTATTTTGGGCTTGCCGCTTAACAAGATGATGTTCCAATTTTTGATTGCTGAGAAATGGGGAACGGGCTGGCAAGTTCCTGTGACTTCTCTTTTGCTCATTGTCTTGCTGTGCTTCGCATCAGCAGCAATTGCAATAAGACGTCCAATTAAACAGATTGGTAAAATGGCAATCGTAGATACCATTAAGTTACAACAGTAATCCATTCTTTTAGAAAAGTTATGAGACACTTGTTATTGATTGTTTGGTGATTTTTAAAATAATGGTTAAATAGTAAATGGCAGCTTTGGTTGATATCAAGGCTGCTGTTTTTTTGTTGCTTTATGAAGAATATATTGAATGTAGGGGAAGGTGGATTCTCTTAGTAGAATTATTACATTGGCACTCGATTTTGTTACATTAAGAAAAAGAGCAATGTTTTTTTTGATATTATATACCACAGAAAGAGTGCAGAGCATCAAGTGCACATTTCTATTAATCATATTTGTAGTTTTACAAATGGTTAATATCACACCGGAAAGGAGGCGCTTCTCATGAATGAACTGAACATCAAACCTATCAACAATGTTGATGTAGAAGAGTCAGGTGATGCAGGTATCCAGATTTGTGTTCTTAAGTGCAAGGGCGATACATGTGATAGCTGTGACGGCATTTGCTTCATGGGCTAATGCGACAACACTAAAGAATGTCTTTTGAACATTCGGTTACGGGGCAAATTTTGCCCCGTAATTATTATAGCGCAAAATTTTAGAAGGAGGAATATTAATAATGGAATTTCCAATTAGTATAAATGTTAAGAGTGTTAATGTAGGAAATGATACTTTTATGTATGATGGAGATACGGGTTTTTTGACGAAATCAACAGGCTTGCTGAATGATGTTCTGGATCTTATCCCATGTTCTACGAGAGAGAAAATTGTAGATGCTTTACGAGAAAAATATGGAGAAGAAAAAGTAATCGATTGTTTGCAGAATATTGAAACATTATATAACCAGAAAAAATTGTTTGATAGAGATAAAAAAGCGGTTATGAGATCACCGGAAGCTTATCAAAAAGATTGGGAAGATGGTAATCTATTGGTCAACCTTTGGCTGAATGTTTCGCATGATTGTAATTTGAGATGTATTTACTGTTTTGGACATGGCGGCAGTTATGGGGGAAGCCGGGAGTTAATGAGCGTAGATACTGCTAAAAAAAGTATTGATTATTGGTTTAAATATTTGAATAAAAATATACCAATGACAACAGTTACTTTTTTTGGCGGAGAGCCACTTATGAACTTAGAGGTTATCAAATTTTCTATAAATTATGTTAATAAGTTATTGGAAGAGTATTACATTCGAGTTCAATATATCATTACGACAAATGGCACCATTTTTAATGATGAAATTATTGAATTATTTATGAAAAATGACGTCCAATTTGCTATAAGTATTGACGGTGGACAGGCAATACAAGATAGAAATCGGCCATATGCTTCAGGTAAAGGTAGCTTTGAAATTATTAAAAAGAATGTGGCTAAGCTGAGAAATTATTATGATAAAGTATCTGCCAGGATGACATTAACACATGATGATGTTCCGTATTTGAAACAGGCTGTAATGGATTTGTGGGATATTGGTTTTACTGATGTTGTTTATGAATTTGTGACTATTGCAGATGAAAGCTTAAGCATTATGAAAGATGATGTGGAATGCTTAAGAAAACAGATTCAGGAATTGAATGAGATTACCTACCAGAACATTATAAATAAGAAACGGCAATTTTTCACAAATACACTGAAATTTGCAGGCTTTATTCATAGTAATAAACTCAAAAATGAATGTTCATTTCAGAGTCCCTATACAATAATGTTTACACCTTCTGGAGAGATATTTAAATGCCATAGAATGATGGATGATCCTAATCATTGTGTTGGAAGTTTGAACAAAGGGATAGACTGGGATAAATTTTCAGAAAATACTAGAAAGTATATTGATGAAACGGAATGTAAAGACTGTTGGGCCAAACGTATTTGTGGTGGAGGTTGTGCGCAGGAAAATTCCATCTATACGGGAGATGTTAGTAAACATTATGATTTGATCTGTGAGGAAGCAAAAATGTTGGCGGAAGAAAGCCTGAAATTCTATGCAAAGATGTATTTAGAAGACGAAAAAGATTTTCATCGCATTTTCATTTAAGAGAGGTGACTGTAATGGAAGTTAAACAAATGAATGATTCTTTTTTATGTGAAAATGATGGACATTATTTCTTTTATGATGCAAGTACGGGCTTTATGTCAGAAACATCTCGTGTGTTTAATGATGCAATAAGCGCTTTTTGCAAATACAATAATATAGAAGATGCAAAAAAAGAATTGTCTTTGGCGTATAACTTTTCACAAATAGACGGCATACTTGATGAAGTAGTTGAGCTTAAAGAAAGAGGTATTATATTTAATAATAGGAAAATTCCGGTAATTCGTTGTGCTGATATCCAGGAAGAGGAGTGGGACAAAGGAAATGTCTTAGAAAATTTGATTCTGAATATAAGCCATGAATGCAATATGAGATGTAAGTATTGTTTTGCAGATCATGGACATTTTCAGAGTAAAGCCGCTCTTATGTCAAAAAAAATAGCAAAAGATAGCATTGATTATTGGTTTGAGCATTTGGATAAATCAAGAAAACGGACAAGCATAACTTTTTTTGGAGGTGAGCCTTTACTAAATAAGGAAGTTTTTCTATATTCTCTCGAGTACATAGAAAGTTTGCTAGAAGGTACAGGAGTAATTCCTACATATGCAATTACAACAAATGGTACACTTATAAATGATGAGTTGATCCAGATATTCTTGAAATATAAGATGCAGCCAGATATAAGTGTAGACGGAGGAATGTATATACAAAATAAAAATCGTCCATTAAGAACAGGAAACGGCTCATATAACATGGTTGTAGAGAGTGCAAAAAAATTAAGAAATCATTATGACAGATTAGTAGCTAAGATTACCTTGATTCATGAAGATGTTGATAAATTGAAACAGTCTGTTTGTGATTTATGGGATGCTGGATTTACAGATGTTGTATATATTTTTGCTTTAACAAATGATGAAAAAATGACAATCGCATATCAGGATATTGCTGAACTAAGAAAACAATTATTTGATTTAGCAGATCTCATGTATGAGAACTTGATATATGGCAGACCGGGAAGAATAATCAACTTCATTGACATAGGATATCGGCTTCATAATAATTTCGTCAAAAATGAATGCTCCTTCCTTAACCCGTTCACAATTCATGTTACTCCGGAAGGTGAAATTTATAAATGTGGAAAGATGGTTGGCATGAAGGATTTTTGTATGGGAGACATTTATTCGGGGGTACAATGGCAAAAATTTATTGCTAAACCTAAGAAATATTTAATGGACAACGCAGAATGTCGGTCTTGTTGGGCGAAAAGGATTTGCAGTGGGGGATGTGCATATGCCAATCAAATATATAACAGAGATATTGATGTGGCGAATCCCTTAGTTTGTGAGGAAAAAAAGGTACAGATTGAAGCAGCGATTTATCTTTATACAAAACTTTACCTTAATAACAAAGACATTTTTGAAAAGTTGTACAATGAGCCATTGAAAGGACCGTGCATTAAGGAAAGATGAAATGAGGAATAAACGATAATTTATCCTATCCCTATTTGGGATGCATATTAGTTGTGTTAGGGATTATTATCGTTTATTTATTATCTGGTAGAGAAGGGAATACTGTGCTGTGAAAAAATATTTTATTTTCAATAAGGGTATATTCATAATTTCAATTTTTGCTACTTTTATTTCATCTTGTTTAGATGTCGGAGTAGCTTTTGTATTACAATTTATCATAAATGCATCAACCGCTGGAGACATCAACAATTTATTGAGTATTGGATTGAGATGTTTGATTTTCATGATAGTATATGCTGTAGCAAAATGCTTTAATACCGTGATTGTACGAAAATGTATAAGAAATATCATGGTGCAACTTAAACGGGATTTGTTTATTGGGCTTATTTCAAATAATGCGAGAAAGTTTAGATCAAAGAATGTAGCAGAGTATATATCGAACATTACTAATGATTCTAACATTATAGAAAAAGAATATTTAGAGAGTATTTTTTCATTGCTTACGATAATATTTAATTTTGTTTTGGGATGTATTAGTATTACCTTTCTTAATGGAAGTTTGTTTGTTATATCAATAGGAATAGGGATAATTGTATTGATAGTACCGATTGTGTTTGGTAAAAAACTTAAGATTCTTAAAGAAGAGTATTCAAAATGTTTGAGTACATTTACTGTAAAGATCAAGGATATATTTTCGGGAATTGAAATTATAAAAAGTTTTAATCTTGAGAAAAAAGTTATTATTGAATTCGATAATTCAAATATAAAGGCCGAAGACACAAAGTATAGAACATATAGATTTAATGCCTATTTGTCAGCGGTGTCTACATCTATAAATTATTTTACAATTTGTGTGATTTTGGTAATAGTTGGGATTCAGGTTATACAAAACAAATTAACTATTGGTGCAGCAATCGCAGCAATGCAGTTGCTAGACTATATTATAAGTCCTATTAATACTATAGGGATTTATGTAAATAAGATAAGAACAAATACACCAATTATAAATAAACTAACCAGCGTAGATGGAAGTGAAAAACAAATAGATGCAGAGTCAATAGATAATGTTTATGATGAGATATGCTTGCATGATGTTTGTTATTCGTATACTGGAAAGACTAATGCAATAAATGGGTTGGACTTTAGATTTGAAAAGAATAAAAAGTATGTCATAGTTGGAAATAGTGGTGGAGGGAAGTCTACATTATTGCAACTTATAAGTGGCAGTTTAGAAGATTATAGTGGAAGTATAACTATTGATGGAAGAGAAATAAATACAATAGAACCAAAGTCATTAAATAAATTAGTCTCTATGATTCATCAAAATGTGTTTCTGTTTGATGATACGATTAAAAATAATATCACATTATTTGATGATAGTATTAGCGAAGCCGATATTGAAAAAGTTATAAGAACAGTAGGCTTGGAAGACTTAATACGTAGAATTGGCTTGGATGGAAGTGGAGGAGAAAATGGAGAATTTCTCTCTGGCGGAGAAAAGCAGAGGATAGCAATAGCGAGGGCACTTATAAAAAATACAAAGATTTTATTACTTGATGAAGCAACCTCTGCATTGGATATGGAAAATTCTTTTTATATTGAGAATATGCTTTTGGAAATACCTGAGTTAACGCTAATTGTTGTAACACATAAATTTATTATGGATAATTTGAAAAAATATGATTGTATTCTGGCAATCCAGGACGGAAAGCTAAATGAAGTTGGAACATTTGAAGAGTTAATAAAAAGAAAAGGGTACTTTTATAGTCTGTTTAGTATAATGTATGGAGGTGATCAGCATGGATAAGACATGGACCATCATTAATACTGCGGTTTGTATTAGTGGTGAAATTATATATAATGTACGACACGTATCGAGTAGTCTGAAATTGTTATATATAAAAAAGACAGGAGATGGCGAGTCAAGTTTTTCTTTAAACATAAAAACACCTGTGTATAGTAATAGGGGTACAAGTCATGTGTTGGAGCATTGTATAGGAAACGATATTTTAAGTGATCCGATTACCTGGAATTATATTGAGAGTTCAATCTGTAATTATAATTTCTATACATTATTAGATAGAACGGTATTTGAATGCAGATGTAAAGATAAAATAATATCTGATTTTTTATTAGAAAGGACTTTATATTGCGTTTATCAGCCTAGTGTATATAATAGACCAAATATTTTTTATATAGAGGCGTGTAGAAAAGAAATTAACGAGAATAACCAAGTTAATGGTGTTGTTTTTAATGAGATGAATCAGACATTGAACAGACCAGATATGTTGTTAAATAGAGTAATTCCTTTTTCGTTGGGAGTAAGCAGTTATATTGCAGGTGGGACCCCTGATGAAATTAGTAAACTGTCACTTGAAGAGACATTAAATTATCATAGAAAATATTATCGACTTTCTAATAGTTATTTAGTGGTTTCTGCAAATGAGGAGTTAGAAACGTATTTGGAAGGAATAGAAAGAATTATATCGAAATTTAATTTGAGTATTATTAAAGAGTATGTGGATTTTAAACCAGAAGATGCTGGCTTAGGAATAGGTGAAAAAAGGATGTTTTGGCAGGGGATAAATGTAGTGAAAATTCCTTTGTGCAGTTTAAAAAATAGATATATGTTTTCTGTGAATTTTTTACTAGATAAGCCAGATACAATACAAAAATATCTATTGTATAATAGCTTGAATAATATTGTTTTTCATAAAAAATTGAAGGCCTACGATGGGATGGGGAAAATCATTTTAAATACTGGGATTGAGCGTCCATACATAGGTTTTGCCTTGGCTTTATGTCAAAACGAAGATATTGTTACGTTTTATGATGATTTAATGAAAATTCTTAGCAATATGGATGAACAGCAATCATTTTATAAATCTTTGAATGGAGCTGAATGGGGGATAGATGTATGGGAGAGATGGTTAGCAGAGATATTTATATATGATATGGATTTAGGAAAATTCATAGATAGCTTGAATTTCAATAAAGAGGTTCTATGTCAAAATACAAATTTTTTACAAGGGAAGTGCAGTATTGCATTAATTACGCCAGAAAAAAATATTGTATCTAAGGGGAATAAAGATATTTTTGCTAAAAATTCATTGCCTCCAATAAAAAGTGAAAATAGAGTCGCTGAGATACATAATACATTATGCAGCGACAATAAAAGTTTCATTGAGCAGGCAAAAAGAATATGGATGGGTGAAAAAATAGAACTATGTTACAAAAATAAAGATTTGCGGTTATATCCGAATGACAAGCATGATGGATTTACATATTTATATTTTTATTATGATGTTAATTCTCTAATTAACAGTAATAGCGATATTTCAAAATTGCATTTTGCAGTAAAAGCTATATTGAAAATGGCCTTAGAAACTAAAGAATATGGTTATATCAAGAATAGTGGTGGCATTTTTAATATGCATATTATAGGGTGTGAGAATAATTTTAATCCGGATAATGTGAAAGTAAAATTACTTCTTGTAGGGAAAATCTTAAGTGGAAATGAGATTAAGCTGCTTAATTTTATCAAAAATATTTTTACACATAAAACTAATGTTGAAAATGCGATAATAGATGTTCTAAATACGCACTATAGAGCGCTGGAGAGACAGATTTATTCTGAACCAGATACTTTGTTAAGAAGACGGTTTAAAGCAACATGCTCTATGTCTGGTCTTATTGAAGAGGCTACTTTGGGAATATTTATGTATGAAACTATTGGTAGTGAGAAGAAATTGGTTGAATATATAGGCGATAAAATAGAGCATTTCTGTGATATTTTTTCTTTGCCGGCGCAATTGAGTGTATATTCGGATTCAAAAATAGAAAATGAGATAATGAGTTTTCTTAGCGAGCCAGATCATTTTCCTAAACCATGTGATAATTTAAAAAATTTAGCATTATTAGACAAAAGAGAAGGATTTTCCATTCCCTTACCTAATCAATATATAGCTATTGGAGCCAATTATAAACGGTTGGGATACGCTGATACTGGACTTGTTGTTCTGTTTTCATATTTGATAAATGTTGAATACTTTAGAAAAAGATTACGATTTGAAACAGGAGCTTATAGTTCTTTTATGCGTCATTATGCTGATGGAACATTGCTTTTTGAATCTATCAATGATCCTGGATTGGAAGTATTTATAGAAAGAATTAAAGAATTACCTGCGTTTTTAAATTCGTTAGTGATTCGGGAAGAGGATATTGATAGTCTTAAAAGGGAGGCAGTGAAAAAATATCTGAAAGATTTTGTACTAAATAATTCATGTGACAATAAGACGATCAAATATCTGAAGAATGTAACCTGGAGCTATATTGAAAAACAGATTAATACAATTATGGCTGCTACAAAGAAAGATTTTGATTGTTTTGTTAGTCAGATAGAATGTGTTATAAATCAAAACTGTCTTTGTGTTTTGGGAAATGAAAGAATATTGAAAAGCAAAGAAGATATCTTTTCTATAATGGAGCGGTTGCCGATAGATTTAGTTTAGAATTGGAGGGAAATTTATGAGTGGATTTTACAAAACGTTTAAAATTTGGGGGAAGAGTTTTATATTTTTGCCTTCATCAATGATTTTATTTGAAAGCAATAAAGATATTGAAGAGATGGTTAAATTTGCTTTTGAGCATGCGGATCAAAAAAGTATTCCCCATAATGTGAAGCAATTAATTAATATTGAAAAAAATACTCGGAAATGTTTGGAACAATCAAAGCCATTTGATGATTTTATAAATAGTATTCAAATAAATATGATAAATGCATGTAATATGAGGTGCAAATATTGCTTCGCAGATGGAGGAAGCCATCATAAGAATAGTGTCATGGATGAAAAGCAAGCTAAACGAGTTATTGACTATGTTTTTGAACATATAGAGGGTAATTTGCTTTCTGTTGTTATAATTGGTGGGGAACCTATGCTAAATATGCCAGTGTTTGAATGTATTTTGCACTATTGCAAGAAAAAAGCTTTGGAGAAAAATATTAGCGTTAGATTTGCTACAACAACAAATGGTACATTATTTGATGCTTCAAATTTGCAGTTATTAGATTCGTATAATGTAATGGCGATGATTAGTCAAGATAGTTGTGATAAAAACATTAATGACTATTTGAGATGCATGGCAAATGGTAGACAGTCTCAATATGAAATACTTCAGGGAAAAAAGCAATTACTTTTAAGTCAACAAAAGAAGAGAGCAGCACATATTACAATTACTCCATTTAATAAAAATTTTGCACAAACTGCTATAAGTTTTTATGAAGAAGGATTCTATCATGTGCATTTGGATTTTGTTAAGTCTGAAGTGGCAGAATTTCTATTTGCCGAAACAGATATTGCGATAATAAAGGAGCAGTTAGAGATACTATCCCGATACATTATAGAATGCATTGATAAAAACAAAATAATAAATTGTCATCCTCTTACAGATGATATAAAACGGATTCATAATAGAATACCAAGAACAAGAAAATGCAATGTGTTAGATGGTTTGTATGCTTTTTCTCCTGAAGGGAATATTTATCCCTGTGATGTATTAATGTATGATGAATATGAACTGGGAAATATATATACAGGAATGGATGAAAATAGACTCATAAAAATGAGAGAGAAGTTTGGAAAATCTGAAGAGTGTGCAAATTGTTGGGCTCGATACATTTGCGGAGGCAAATGTTTTGCCGAAATGCAAGACAGTATTAAAGCTAATCAAAAATTTATATGTATTATGCGGCAGTACATGGCCGAAATCACATTATATATTTATGATTATATTCAAACAAATAAGCCAGAATATTTAGACAATTACTTGAAATAGAAATAATAACATTACTGCTCGTTTTTATGACATTATAAAATGATTTGTTATAATCTATGCTAAATTAAGAGAAATAGTAATTAATAAATTGTAGTAGAAAGGAAGAAGGGTATGGAGAAAAGAGTTTTTACTTCAGAATCGGTAACAGAAGGACATCCGGATAAAATGTGTGATATTATATCAGATGCTATTTTGGATGAATTGTTAAAGGGTGATCCGTTAAGTCGTGTAGCTTGTGAGACTTCCACAACTACAGGAATTATAATAGTTATGGGAGAAATTACAAGTAAAGCATATGTGGACATTCCTAAGATTATTCGTAATACTGTACGTGAAATCGGATATACAGGAGAAATGAGTGGGTTTGATGCAGATACGTGTGGAATCATAACTATGGTTGATGAGCAATCTGCTGATATTGCTATGGGAGTCAATATGGCCCTTGAAGCCAAAAAAAGTGGAACGGATAACAATATAAATAGAGAAATTGGAGCTGGGGATCAAGGCATGATGTTTGGATATGCTACTGATGAAACTGATACATATATGCCATATCCTATTGCGTTGGCACATAAATTAGCTAGTCGGCTTACAGAAGTGAGAAAGAATGGCACACTTAAATATTTGAGACCTGATGGAAAAACGCAGGTAAGCGTAGAATATGATGATAAAAACGAACCATTTCGATTGGAAGCTGTTGTTATATCTGCACAACACACACCAGAAGTTTCACAAGAGCAAATTCATAATGATATTAAAAAGTATGTTCTTGAACCCATTCTTCCTCCTGCGATGGTTGATGAGAATACCAAAATATTTATTAATCCGACAGGTCGCTTTGTTATCGGAGGACCACAAGGGGACAGTGGTCTTACCGGAAGAAAAATTATTGTTGATACATATGGTGGATATGCAAGACATGGCGGCGGTGCTTTTTCAGGAAAAGATTGTACAAAAGTTGATCGTTCAGCGGCATATGCAGCGCGTTATGTTGCGAAAAATATAGTGGCAGCAAAACTTGCCAGAAGATGTGAAGTACAACTTTCTTATGCTATTGGAGTAGCGCAGCCAACATCTATTCAAATTGATACTTTTGGAACTGGTAAAATTTCAGATACTTTATTGACTGAATTAGTACGCAAAAAATTTGATTTAAGACCAGCCGGGATAATCGATATGCTTGATTTGCAAAGACCTATTTATAAGCAGACGGCGGCATATGGTCATTTTGGTAGAAATGATTTAGATCTGCCCTGGGAAAAAACTGATAAAGCTGAAATGTTGCGTTACGAATATGAGAGAAATTTGACTAAGACGAAGGAGATGGATTATTCTTAAAAAGAAATTAGTGTTCATAGGATTATTATTCACTTTAGTAATATGCTCATCATTTTTAACTCATGCGCAAGCAGCACAGGAGAATGCCGGAAGTGATCTGGAAGCAGCAGATGAAGCAGAGTTTGAGGAAATAATTAACAATATAGTGACTTTGAAAAAAAATCATCCAGAATATACGGAGGACACAATTATAGCGAGAATGGATCAGCAAAATCTGAACAAAGCTCGTGGTATTTCTGATATATGGAATGCGCTGACATATTCGGAAAAAATATTATGTATTCGATATCCGTTTGATGCTTTAAAAGTTAATCAAGACAAAAATATTGCGACATCACAGACGGAAATCAAATTTGGATATAATGGCTTAGGGGATCGGAGCGATGCATTTCGGCATGGAATATGGAATGCTGAAATGACAGTTCTGATTGGAAAACAGAAGGCAAAATTATTTGCTACTGCTCATGAAGATATAGATGTGGCAGGAAATGAATCAGATGGATATCCAAAATCTGCACATAAAGAAATGGATTTACATAATAACGAAGTGGGGAGAAATATTGGCGATAACAATGTAACTGCTTCGGAAGATGAAATGTCAGATATTATCTATGATGTCATATATTCAGAAAATTCACAGTTCATATGGCTACACGATTAAAAAGGGCGAGCAGCGTATTAATACGCTGCCGCTTTTAGTTTATACGAACACAACAATACGTTGTATTGAAATACTTCTATAATTTGTATTACGACTTGCAAATTAAGGTAGCATATAAGTAAACAGTATAAAAGGAGTATTGCGCTATGGCGAGTCGAATTAAAGAAGTCCGGGAAAGTAGACACGTTATTCAAGAAATTGTGGCTAATGAAATTGGGGTCACCCAGCAAGCATTCAGTAAATATGAGAGAGATATTACAAACATAAAGGTAGATGTCCTTATTAAATTAACTTGTTGTGCTAGATAAAATAAAATATAAAGAAACTTCAACAAAATATGCTATCCTTTTTGTAGGGAATACAACGAAAGGAGAGTCATTATGAAGGAATTAGAAAAAATGGTACAGGAAGAAACATTTGAAATTGAAGTACAGTATTGTGATCCTGATGATTGTCTGCATGATTGCATACACTCAGGGGTCAATAACTGTGATGCGATTATTACCGGTTGGAGATAGGAGTTATTATGGAGAAATTAAAAAGAACAGTACAGGAAGAAATATTTGAAATTGAAGTACAGTACTGTGATCCTGATGACTGTTTACACGATTGTATGGAGAGTGGATACAATAACTGTACAGCAGTAGTAACTAGCTGGTGGT
>URKY01000045.1 GCA_900548465.1 uncultured Eubacterium sp.
CACGATTGTAAAGGTAAAAGTAGGTAATTTTTTGCGTTAAAATTTTCAATTAAAGGTTATTTTTCCATTATCATACTTCTTACTATCCTCATTAATGTACTTCCACTCGACCATTCTCTTCATAGCTACTTTTCTCCTTCCATTTTTTCTCTATAACTTTCAAATACCTCATTAGCATCTTCATTTAAGTAAACTCTTTTCCAAAATTCCCTGATTTTGAATATCCCCTTTATACATCCTCTAACCATAATCGATACACTTTCTCCCGATGGTAAACTATCGTAGCACAAAGTAGATGCCTTACATCCTATTAATCCATCATCATCTGTTGAGTATGTATAATTCCAAATAGAGGTTGTATTATTAATTTTAACCAATAATTTTTCAACGTTGGCATTATACTCCCTATTATAAGAGTCCGTATCAAAAGCTTCGACCTTATAAAAATCATCCCAAATGAAAACACAAATTAATACCTTCGCTCCTTTATATTCCCCTTTTGCCATAATTAATTGTTTTTCAATCTTTAATTCATACCCTAATTTTTTGATTTCATTTATTATTACATTTTGTAAGATTAATCCCTTTTCTCCCATAATCTATTACCTCTCCTTATAATATTTTAAAAGTTTTTATCTCTAACTACATTAATTATATATATTAAAATTTTCTTATAATTTTCTTTCCCCCCACACAAAAAAAGCGTTAACTACAAGCACTGTAATTAACGCTTTTTCTATATTTTCAAAAATCAAACTCTTCTAATATCTATTATCATAAATTCTCGTTGACTTCTTCTCACTTCTTGGCAAATCCCCAATTGAAACAGGCTTAATATTTGCAGCAATTCCAATTTTGTTTTTGAAAGCTGTTCCTATTTCATGTTCCATTTCGTAAGGGTTTGCATCATCCTTGATTTCAACGAATAATGTAAGGATGTCCTTTCCATTTAAGTGATCTATCATAACCTGATATTCGCTTGAAGCACCCTTGATATCTTTTAACATTTCTTCAATCTGAGATGGGAAAATATTAACACCTTTTACCTTAACCATATCGTCGGTTCTTCCTAAGATAACATCAATTCTTGGATATTTTGAACCACAAGGACAATCTCCAGGAATAATTCTTGAAAGGTCATGTGTACGATATCTAATAAGAGGTGCGCCTTCCTTGTGAAGTGTAGTAATTACAATTTCTCCGATTTCTCCGTCAGGAAGATTTTCGCCGGTCTTAGGGTCAACAATTTCTATGTATACATAATCATCCCAGTAATGCATTCCACATTCATAATCACAGCTTATTGCGATTCCCGGACCATATACTTCTGTAAGTCCGTAAATATCATAAAGTTCAACGCCAAGTTCCTTTGCGATTCTCTTTCTCATTTTTTCGCCCCAGCGTTCAGAACCTATTATTCCTTTTTTCAGTTTAACCTTGTCGCCTATTCCTCTTTTTGCAATCTCCTCTGCAAGTAATAATGCATATGATGATGTTGCACATAATACTGTAGATTCCATATCAACCATCATTCGTAACTGTTTGTCAGTATTTCCCGGGCCCATAGGAATTGTCATGGCTCCAAGTTTTTCAGCACCGTTCTGAAAACCGATGCCGGCTGTCCATAGACCATAACCCGGTGTAATATGTATTCTGTCTTTTTTAGTTACTCCTGCCATTTCATAGCAACGGGAGAACATCAAAGCCCAGTCATCAACATCCTTCTTTGTGTATGGAATAATTACAGGAATACCTGTTGTACCTGAAGATGAATGAATTCTTACAACTTCTTCTTCCGGAACTGCACGAAGTCCCAGCGGATAAGCTTCTCTTAAATCTCCTTTCCATGTAAATGGAAGTTTTTCAAAATCTTCCTGAGATTTAATATCGTCTACATTAATTCCTTCCAATTTTTTCTGATAAAAGCAGTCCTGACTTGTAAGTCTTTTAAGCTGCGCTTTAATCAGTTCAAACTGTTCTTCTTTCATCTTCATAATCTTTCTCCTTTTTTATAACTCATTTCAATTTTTTTATCTTATTTATACCTTAATCCGTAGCCATAAGGGCCTTAACATTAATTTCCAAAAACTTTGGATTAAGCTTTGTTTCTATTGCTTTCTTTAATTCTTCCTTCGTTATTCCAAGCACATTACTACCTGATGCTGCGCCAAGAAGTACAACATTCAACGCCTTAGGGCTTCCCAATTCCCTGCAAATCTTTTCACCATCAACAGCAATAAGATTAATGTTTTGCTTCTGTAAATAATCTATCATTTCCCTACCGTCATAATGAAGTCCCAGACTTGCAGTTGTTGGCATTACCGGCTTTGTGTTAACTACAACGGTGCCGCCTTCCTTTAAATAATTTAGATTTCTGACAACCTCTCCCGGCTCGAATCCGATTATTATATCCGCTTCCCCTTCCGGAATCATTGGGGCTTTTATATCATTTCCAATTCTTACATGGCTCACAACGCTTCCTCCACGCTGTGCCATTCCTATTGTCTCTGCAGTTTTTGCACTTAAACCTTTATCAATAGCTGCCTGGGCAAGTAGCTTTGACGCCAACACCGTACCCTGACCGCCTACTCCACAAAGCAAACAATTCATTTCTATACCAAACCTTTCATGCATATTATCATAATTAAACTAATTATTTATTGTAAGTTTTACTGTTCAATAGCTCCAACAGGACAAATATGACTGCATAATCCACATCCAAAACATAAAGATGTGTCAATTTCAATTTTTCCGTCTATATTTGTAATTGCCGGACAACCTATTTCATTGATGCATTTCTTACACTTAATACATTTTTCATTTATAGCATAAGACTTCTTCGGCTTATCAACAGCAATGCATGGACTCTTAAAAATAATTGCCTTAACGCCCTTCATTGCTGCCGCTCTTTTAACTGCCTCTACCGCATTATCCAATTCAAAAGGATTTACCGTTTCAACACTTACAACACCTACAGCCTTTAATACAGCCTCAATGGAAATCTTATGAGTAATTTCTCCCTGTGGATTTGGGTCTTTTTTCTTAACCATATCCATCATTGTCACTCCTGTTCCCGGATGTGGCTGATGACCTGTCATGGCTGTTGTTGAATTATCAAGGACAATAAGAACTATATCTGTTTCATTGTATACTGCATTTACAACTCCGGTAATTCCTGAAGCAAAAAATGTGGAGTCCCCAATAAATGAGAAGTGCACCTTGTCAGGTTCAACTCTGTGAAGTCCCTGAGCAATTGTTACGTCGGCTCCCATGCAAAGACACGTGTCTGTCATATCAAGTGGCTTTGCATTTCCAAGGGTATAGCAACCTATATCCCCACAAAATACAGCCTCTTTACCTTTCATTGCCTGCTTTACGGCATAAAATGAAGCTCTATGAGGACATCCTGCACAAAGTACCGGCGGTCTTACAGGTAAATCCGGTTTTTCTCCGATTTCCTTAAGAGTTCCATTATTAATTTCTTTTGCGACACCAAATTTTGTAAGTTGTTCTCTTACTGACTTTGCAGTATTCTCACCTGCACTCTGTACGTGACCTGTAAGTTTTCCTAAAACCTTACATTTGATATTATATTTTCCACATACATATGTAAGTTCTCTTTCTATAAATGGACTTAATTCTTCGATTACAAGAACCTCGTCTTTATTCTCTAAAAATTTTGCAGCCAGTTCTTCAGGAAATGGATATGAAATTCCAACTTCCAGAAATCCTGCCTTATTGTAGTCCAGATACTCCTGAACGTATTTTCTTGAAACGCCACCTGCAACAATAGCTTTTCTGCTGCCTTCACACAAATGTACTTTATTCCATTTAGATAAATCTAATTCATCATCGCTATTTCCTGAAAGTATATTTGTAAGCTTTGCATTTCTTTTTTCAATTCTGATGTGGTTGAGATAAGAAGTTCTTGGGAATATAACCCACTTCTGCGTATCCTTTATAAAGCCTTCCGGTGCCTCTCTTTTTATATTTTCCAGAATTTCAATATCTGCACATCCATGACACACTCTTGTAGTTGGTCTGAAAATAACCGGTGTGTTATATTTTTCAGACATTTCAAATGCATCTGCCATCATCAAATATGCTTCTTCAGGAGTCGATGGATCAAATACAGGTATCTTTGAAAAAATTCCAAACTCCCTTGTATCCTGTTCGGTCTGTGAAGATATTGGTCCCGGATCGTCTGCAACTAATACAACCATTCCACCTTTAAGTCCTACATAAGACAGACTCATAATCGGATCTGATGCTACATTTAATCCTACCTGCTTCATTGTAACCAGTGTTCTTGCACCTGCATATGAAGCTCCTGCTGCAACTTCAAGGGCTGCTTTTTCATTAACAGACCATTCAACATAATATGAACCGTCGTTTTTCTTTGCCGCTGTTTCCAGAACTTCCGTGGAAGGTGTTCCCGGATATCCGCAAACTAAATTTACTCCTGCTCTTATAGCTCCTAAGGCTATAGCTTCGTTCCCCATTAATAATTGTTTCATTTATATACCCTCTTAAAATATGTAACGTTTTTATCTAATTATTATAATATTTTTTCCTATATATAGCAACTTTTCGGCGGTATATTATTTATTGACTTTCTACATTTCTAACGCTAAAATTTTCTTAAAATGATAATATACATACAAGGAATGAATTATGAAATCAAATTTAAAGAATTTTTTTCTACTTACAGCAAGTACATTAATTATGGCCATAGGCATCTACTTTTTTAAGTTTGCCAACAATTTTACTTTTGGTGGCATTACAGGTATGGCGGTCTTAGTCGCAAAATTTATCCCTATTTCCGCCAGTGACTTTTCTTTTATTGCCAATATTCTACTTCTTATTATAGGATGGATTATTTTAGGTAAGAGTTTCGCGGCCAAAACTGCATACAGTACAATTCTTCTGTCAGTTGCCTTATCAGTTTTGGAAAGAATTTATCCTATGAGCCATCCGCTTACCAATGAGCCTCTACTAGAATTAGTTTTTGCAATTTTGCTACCTGCTTTAGGCTCTGCTATTTTATTTAATATTGGTGCATCCAGTGGTGGTACCGACGTTATTGCCATGATTCTAAAAAAATATACAAGCGTAGACATTGGCAAAGGTCTCATGATTTCAGATATTATTTTTACTTTGTCCGGATTTCTCATTTTTGATGTTAAAACTGGCCTGTATTCATTGTTGGGATTGATTTTACGTTCCGCTCTTATAGACAATTTTATCGAAAGTTTAAATCGTTCAAAATACTTTCATATTGTCTGTTCCGACCCTAAACCAATATGTCTTTTTATAGAAAGGGAATTAATTCGCGATGCAACAATTGTTGAAGCCAAAGGTGCCTTTACGGGAAATAATAAATTTATTATTTTAACAGTTTTAAGTCCCGGTCAGGCTATTAAATTAAGAAGTTTCATAAAAGAAAATGCACCCGGAGCATTTCTTCTCATATCCAACACGAGCGAAATTTTAGGCAAAGGGTTCCATTCTGTTTAAAACATAAATAAAAATGAGAGTAAGCTTATGTGTCTAGCACAAATGTTTGATTACATTTTTCTCCAAAAAGGACGTCATCGTTAAAATGTGCAAACTCCGGAGCGAACTCTCCTAAAGCATTTCTTCCTGTTGTCTGTACAATTTTTGCCATTGTAATAATCCTCCTACAAATTATTTTACTGTTTTTATAAATCTAATTTTCTATAATGATTCCACAAACTTTTCAATTTCCTGTTTGCCTGCGTTATTTAAAACCTTTCCCTCAACAAATTCTGCATCCGGTGCTGATGGCTGTAATTCTTTTACTGTCTTTCCAAATCCACTTCCACCTGATGTTGCAAATAACACAATTTTTTTACCTGAGAAATCAAATTTCTCTAAAAATGTATTAATAATAGTTGGTGCAACATACCACCAAATTGGGAATCCTAAAATAATTTCATCATAGTCCTCAATTTTTGCATCTTTATCTTCAATTTCAGGTCTGATTTTCTTGTCGTTCATTTCAACGCTGCTTCTTGATTTTTTATCCATCCAGTTAAGGTCTGCCTTAGTATAAGCAGCTTTAGGTGTGATTTCATATAAATCTGCTCCTGCTGCTTCAGCTACCATTTCTGCTGTCTTTTTTGTTGTTCCACTTGCACTAAAATATGCTACTAATTTCTTTCCCATAAATACCGCCTCCTAAATTTTTCGGTTATTCTATACCTGCCGATTCTTTTCTTAATATAAAATAGCATTCGGCTTATAGCAAAAATGTGCAAGACATACTTATCTATGCCTTACACATTCATTATAAATTCTTTATTTAATTATGACTAATACTTATATCACATTGTTTTCTATGCCTCAAAGGCATTAATTTCTTCTATAAATAAATTAATGGCTTTAGAATATGGAATATGTCTTCTCCATGCAATTACCGTACTTGACTTAATTTCCGGATACAGTTTTTTCTGAATAATCAAATCATTTCTCCAATACTTTGCTGCCCCGCTTATTGAAACGGGATACCCAAGCCCCTCCATTGCCATAACTCCTGCATTAGTTCCAAGATTACTTGTAAATGCTATGTTTAATTTTTCAAAATCTTTTCCAAACCAATTGGCAAGCTCACTTTGAATACCTAACCGCTCAGGCAAAATCAATGGAAGCGTTAATAAATCTTCTTTTGTAATATATTCTTTTTCCACCAGAGCATCTTCAGGCTTCATGCCGACAACCCACTGGTCGCTTTCACGTATTCTGATGTAATCAAGTCCCTCCGTGCTAACAGGCTCCAGAAACAATCCTATGTCCACCAGACCTTTATTCATCATTTCCATAATCGTGTCAGCAGTTCCTGTATGTATCGCAATCTGAACCATTGGATACTTTGCCTTATACCCTTTGATTATCTGAGCCAGAACTTCAACTGCTGCAAATTCTCCACATCCTATGGTTATTACTCCCTCAATTACGCCTTCATTTTCAGTAAATTCTTCAACAATTTTGTCTTCTAAATCTATAATTTCCAAGGCTCTTCTTTTCAGTAAAAGCCCCTGGTCCGTCAGGGTAACACTATGACTACCTCTGTTAAAAAGAGTAGTTCCCAACTCTTCCTCCAACGCCGCCAGCTGCCTTGAAAGCGTAGGCTGGGTTATATGCAATTGTTCTGCAGCTTTGGTGAAACTCTGCTCCTTAGCTACGGTGAGAAAATAACGTAACACTCTTAATTCCATTAGTTCTGTTGGTTCCCTTCGCTTTCTAAATAATTCCTATAATCTTTCCAACACATATTTCTGCAATAAATGTAATTGCCGACAGCACGGCTATCACTATCAAAACTATTCTTCCAATATATGCCGTATAGTGTTGCCATGGTATTTCTGAAGCAATGTATTTTTTAAATATTCCCTTTTTTGATAGAACAATCAACGCTATTATAGATGCCAGAAAG
Organism: uncultured Eubacterium sp.; assembly: GCA_900548465.1. GTDB lineage: Bacteria > Bacillota > Clostridia > Lachnospirales > Lachnospiraceae > Eubacterium_G. Next base: position 7,457 of record URKY01000045.1, read on the forward strand.
AAAATAATTGCGCCTCCAAGCATACCTATAAAAGCCAATAGCATCAGTCCGCCCAACAATGTAAATATCAAGGCTAATAAAACCACAAAAAATCCCATATATTCTCCGCTCCTTTTTATTATGTGTTCATTATAGCATATACTTCTTAAGCTTTCCCGTAATTTTTTTTTTCAATACTTTTAAAAAATTTCTTTTTAAGTTCTTGAGGCTTATAAAAAATGGCGGGAAATTCTTCCCGCCTATGGTGGTCCAAAGAGCTCCTCGCCCGGACCAAAACTGTAATGCACTACAGTATTTATTCTGTTCACAGATTAACACGTATATAAATTTCTTTCAAGTGATTTTATAACTTTATTTAACTTCTTTTGCAAAGAAAAAGGGTTGTGGGCATGTATTAGTTATGCCCACAACCCTTCTCTCCTTATATACTTTTAATACACTTTATTTTACTAGCCAATTTACCTTCGTAGCATTCTTAACGTATTTTTTAATATGTTTATTCAACATTGTCTCATCCATTGCCTGATAATCGTAATCATCCTGATCATATGATGTATCATGGAATGTATACACATTTTTAACGACGTAATACTTCATTGCTTTTTCGTCATATTTTCTGTAGCTGTAGGTTGTTTCCACAGTTCTAAAAATTCTGCCTGTATCAAAAATGTAAATTTTTCCAAAGGTTGTAATCGTTCCATTGCTACTGTTTTTCACAATAGGCTTTTTTAGAATTCCCAGAAAACTTTTATTGGTTCCAACAACAAAATCTGAAAACTGATGCCTGATACTTTTCACTCTATTCACACTATAATCAAAGTAGTAAATTCTGTCAGCAACAACAAGTTCTTTCACTTCGTCATTGTTAAGGTCAATATATGCATACTTATCTCCCGCTTTCAGACTTTCTTCGTATTTTTGCAAAGCCTTCTCTGAGCGTTTCTGCACATTATTTAGTTTTTTTACTTTTACAAAAATTTTGTAACTGTACTTCTTTCCATCCTGAAGTTTTAAATCGAACTTAAATGTTGTTTTTCCTGCTTTCAATGCCTTAATATCAACATATTTGTCATAGACTTTTTTGCCTTTTACAGTACTATAACTACTGCCTTTTTTTCTCTTTAGAACTGCTACCTTCTTATTTTTGTTTGTTAATTTTGAAAGATTTCCTTTCGGTTCCAACACATATTCATTCACTAATTTTATCTTTTTTCTGTCAGGTCTTTCCAGTCTATATGTTTGTCCCGCAATTATTGTAATGTTCTTTTTTACAATATCCTTCGTAGATGCATTGACGGCTAGCTGATTTTTTTGCCACCATAAAAACAGTTATTATGAATGTTACTGTAATTAAGGAGGCCACCATGCTTTCTTTAAAAAATTTCTTTAGCATAAAATTACCCCGCTTTTATTAAATTTTACAAGTTAGCAGAAAACATCATTTGTAATATTGTTACGCAAATTCTATATTCCAATTAACCCCTACTTAACATATTTTGAATACATATATCCCTCTTTGCCATGTTTCTTATTCTTTACGCGAACTTTGTACCAGCCCTTTGAAGTTCTTCCCAAAACAAATATTCTTGTTCCATCGCTATAAGAAGAAATTCTTGAATGTTTCTTTCCAGGACCTGAACGTAAAATAAGGTTGCCTTCGTCTACATTTACTTTGCCCTTCCAAACTATTAATGTTGATTTTACATAGCCAATTTTGCCTTTATACTTAACTAAATACCAGTCTTTGCTTATGTCAACAATAGTAATCTTTTCACCGGCTTTTATTTTCTTTATAACCTTTGAAGATTGGTTTCTTTTCTGATACATTTTAGTTTTTTGTATAGTTCTGGCAGATTTTTTCATCTTATATGTATATGCAATCTTAGGAATCACTTTCTGTGCCTGTAAAATTTCCCCACACACTTTGCATTTCTTTCCTGCCGTCAATCCGGTTCTCTCTGTTGTAGCTTTTACTGCTTTTAGTTTAACAGGTGTATGTCCCTTTGCTTTCACTACCTGTTGTTTCTCAATAACATATCCACATACAGAGCATTTCTTCCCTGCTGTTAATCCGTCTTTTGTACAAGTACTGCTTACTGCCGGAATAGCCTGTACTTTATGTTTTTCTACTGTTTTTAGTATCTTTTCTCCACAATCAGCATACTTGCAGTTATGCCAATGATTTTCAGCGTCGCTGCTCCATTTTGTGTCACTAACATGGATACATTTTACGACAGAAACTGTACCGGCATTTGCTTTTAAAGCTATATCTTCACCATTAACATTAATTGCCTGTTCGATTTTGAGTGAAATAATATACGGCTTAAACTCTGCCTCTTTAGAAGCGGTAAATTCCAAAGTTAAAATTGTTCCGTTCTGTGTGTTGTTTTCAAAGTTATTAAGATTTGCCAAATATACATACTCTTCCTTATCAAAAGTGCCCGGTAATATGGTATCTTCATTCTCAAATATTTTCCCATTAGTTGCTGCCACCAATGTTAATGCAGAATGGTCGTAACCTACTTTAAACTTCAGTCCCCAAATTCCCGGATTGTCTTTTATGCTGACCGTAACAGTGAATTTGTCGCCTCTTTCCACGGTTTTTGAGTCTACATAAAGTGTACCTTCTTTAGTTTCTGTCTGTGCAAACACAGATGTGTCTGCACAAACGTAACCTGTTAAAATAAACACAGTAATAAATACGGCAAGTAGTTTGCATATACCCATTTTTCTTGAAATATTCATACGTAAAACCTCCTATTTCTATTATTTAATTACATTTTTTCTAATCAGCAATATGGCTAACTGTAAATCTACCTACCTGTACATATCCTGAGCCACCATACTTGGCAAATACGTTAATATTGTGATTATCCTCTGTTAATTTTTTACCATCAATAATAAAGTAATTTCCATCTACTGTTACGCAGGAATCACTATTAGTACCACTGCCTGAAGTTGAGTAAGTCAGATTTGATACTTTGCCTGAATTTCCGTAAGTATTAAGTCTAACTTTAATTTTTCCGGTCTTGGTAACTTCATAATTACCTACTGTATAATCAACGCTTGGGTAGCTTCCAAGTCCCCATGTATACTCTAATTTGTTTGCCCAATATTCTTTGTGTCTGTCTTTTATAGATTTAATATTGCCTGTAATATCTGATACTCTGGTGGTCATGTATACATGCTGTCCAACCATTCTTCCACTTGATTCCATATGTATCTGTGTTGGATATGTAGCATACTTAGATGTAGAACCTGCTCTCGTTTTTGTATCCATTTCCAGGGTAAATGAAGATGTTGTTCCATTTGCCCATGATACTGTATTATAAAGTTTCTGGGATCCTCCAACTGTATCTCTACAATCTACATAAACATCATAATATGAACAGTTAAGGTCATATGGTTTAATTACAAGAACGCTATCATATAACTTTTCAAACTTCAGATAATACTGGTCTGCCGGACGGCTTATTACCACATCGTAAACGCCAACATCTGAAGGAAGACCTTCTTCATATTCATCTTTGCTTTGTGATTTATATTTAATTGTAAAACTCTCCTCTGTATACGTTGCCTCTTCACTTAATCCTTCCGGTGGAGTAAATGTGTAATCCGCAATACGTTGTATGTCAGAATCATAATAATATGACTGCTTTGTGAAAACAAATGCTTCACTTGGAATAGGTAGTAGTTTTCTCCAATAAGCGTACAATGTAAGACTTGATGTAATAAGAACCTGATCCTCTGCCTTAACCTGCTCACCATTGTCAATATCCGTGTACCAACCAAGGAATGCATAACCTTCTCTAACAGGAGTTGGTAACTCACCGTAGTTTTCCGTGTATGTAACCTTCTTAGTGTTAGTCTCTAATTCATTTCCTCCATTTTCTTTAAATATAACTGTATATACAGCCGGTTTCCATTTTGCATAAAGTGTTATGTCTTCTGTTGGAACTGTCTTTGATGTAAATAAATTATTGCATTCTTTATCTGTGCACCAACCGTCAAAAACATATCCTCTCTTCACAGGAACCTGCATTGTCGGAAGTACCGTTGTTTCCTTTCTTGTTATAGGATCTATAGTATTTCCACCCATCGTATCGAAAGTTATTGTTACAAGTTTTTTAACTACATTCTTACATTCAACGTAATAAGTTGTCGGCGATGATATCTTATCTAATTCAGGACTTATGCTTAAAACATCTGTGTTGTTTTCCTGAGCAACTTCAAAGAAATCATAATTTGGAACTGTTCCTCTCTTTACCCTCACAACTGTATTTTCAACATCGATTCCATTAAATATAAATGTCGCTGTTATGCTGTCGTCCACATAATTTGCTGTTGCAGTAACTCCCTGTGACAATGCTTCTGCAATCTTACTGTTAATCGGTTGTTTTAAATCAATAACCTGTGGGTGTCCATTTACATTAATAGTTGCTGTTGTCGTAACCCCAGCGAACTTATTGTATGCCCCCTGTCTGTTTGAACCTGTATTTTCCAAATCAGAGAAATCAAAGCTTTCACCAAATTTTGCATTAAATGTCTTGCTTCGTTTTGTTCCATTGGCATTTTCTATACCATTTACTGTAATTGAGTAAGTCTTGTAATCCACGTAATAATCATAAGAAGTGTTATCTACAAGAGTTACATTTTCTGTCTTTTGACCGTTATAACCTTTTGTTAAGGTATACTTATAATCATTCCAATTAAGTATTTCTCTTAATTCTTCTTCAGTTGGTAAATCAAACTCCTCATTCTTTAAAACTTTCTTAGTCCATACAGTTTTATAACCGTCATCGTCATTACCTACACGAACTGACGCTGTATAGTATTCTTTAAGTTCCTCCGTTGTAAGATTTGTCCAAATAACAGGAACTGTTACTGTCATGTCATACTGGCTAAATGCTACCTTGCTATGTAAATAAGTAATTGTCATTTCTCCAGCTATATAACGTGTGTTTTCAGGAACATTTACATTAATCTTGCCTGTTTTATAATCAACACTAAAGTTTCTGTTTGTAAATCTAATATTGTAATTAGATGGGTGAAGGGATTCTACGCCCTGAACACCTGTATTAAGTTCCACATATGACAATGCCAGCACATCCTTTGGCACATCCATTGTAATGCCGTTGGATCGGTCGCCGTCCTCATCTCTTACTACAATTACTTCGTCTTCACTTGGCTCATAAGCCGTATTGTAATAAAATACATTTCGACCTGCCGTCAGCAATGGATATTCCTTATCCACAAAATCATTACTGTATTCAAACAGGTTTCCAATGGCGTTTGCCTCAAAACTCATCATAAAATAAAGTCCAAATTCCAGATACAACGCACCTGCCATTCGTTCCTTGCTTACTGTATTTTGAGAATTTACCGGACGATACTTTGAATATTCATATATAAAGAATCCATAAAGTTTAACATATGGTCCAAGTTCTGCTGCTATACCAACAGATGCAAATTTGCCACTGCCGATACCTGCATAGAACTTAGCTCTAATTCCCGACTTTAATCCTAATTTTCCCATTACATAGAACTGGAAATCAAACTTTTCATCTAATAAATCCATTGATGAAGAGCCTGCTGAAGGTTTAAATAAACCTACCTTAAACCAGAAACTATATCTCTTTCCTACTTCATATTCAAGATTTGAGCCGATTGCTATATTCATATCCGCTCTTATAAGGAAGTTGACCTCTGTGCCGATAACAACACCAAAATAACAAACTTCTGTTGAACATATTTCCTGATTAAGAAGTGTTACCCAGTCAGTTTCTTTCTGTAAAGTTTCCGAATATTTATCCATCAGTGCCTGCATTCCATCAAGAAATTCCGTACCAAGTTCCGACTCTTCGCTTAAGTCCATAAGATCTAAAACATCACTTGCCACATTGGATTTTCCAAGCGCCTTGCACATTTCATCCCACTGTTCTTTGTCCGTGCCATTCATTTCCATAACCTGCCAGAGAGCATCCAGGTCTTCTTTATATCCCTTTATATGTTCTGTCGTATCATTTGCCTGATCTATTTTTGTCTGAACTTCTTCAATCTTGTCCATTACATCCTTAACAGAACTTAAACCAGACTTAAGCCCTGAAGGTAAATTAGAAAGTCCCAATGCCTCTGTCGGATTATCTGCAATAGACTTGAATTTTTCCCAGACTGACTGTTCTTCTTCCGCTACTGTATAAATGTTTGCATTAAAGGAAAATGCCGTAAAATTCTTTACATCAATAGTTGTATTTACACTGACTCCAACAGGTATCGGAATAAAGAGAATCTCTTTTGTAACAATACTTCCCTTTACTCTAGGTACCAATTCACATTCTTCTACAAAATTAGCTGAAAGTTCAATATTTACGGTACCGTCATCGACCTCTGCCTCAAACTCTGCCTCAATGCCAACATTAAGCTGAATACCATTGTTATAGTGAAGTTGTTTTCCTTTAGTGATTATTCCAACGTCAACTTTAACTTTATCTGATAATTCAAAACTTTTCGCTGCATTTATTTTTCTAAGTTGTTTGCCTGAAAGTCTGTTGCCTTTATTATCTTTTACAACAACTTTTTTATTTTTTGTATTTTCTTGAAACTCATCTGTTTCCATTACCACGTCACGCAGGGTATTTGCTGCTTCTTCTCCAAAATCACTGTTTTCAATCTGTGTTTGTAAAATGTCCTCCAATTTTTCTTTTTCGTCATCACTTACAATGTCACTTCCTGAGAGTGAAATTTTGGAATAGAGATCCATGCTCTCTTCTATTGCTGTTTTTGTAGTTTTCTTGTATGTAATCTCCTTAGTTTCTTTGTCATAGCCGGTTACTTCTCCGTAGTAAACATCTTTACCTGACTTAATGTCATCAGTCGAAGTATACAATGTAATAAAGTCACCTGATTCAATCGACTTAACAGCGTTTTCATATGTACCCTTATCATCTCCCATCATATTGGCATACATATCTAAGTCCAACGCATCAAGACTAATTGTTCCTATTTCTTCTGTTGGCAGACTTTCAACCGTTAATGGGAAGTTGTCAGGCATGTTATATAACTTGGCCTGATCATTTTCATCAAGGGATGTGAAAGTAACCTTGTTTTCATCAACAGATGCAACCTTAACATATACCGCCGGGTCCACTAATTCAGAGCCTTTGTCTGCGTCTCTGTCAGTAGGTTTAACGCCAACATAAAGACAGATAATATCTTCTTTCTTAAGTTTTGAAGCATTATCATATTCAAAAGAACCACCATTTGCATTAACCTGATCTGATGTTAATACGTCATATTCTTTACCATCAACAGAATATGTTATATCATCCGTGTCTTTAATATATTTGATGTCATCATTCATTTCCAGATTTTCAACTTTCTGCATTGCAATTGAAAATGAAGCTGTACGTATTGTTTCTTCTTTTCCGTCGAATACCCAGCCGTCAGCAAGAGTTAATTCATAAGAACATCCCTCATTAAAACCTTTTGGTGCACTGACTGTATATACACCATCTCCGTCGGTGTCCTCAACCTTTATTTCTACATTATCAGAGCCGTCCTTAACAGTAAGTGTTGCTGCCTCTTCAGGTGCGATTTCTCCTGATACTTTTTTGATATTAAATGCTATGTCAGGATTCTGATCCATCTGAGCAAATGAAGTAATGTTTAATTCTTCCTTACCGCCCATTTCTCTGTACTTGGCATATACATTTATATTGTCCGTAACTTCATCATCTGAATAAAATTCGCTTGTACATTCCTTGTCTGTATAATATCCTTCAAGGATTGCGTTGTCTTTCTTGGATTTATCCTTTGAAGGCAGTTCTCCTAGAGGATATCCTTTTTCTGCCGGCAAAGCATCTATTAATCTGTCTCCGTCATAAAAAGACACCGTTAACAGCTTTGCTCCTAAATGCACATCCCATTCTGCAAAATATTTCTTTAGAATAAGGTAATCTTTTAAATCCACCTTTTGATCTGCGTTTAAGTCTGCATTGACAAACACAAAATCTTTTGGTTCATCTTCTGAAATATATTTCTTAAGTGTAAGTAAATCTCGTAAATCGATAACTTCATCGCCGTTTACATCACCATACACATTTCCACTGGTTTTTGCGGATGTCTGCACAGACATCTGAGAAAAAATAATCGCAATTGCCAGAAATAGGGCTAACACTCTCTTTTTCATTTATTCACTCTCCTTTTTCTTTAATACATAGACAACCCCTGCAATGATAATTAATGCTATAACCGGTATGACAATTGCAATAATGGATTTTTGTCCTGTCCAACTGTCTACTACTGTATTTGTTTCTTTTGTCGCTTTACTTTTTTTTGCTTCTTTACTTTTTTTTGCTTCTTTACTTTTTTCCTTTACCTCTTTTTCTAAATCCTTTTTCACAAAAAAATCTTCTGTATAATTTTTCTTTTTCGTTTCTACTTTTACACTATATTTTCCGTCCTTTAAAGTGTTTAAATAATCCGGAGAAATAACTACATTACTATCCGAATCAACAGTATAACTGTCCTTTTTGATTTTCTTTCCATTTATTTTTACTTTATTGACTTTTTTCTGAGACTGTAACGGCATCTTAATTCCTTCGTTCTTTGCCTTGTCAAAAACAATATCGTCCTTTTTTACATCATAAGAAACTGTAACCGCACCATCTGCCGTATCCATTTCAATAACATTTCCGTCCACATCTATTGCCTGGATTAAGGTAAGTTTAATGGGATATTTTTCTTCTGATGCATAATCTACAGCCTTAAAGTCAAAGGTTGCAACGGTACCATCCCCCTCAATGTTCTTAAGACTGTTTGAACTTGCCATAAAAACAAACTCTTCTTTGTCCAATTTGTCAGGCATCGTCACATCACCATCTGAAAACAAGCCACCGTTCTTCACCGATTCCAATTTTAATGCCGAATGATCATATCCAATCTTAAACTTCAACGCCCAGATTCCATCGTTCTCCTTTAATTCCACATCTACAGCTGCTCTATCGTCTTTTGTTGTAGCTGATGACGCTGTCAGTTTTTCATTACCTTTGGCATAGGCAACATTCTTTTCCGGTGCAATGCATAAAAGCGTAAGTAAAATAATTAAAATCTTTTTCAAACTACCACCTGCCTAATTCCTTATTCAATTTTCCCGTAATTTTTGTTTATTAACTTAAGTAATTTCAGAGCAAAAAGCCTATAATCACAATATTTTCGCACACTTTGATTTAAGGACTTAATTTTTCCATATTTACTGTGTCGTTAATATAAAATCCGATCAATGTTTATATCACAATTTTATCATTTTTTTAGGGGGATGTATATGGATAGGTTGAGAAAATGTAGGGGAAAGGACAAAATCATTTTTTTCTGTATGCTTTAGAATAGTGTAATGGTTCTAAATCAAACAAGCTTAGAAAAAAATAACAACCCTTAAATTATTTTCATATTCGTAGAAATAAAAACCTTCTTTTTACTGGAAGGTCCTTAAAAATGGGTAAAACATATTTAAACAGGATATGAATTTGCAACTAGAAAGATTCAAACAGTTCCACTTTTTGCCTTATATCATACACCTACTATTTATAATTCAATCCAAAATAATCCATTATTAATTTAAATCTATCTTGTGCGGTCAAACATGTGTCTAGTAAATGTCCTCTTTCATTCTTCCATTCCTTTAATCCTCTATAATAGAATTCTTTTAGGCTTTCATCAATTATAAAAGGTACTATGTTATTTTTCAAACATTCTTTAAACATAATCAGTCTTCCGACTCTACCATTCCCATCTTGAAAAGGGTGTATCCTTTCAAACATATAATGGAACTCTATTATCTCTTCAAAACTTTTACTTTTTTTGCGATTATATTTTTTTAATAAATTACGCATTTCTTTCTCAACATCCTTTGGTTTTGTTGTTTTAATTCCACCAACTTCATTCTCCAGTTTTTTATAATCACCTACGGCAAACCATGCTTTTCTGCTATCCGAAGTTCCGGCTTTTAGTAAAGAATGTAACTGTTTAATCATTGACTCACTTATTGGATAATTAACCATATCGATAATATAATCAATACATCTAAAATGATTTGCTGTCTCGACTATGTCATCAACATTTATTACACTATCCTTTACTCCAATTGTATTTGTTTCATAAATATGCCTTGTCTGATCATGAGTCAACCTACTTCCTTCAATATGATTTGAATTATAGGTTAATTCAATCTGTATTTTATGGTAAATGCCTCCCGGCATTTTAGATTCTTTCTCTAGTTTTAGCCTTTCTAAAATTGTATTTGGCAATTTACCGGCTCTGATTTTTCTTTTCGGTTTTTCAACATCATCCGGTATTATCCAATGTTTTCCTTTTATTACAGCTCCCATAATCCTTCCATTTTTGCAATAATTCCTTACACTTCTTTCGGATATATTCCATTTTTCTGCAACTTGTTTTACTGTTAAATATTTCATTACTTATTACCTCAAAATCAAATAATGGTTATTTTTATTATAAACCAAACGGCAAAATATATCCACATTTCGTCGCAAATAATGTAGATATATTTTGCCGTTGCTTATTATTTTATTTTGTTAACATCTAACTGGAGGCTACCTACAGCATCGTTTTTAAATCTGCAAATTGGAAGTTATGCCTGTCTCAAGATTCGCTTTGTATCATCCAGATTTTTCAAAGACACCTTCGATATTACCTCTGCAATTTCTTCTAATGTTATATATCTTTATTTAACTGTAACCTTCACTTGCTTATATACACCATTCTGTGCATAAACATAAACTGAACATTTGCCTTTCTTCTTAGCTGTAATAACTCCCTTGTTGGATACAACAGCCACATCCTGATTATCTGATTCGAAGGCTATCTTTCTATGTT
>URKY01000046.1 GCA_900548465.1 uncultured Eubacterium sp.
CACAAAGATTAGTAATGACGACACAAAAAAACTTTAACGTATTTCTATTCATTCTACTGTTAGGAGTTTTTTCTCCTTTAATGGCTCAAAATATGAGCGATTCTCAAGTATTGGAATATGTCAAAGAGGGGATTAGACAAGGGAAAGAACAAAAACAATTAGCCTCCGAACTTGCCCGTAAGGGCGTGACCAAAGAACAGGCTATGCGTGTGAAGCAGCTTTATGAGCAGCAGAATAATGTCAATGCTTCCAACGCTACCGGTACGGATGTCAATGAATCACGCCTTCGTGAAGAAATGAAGGAGAACACTTCCGATATGCTGGAAGACCATCCGAGCACTCAAGATCTTGCACGTAGTAATCAGGTTTTCGGCCGTAACATTTTTAATACCCGTAACCTGACTTTTGAACCCAGTGTCAACATCGCCACCCCTTTAAATTACCGTCTCGGTCCCGGTGATGAAGTGATTATCGATATCTGGGGAGCCAGTCAGAACACTATCCGCCAACAGATTTCTCCTGATGGCACGATCAACATTCAGAAAATAGGTCCCGTTAACCTGAATGGTCTGACTATTTCTGAAGCCAATGACTATCTCAAGAAAACATTAAACAAGATATATAATGGTCTTAATAATACGAATGATCCCACTTCTGACATCCGTCTGACTTTGGGGAGCATCCGTACTATCCAGATCAATGTGATGGGTGAAGTAGTCCAGCCGGGCACTTACTCTCTTTCTTCCTTTTCTACTGTCTTCCATGCACTTTACCGTGCAGGAGGTGTGAGTGACATAGGTAGCCTTCGTAATGTCCAGCTGGTACGTAACGGCAAAAACATCGCCACAATTGACGTCTACCAATTTATCATGAAAGGAAACATTCAGGATGACATTCGTCTGCAAGAAGGCGATGTTGTGATTGTTCCTGCTTATGATATCTTGGTTAAGATCGACGGAAAAGTGAAACGCCCCATGCGTTTCGAAATGAAAAAGGACGAAAACTTATCTACTCTAATCAGTTATGCCGGTGGGTTTGATGCTGACGCTTACACCCGTTCTTTGCGTATCGTACGCCAAAACGGACAGGAGTATGAAGTAAACACAGTCAAGGACCTTGATTATAGTGTCTATAAAATGCGGAATGGTGATGTTGTGACTGCCGAGGCTATCCTTAACCGCTTCACTAATAAGCTTGAAATCCGTGGTGCCGTTTACCGTCCCGGTATCTACCAGCTAAACGGTAAACTGAATACCGTCCGTGAACTGGTGAACGAAGCCCAAGGCTTGACGGGTGATGCTTTCTTGAACCGTGCTGTCCTTTATCGTCAGCGTGAGGATCTTACTACTGAAGTTATCCCTGTTGACATTAAAGCCATCATGGATGGCACTTCTCAAAATATCATCCTGGTGAAAAACGACATTCTTTATATTCCGAGCATCCATGATTTGGAAGATAGAGGTGATGTTGTAATCCATGGTGAAGTAGCCAAACCGGATTCCTATCCTTATGCTGACAACATGACTCTTGAAGACTTGATCATTCAGGCCGGAGGCTTGCGTGAAGCCGCTTCTGTAGTTCGTGTGGATGTATCCCGTAGAATCAAGAATCCCCGTAGTACAGTAGATAACGATACTATTGGTCAGATATATACATTCTCCCTGAAAGAAGGCTTTGTCGTCGACGGCACACCGGGTTTCGTACTTCAACCTTATGATGAGGTCTATGTACGTCGTAGTCCGGGTTATCAGGCTCAGCAGAATGTAGTTGTTGAAGGTGAAATCCTGTTCGGAGGCTCATACGCCATGACCAGCCGTGAAGAACGCCTTTCAGATTTGATCAATAAAGCTGGAGGTGCTACGAATTATGCTTACTTACGTGGTGCCAAGTTGACTCGTGTCGCTACTGCAGGTGAGAAGAAACGTATGGGAGATGTGATCCGTTTGATGAGTCGACAGTTGGGTGAGGCTATGATGGATTCTTTGGGGGTCCGTGTAGAAGATACTTTTAGTGTTGGTATTGACTTGGAGAAAGCATTAGCGAATCCTGGCAGTACAGCGGATATTGTCTTGCGTGAGGGTGACGTGATTTCCATTCCGAAGAACAATAATACGGTCACGATCAATGGTGCTGTGATGGTTCCAAATACAGTTTCTTATATAAAGGGTGAGAATATAGATTATTACCTGAATCAGGCTGGTGGTTATTCTGAAAATGCAAAGAAGAGTAAGAAATTTATCGTATACATGAATGGCCAGGTAACTAAAGTGAAGGGTAGTGGTAAGAAACAGATTGAACCGGGTTGTGAGATAATTGTGCCTAGTAAAGCTAAGAAGAATACCAATATTGGTAACATTTTGGGTTATGCTACTTCTTTCAGTTCGTTGGGTATGATGATTGCCTCTATTGCTAATTTAATCAAGAAATAACGAATACCTTTATTTATGTCTACTTTGATGGAACAAACGTCTGAAAAGGAAACAAAACAGTTGCATAATAATCACAATGATGAGGAGATCGAAATTGATTTGATGGATCTTCTTCGTAAGGTAATAGGTATTCGTAAGAAGATCTATAAAGCTGCCGGTATTGGACTGATAATTGGTATTATTGTTGCGATAAGTATCCCTAAGCAGTACACGGTTGAAGTTACTCTTTCTCCGGAAATGGGTAATAACAAAGGTGGTGGTTTATCCGGTTTGGCTGCTTCTTTTTTAGGAAGTGGAGTTTCTATGGGAGATGGAACCGATGCCTTGAATGCTTCCTTATCTGCAGATATCGTCTCTTCTACTCCCTTCTTGTTGGAACTTTCTAATATGAAAGTACCTGTATCAGGGAGTGAGAAAATCTCTTTAAGTTCTTATTTAGATGAAGAATCTTCTCCCTGGTGGAGTTATGTAATCGGGTTTCCTGGTATGGTAATTGGCGGAGTAAAGTCTTTGTTTATCGAAGATGAGGATGAATCTATTTTTTTGGATAAAGCGAGTCAAGGTACCATTGAATTATCCAAAAAGGAATCTCAGAAGATTGAATCACTAAAGAAAAAGATTGTCGCTTCTGTGGATAAGAAAACTTCAATGACTTCCGTTACTGCAACTTTTCAGGATTCTAAAGTTGCTGCAGTCGTAGCCGATTCCGTGGTTAAGAAATTGCAGGAATACATCATAGATTATCGTACTTCCAAATCTAAAGAGGATTGTCTCTATCTGGAGAAATTGTTTAAAGAACGTCAACAAGAATATTATGTCGCTCAGAAGAAATACGCCGACTATATGGACTCCCATGACAATATCATTTTGCAGAGTGTTCGTACCGAACAGGAACGTTTGCAGAATGACATGAGTTTGGCTTACCAGGTATACAGTCAGGTTGCCAGTCAGCTTCAGGTTGCCAGAGCTAAAGTTCAGGAAGAAAAACCTGTTTTTGCTGTGGTAGAGCCTGCAGTTGTACCATTATATCCTTCGGGAACCAGTAGAAAGGTATATGTTTTAGCTTTTATTTTCCTATCAGTTTGTATAGTTATCTTTTGGAATTTATTCGGAAAAGATTTTCTGAATAAGTTCAAAGAAGTATGTGCCTAAAATTAATCTTTAATGTGATATGGTATCAACCACCAGTCAAATTAATAAATTTATAGAATTTATAGCAGTTCTGGGAGATCTGATCATTCTGAATCTGGTATTGTTCTCTCTCCTTTTCTTTTGGGAGGAAGCTTTTGTTTCTTTACCTTTTTCTTGTAGAGTCTCCTGGATGATGACTTCGTTAAGTCTCTGTTATCTGGCCTGTTCCGGTTCTCGTGGGAGGGTTTGGGATAGTCGGGGAATTCGCCCTGACCAACTAGTATTGCGCGTGTTGAAGAATATTATAGCTTTTTCCATCTTTTGGGCATGTATCATGACTTTTAGTGGAATCTCTATTTATTCTCCTCTTTTTTTTGTCGCTTATTTCTCTTTCCTCTTTGTCATCTTAAGTATTTATCGCATTATTATCCGTCATTTCCTGATAGTCTATTGTGCTAAGGGCAAACATAGACGTTATGCCGTTTTTATAGGTGGAGGTAATAATATGCAGGTGTTGTATGAGGAGATGGAAAGTTCTCTGGCGTCTTCTCTATATGAGGTCGTGGGTTATTTTGATATTAAACCGAACGAAGCCCTTTCTTCGCAATGTTCTTATTTGGGTAATCCTGACGGTTTTTCAGATTTTATGTCCGCACACCCGGGAATCAAGCATGTTTTTTGTTCTCTGTCGATGGAGGAGGGACGTTATAATTTTTCTATCATGAATCATTGTGAAAACCATTTGCTTTATTTTCATGGTGTTCCTAATGTCTGTAAAGGTTTTCCTCGTCGTATCTGGCACAGTATGGTTGGCAATATGCCTATTTTGAATCTGCGTTATGAGCCTTTGGGTAAGATGGAGAATCGTATATTGAAGCGGATATTTGATATTGTTTTCTCCGGCCTTTTTCTAGTTACTATTTTTCCTTTTGTTTATCTCATAGTTGGAAGTATCATAAAGTTGACCTCTCCCGGTCCTGTGTTCTTTAAACAAATGCGTACGGGTTTGAATGGTGTGGATTTTGTGTGTTACAAATTCCGTTCCATGAAAGTGAATGATGAAGCTGACAGTAAACAGGCTACGGCTGATGATCCTCGTAAAACAAGATTTGGAGACTTTCTTCGTCGTTCTAATATAGACGAACTTCCCCAGTTTATCAATGTCTTTAAGGGTGATATGTCGATAGTAGGTCCCCGTCCTCACATGTTGGCTCATACGGAGACTTATGCCCGTTTGATTGATAAGTATATGGTGCGGCACTTTATAAAACCTGGAGTGACCGGTTGGGCTCAAACGCATGGTTTCCGTGGTGAAACGAGGGAACTTTCACAGATGGAGGAACGTGTAAAGGCTGATATCTGGTATATGGAGCATTGGACAATGCTGCTTGATATATATATCATTTATAAGACTGTGGCGAATGTGATTGTGGGGGAGAAGAATGCGTATTAGAATAAAAATTATTTATCGTTATTGAGGCAAAAGGAGTATTTTTATTTTATAATTATGGGTACTTATAATTACTACTAAGTTATGTTGTGGGTATATTTGATCAATGAAATAGATTAGGATTCATCAATGTCGATATTTTTTTTGTTTATTATGTGTTTCGTGTAATTGGTGAATATTAGATAATATTTTGAATTATTTGTATTTTGAAAGCTTTTATATTTCCCGGTCAAGGTTGTCAATATCAAGGAATGGGTAAGGAACTTTATGATGGATTTTCTGAAGCCAGAGACTTGTTTGAACAAGCTAATGACTATTTCAAACGTCGTATTTCTGATGTTATGTTCTATGGTACTGAAGTAGAACTCATGCGGACTGAGAATACTCAGCCTGCTGTATTCCTTTATGAAGTGATTGTTGCATCTATCCAAAAGACTTTTAGACCGGATGTAGTAGCCGGACATTCATTGGGAGAGTTTGCGGCTTTAGTCTTAAATGGTACTATTAGTTTTGAGGATGGTTTGAACCTTGTACTAAAGAGAGCCACTATTGCGCAAAAAGTATGTGAAAAGTTTAATACGGGTATGGGGGCCGTAATTGGTTTAAGTGATGCATATGTAGAAAAACGTATAAAAGAGATTGGAGATGAAACGGGTGAATTAATATATTTTGCCAATTATAATGGTCCTGGGCAGGTTGTTATAACTGGTTCAAAAAAAGGAATTCGATTGGCTTGTAAAGCATTTCAAAAGGAAGGTGCAAAAAAGGCTGTTCCTTTACTTATAGGTGGTAGTTTTCATTCACCTTATATGGAAGAAGCAGGGAGGGAATTAGGAGAAATTATAAAAAGTACTACTTTTCATGAGCCATGTATTCCGATATACCAATGTGTTGATGCTTTACCTCATACTGATCCTGAAGAAATTAAGAATAATTTAATAAAACATATTACTCATCCAGTTCGCTGGACAGAGATGGTGCGAAATATGGAAAAAGATGGGATAACCGAATTTTATGAAGGAGGGCCAGATGACACTTTGCAGAAAATAGTAAGACGTATGTGTCCAGATTTAAAGGTTGCTTCTATTAAAGTTGCTACTGAATATTTAAATATTTTATAAACTTAAAAAATAGTGATTATGACATTAAATGAATTTATTAAAAAATTTGCTGAAGAATTTGATGAGACTCCTATGTCTGATTTTACTGCTGATACAAAATATCGTCAGTTAGATGAATGGAGTTCCCTCTCAGGACTTTCAATTATTTCAATGATTGATGAGGAATTTGATAAACAAATAACAGGTGCGGATTTAAGGTCTGTATTAACAATTGAAGAGTTGTATAATTTGGTTAAATCTAAGTGATACATTATGAATTGAGTGTTACTAATTAACAATAAATATACAATAGAGCAATTAATATATGGCATTTTTAGATATAAATAACGTTAGAATAGCAGGTATTTCAGCTTGTGTACCATCTAATATTTCAGAGAATAAAGAGCTATCCTTATTATCAAAGGATGAGATCTTGAAGTATATAGAAATTACTGGTGTTGAAAGGAAACATTGGGTTAAACATGATGGAAGTGTATGTACTTCTGATCTTTGTGTACGGTCAGCGGAAAAGTTAATAGATACATTAGGCTGGGATAAAAAAGAAATTGAAGTATTGATATTTGTTTGTCAAACTCCGGATTATAAAATGCCAGCCACTGCGTGTATCATACAAGATAGATTGGGTCTATCTACTTCCTGTATGGCTTTCGATGTTAATTTAGGCTGTTCTGGGTTTGTTTATGGGTTATCATTAATATCTAATATGTTGTCAATCGGAAATATTAAAAAAGGTTTATTGTTGGTTGGCAACACTCAATCATATTATGCAAGTGAGGAAGATAAAAGTTATTATCTAATAGCGGGTGATGCTGGAAGTGCTATCTGTTTGGAACATAATACTCAGAATCCAGATAAATTGCAATTTAATCTAATGACACAAGGGGCTGGTAAAGAATTTTTAATTGTACCAGATGGTGGGTACAGAAATCCGGTAACACCAGAATCTTTTAAAATGAGAGAATATGAAGATGGTATAAGAAGGAGTAATTTGCATTTGCATATGAATGGACTTGAGGTTTTTTCATTCGCTATTTCATATGTTCCTAAAGCATTCAAAGCTTTATTTGAGCATTTTGAAATAACTCCAGAAACTTCTGATTATTTATTGTTACATCAGGCTAATAAATTTATATGTGAGAAAATACGAAAGAAGTTAAAAATATCAGCCGAAAAAACTCCATATAATATACAGGAATATGGTAATACTAGTGGAGCAAGTATTCCTTTACTAATGGTTACTAATTTAAGAGAAGAATTAGAGAGTAGAGATTTAGATATTTTATTGACTGGATTTGGAGTGGGCTTATCTCTTGGTACAGCACATATAACTACTAATAGAATTGTAGTTCCTGAACTATTAACATTATAATAATTATGGATTCACTTTTTACATTATCAGGAAAAACAATATTAATAACTGGAGCATCATCGGGTATTGGGAGGGCGACTGCTGTGTTATGTGCTAAAATGGGAGCAACTGTTATATTAGTTGCGCGTGATGAAGAAAGGCTTAATCAAGTGAGGAGTATGCTTGAAGGAAGTAATCACATTTGTAAAATCGTAGATTTTGCAGACTACGATAGTGTAGAATCTCTTGTTGAATCGTTACCTATAGTAGATGGTGTTGTTAATTCGGCTGGAATTAATAATAAGTACCTAATAAAATTTGTTGATGAAGTAAAAATGGATAATATGTTTAAAGTAAATTGCTTTTCTCCTGCATTATTGATAAAGCATCTTTTAAAAAAGAAGAAATTAGCAAAAGGAAGTTCCATTGTGTTTTTATCATCAATTTCATCTACATATGCAACTATATCAAATGCGCTATACGCAGCGTCAAAAGGGGCAATTAATTCATTGACAAGAGTTCTTGCTTTGGAGTTATCTTCAATGAAAATAAGAGTGAATTCGATTCAACCAGGGATGGTTAATACAGAAATGGTAAAAGCTTATGGTTTAAGTGAAGAAGAATTGGAAGCCAATGCAAAATCTTATCCATTGGGACGTTTAGGGAAGCCTGAAGATATAGCAAATGGAATAGTTTTTCTTTTGTCAGATGCTTCTTGTTGGATAACTGGCATCAGTTTGATTATAGATGGTGGGGTTACATTGCGATGAAGAATGTTGCCATTATTATTAATCAACCGGTGCCTTCTAATTGCTATATAGTTAGTCGAGAAAAAGATTGTATAATTGTAGATCCAGGAACTAGATACCCTATTGAATTAGAAGATTATATTGAGAGAAATAAATTGAATCCTAGATACATATTACTTACGCATGAACATTATGACCATATTGAAGGTTGTAGTTATTTACAAATGGTATATCCGAACGTGAAAATTATAGCTTCTGAAGCTTGTAGTAAGAATATACAGGATGAACGTTGGAATCTTTCGCGTTTTGTTGCTGATAATGGCGTCGGGTTCACTGTTTCTGCTGCTGATATTGTGATAAAGAAAGATATTTCATTTCAATTAATAGGGCTCGATTTTTATTTTCTTCTGACTCCTGGGCATTCATTAGGTTCTATGTGTTTTTTTGTAGAAAATTCTTTTTTCTCAGGGGATATGTTGATACCAGACGAGAAAGTGGTATTAAAACTGAAAGGAGGTAGTTTAGAGGATTATAATGTTTCATTAAAGAGAATAAACCAAGTATTGAGTAAAGGAAAATTTGTGGTTTATCCAGGCCATAAGGAATATTTTTATTACGACCGTATCAGAATTCAGAATATAAATAGTAAAATTAGATAGAATGAAAAATGATATAAAAAAGCAGAGTAAAGAATTAGTTAAAAAATGTCCTTGGTTATTCAATACATTAAAAGGGATACGAATCGTTTTTTTCTATTTTCAGCGTGTGAACCTTTTAAAGACTTTATATTATAACTTTTATTTCTTTTCATTTAAGCAAGCTTTTAAATTGCCTTTAGCTGTTGGATGGAATGTAAGGTTTAGAGGGACTGGTAGTATTATTTTGAGTGCGAGTGAAATACATCCTTTTATGCTTTCATTTGGAGTCCTTAAAATAGATGATATTGAGAGTAATTCAGATAAAACATATATATCTAATTGGGGAAATTTGGAATTTCAAGGATATGCTAAAATACACCCAGGTGCTAAATTATGGATATTTGAGGATGCTAATATCACGTTTAAAGGAAATAATACAATTGGGGCGCGGTCTATTGTCGCCAGTGAGGAATTTATAGAAATAGGTTTTAATTCAGGTTGTTCTTGGGATTGTGAAATTTTCGATACAGATTTTCATTTCTTGATCGATGTGTCTAGTGGCGAGATTTACCCTAAAAAGAAAAAGGTCTTTATAGGTGATAAAGTGTTTATTGGTAATCATGTTAATATTGGTAAAGGGACTAAAATACCAAATGGTAGTGTAATTTCTTCATGGAGCAAAGTCTTTGGATCTTTTACGAGAAAAGGTGAGAATCTATTGATTGCTGGAAATCCTGCAAAAGTTGTAGATACAGGTTTAACTATGACTCATGCTTATGAAGAAGCTTTAGAAGCAGAATGTGAACAAAAAATGAAGAATAAACAGAGAAAATGAGGGAGAAGAATGATTTAAAAGAAAATACTGTCCGTGGTACTATATTTGGAGCTTTGGAACGATTTTCTGTTATGGGTATTCAAATAATATGTACTTTTATTGTGGCTCGATTTTTGACTCCTTCTGATTTTGGTTTGGTAGGATTATTGATTGTTTTCACAGTTATTGGGAATACGATTGTGGATTCAGGATTTGGTCAAGCTTTGGTACGAGAAAAAGAAGTTTCTGATTTGGAGTATTCTTCTGTTTTTTATTTAAATGTATTTTTATCTTTAATTGTTTATTTTTTGTTATTCGTTAGTTCTGGATTTATTGCCGATTTCTATAAAGAATCTTCTTTGAAAAATATTGCTAGAGTTACTTTTTTAGTGATTCCTTTGAATGCTTTTGCAGTTGTACAGAATGCCGTACTTGTTCGTAATTTAGATTTTAAGAAAATATTTGTTGTATCTTTATGTGCTTCTATTTTATCCTGTGTTTTGGCAATTATTTTAGCAGTGTTATATCGGAATGTTTGGGCATTGGTTTTTCAAAATATTTTTTTATATGGTTTTAGATCTATTTTTCTTTGGATATTGTCTAAATGGCATCCAATATTCTCATTCTCTTTAGTAAGTATTAGGAAATATATTCATTTTGCGATTAATCTCTTGTTTGTAGGATTTATAGGTAATATATTTAATAATATTTATTCACTTATAATAGGTCGAGTTTATTCAACAATGGATTTAGGTTATTATAGCCAAGCTGATAGAATACGTATGTCTTTGTCAGGGAGTTCTACGGAAGTAATTCAACGTGTGACATATCCTATTTTGTCTAAAATAAATAATGCTAATGCAGATGTGAAGGAAGCGTATCGTAAGATTATAATGATAACTGTATTTTTTGTCGCTTCAATACAGTTTTTTTTTATGGGTATCTCTTTAGATCTTTTCGAGATTGTGATGGGGGATAAAATTTGGAGAGTTGCAGGGACTTTTTTTTTCATTCTTTGTATTAATGGAAGTTTATATCCATTACATTCTATAAATCAAAATATATTACTTGTTAAAGATAGAAGCAAAACTTTATTGCTTTTGGAAATAGCAAGACGTTTTTTAATGATTGTGATTTTATGTATTACTGTTCATTTTGATATTATAATTTTTGTATGCGGTAATGCTTTTTATTCTATATCATTATTGTTTTTAAATCTTTATTTTTGTGGACAACCTATAAATTATCCATTAAAAGAACAGTTTAAAGACATATTGCCTGTATATATACGTTGTGTTATAATGCTATTTTTTATGTTGATTGTTAACTATTTTTTAAGAGATAATTCTATATATATGAGAGTGTTTACTGCAGCATGTGTAGGTGTTTTTGTTTTTCTTTTTTTATTCTATAAAAGTTGCTATTTGAAGCTAATATATAACTTGTTGTCTATTTACAAAGTAAGGTAAATTTATTAAGAGGGAACATAAACAAAACATTGTGTTTAGCTAAAGAATGAGATATCAAGGGATTTTAAATGAATCTTTGCCTGTATAATTAGTTAGTGCTTTATATGTAATTTTTTAGAATATGGATACACCAATTATTTCGGTAGTTACAATATGTTATAATGCAGTTGAATGTATTGAGGAAACGATGTTGTCTGTTTTAAATCAGACCTATGATAAAGTAGAATATATTGTTATTGATGGTGGTAGTAAGGATGGAACTGTTGATATTATAAAAAGGTATGCTCATAGGTTAGCATATTGGACGAGTGAGCCGGACAAAGGTATTTACGATGCTATGAATAAAGGAATACAGAAAGCTAACGGTGAGTGGATAAACTTTATGAATGCTGGAGATACATTTTATTCGTCAACTGTTATCCAAGAAGTCTTTTCTAAGGTATCTTTATCTTCTGATATAATATACGGTGACACATGTTTGTCTTTCTCAATTGGGCAATATATTAGAGAGGGAAAGAAAGTAACAGATAAAGATTATATGCCATTTGGACATCAAGCCTCTTTTTCGCGGACTAGGTTAATGAAAACTTATGGTTTCGATACATGTTATAAGGTGTGTGCTGACTACAAGTTTTTCTATCAAATTTATAAAATTGGTGGTAAATTTGAATATATTGATTTAATAGTTTCAAATTATGAAGCAGAAGCAGGTCTTTCATCTGTTAATACTTCCTTATTGAAATATGAGAGGGGAAAAATAGAAGGTAAAGCATCTAATATTTTTTGGCTTTTAAGCTGTATTGTTTTCTATATTCTTAGTTTGTTGAAACGAGTGATGCTGTATGTATTACCAACATCAATTGCAAACTTAATAAAAAAGAGTAGGTATAAAAAGATGTTCAAACCAATTCAATGATATTTGTTTTTATGTTTATTCATTAAAATATATAGATGAATGAAAAAAGTGGCTTTTGTTTCTGAAATGGCATTATTGGAACCAAATCTAAGTATTGTGAAGCGTTTAAATACAACTTATGATTTGTATTATGTCACTGATTGTCGACAGGATATTCCTAATAAATTTGGTATAAAGAATATTAGACGAGGAATCAATAGGGCTATAGATTATGAAGAAATGACAAAGTTCTCTTCATTTTTTAATCTTCAAAAAACCTACTTGATTTATTCTTTGACTAATAAAAAATTTTTTAACGCAATAAAGAAAGCTTATGATGTGGTAAGAGTTGTGAGAAAAATATCACCTAGTGTTATATTAACTGATACAACGGCTCCCTATACTGTATTGTTGTTTTTGTTTTACTATCATAAAATAGTATTATTAGTTCATGATCCTTTTCCTCATTCTGGATATAAAAAAAAGTGGCTTATATTGTTTCGTTATCTTGCTTTTAAACTGATTCGTAATAAAGTTATTTTTAATACGAAGCAATATGAAGCTTTTATTAGAAATTATAAACTATCTCCTCAAGATGTATTTTGTTCCAATTTGAGTACATTTGAATTTATGAAAGTTTATAGACCGTGTAATAAGAAAAAAGATGGAAAGTTCAAGATTTTATTTTGGGGGATAATTTCTCAATATAAAGGTATAGAATATCTTTGTTCCGCATTTGAAGAAATAGTAAAACAAGGCTATCAAGATATAGAGTTAACAATAGCTGGATCAGGCGAGTTATATTTCGATATAGATCCTTATCTTAAGTATAGCAATTTTAAGTTTATACACAAATTTCTTACTAATGAGGAAATTGCTGATTATGTATTTAATACAGATATAGTCGTTTGTCCGTATGTCGATGCTACACAAAGTGGAGTGATTATGACTGCTTTTGCATATTGCAAACCTGTAATTGCGACTAATGTAGGAGGACTTTCTGAAGTTGTTGATGAGTATTCTGGAATTCTAATAGAGCCGCGAAGCGTAAAACAGCTTGTTGATTCAATTTTGCTTCTGTATAAAAAACCGTATATAATAAAACAAATGGAGAGGTATTTGCGGGAAGATTATGCGGAAACGGAAAAAGGTTGGGAACATGGAAGTGCAATTATTGCTTCTGCAATAGAAAAGCAGTATGAAGAACAACTTTAATTTGGACATAGGCAAATTAATTCTTTATTTGGCCATATTTACTCCTTTCATGCCTAAGTTAAAACTGGGGGAAATTAATTTATATTTAGTTGAAATATTTTTATTGGTATTTTTTCCTTTATTGTTTCCTTTTATTAGACTTAAATTTCAGAGAATAGTTTTGGCTATGTGGGGAATAGTGTTAGTCTCAACTATTTATTCTTTTATTTATGTTATTGAAATATCGTCATTACTGAAAGTTATTAAAGGAATAATTTATATTCCTCTTGGATATTTGGCTTATGTTGAATATAAATGTAACCCTAGAATTTTGTGTAAGATTCTTTACTCATATTTTTTATGCTCTTTTTTAAGTCTATGTTTATTTTTGTTTCAGCTGTCAGAATCGGTTTCTATTTGGAGTGGCAATGGTTTCAATTCAGGTTTGAGTAATAAATGTTTTGATTTGAAATCAATGTCTCTTGTTTCGTCAGGTTTATCAGCCCACGGTGTCTTTGGAGATTATTCATGTCTTATATTTACATTTGCTTTAGTATTGTTCTTCTCCAAAAAAATTAAATTATCAATGCTTCTTACTACACTGATGTTTACTGTTATAAATTTGATGTCTTCTGTTAGTAGAGAAGCTTTAGTTTGTTTCATGTGTGTAATATGTGGTCTAGTAATTAAGACAATAAGAAAAAAGAAATATTTTGTAGGGTATATTGTAATTCTAATTATTTTAATTAGTGTGGTGAGTATTTATGGTGAATATATTCCTTTAGTAAATAAAATATTATATACTCAAGAGGCTATAAGTACAACAGGAAATGAAGGAAATATTGAACTTAGAATTGGCGCTTGGAAATTATTTTTTTCTTCTTTGATAGATAATCCTTTCTTTATTTTGACTGGATATGGATACAATTATTCTTTTTATGAAGATATTGTACGGTCGATAGCATTAAAAGTAAAATATCCTTTTATATTATTGCCAGAGAATTATTTTGTACAATTTTTATGGTATGGAGGAGTGTTTGCTAGCATTTATTCAATTCTTTTTTGGAAAGAGATATTTAAACTTTGTACAAATGTTTTTAGACCATGGAGTTTAATTTCTACAACTTACTTTTTAGGACTTTTGATAGGTAGTTTAATTTCTGGGTCTGCAATAACTTCGGATTTATTGTATTGTCAAGTATTAATTGTTTTGGGAATTATGGCTAGTGAAAAACAGAATAATAAAAACAATCAAATGAATTTAGAGTAATGAATATATTATTGATAACAGTTAGAGCAGATTTTGGAGGAGGTCCGCGTCATGTTCATCAATTGATTGAAGAGTTACCTTCTGATTTCAATATTTATGTAGCTTTCCCTCAGGGTAAGCCATATGGCAATTTGTGGCAGGAGCATCCTAAAATAAAGAAATGTATAAATATTCCATATAGGAAGTTCAGTATTAAATACTTATTCTTATTAAGACGCTTTATTATTGAAAACAATATTAGTATACTTCATTCTCATGGAAATGGTGCAGGTTTATATTCCCGAATTTTGAAAATAATTGTGCCGCAGATTAAAGTTGTTCATACTTTTCATGGGATTACGAATAATTATTCTTCATATTTTATATCCTGTATACATAAAATAATAGGACGTAGTTTAAGATATCTTACAAATAAATTTATTTTAGTGTCAAATGGCGAGTTTGAACTTGGGAAATCGATGCGTTTTTTGTTTACAGATAAATCAGTTATAATATATAATGCTATTGCTGATGAGGGACTTAAATTTAATAGATATGATAATAAACTTGTAATAATTTCATTATCTCGCTTTGATTTTGCAAAAAATATGGATATGGCATATAGAATAGCAAAAGCATTAAGAAATAATCATGAAATAGAATTTGTGTGGGTGGGAGATGGAGAAGACTTTGTGCGATTAAAACAAAAAAGTGTAGAAGAGCATGTTAATATAAATTTTATTGGATTCACAGAATACCCCATGTCTTATCTTAAGAACGCTGATTTGTATCTATCCACTTCTCGTTTTGAAGGTTTACCATATGCCCTAATTGAAGCTGCATCAGTAGGGCTTCCAATAGTCGCTACAGATGTGGTTGGTAATAATGAAGTTGTACTTCACGATTATAATGGGCTTGTGTTTAAAACAGAACAAGAAGCTGTAGATGCAATAAAAAAATTATCGATAAATGCTGATTTGTTGAATCGATATTCGATAAATTCTCGTGAACTTTATCTTAAAACTTTTACGATGGAAAAGATGATATCTTCTATTGTAGATACGTATGTACAGGTTTTAAATCAGTAAGTTATTGTTTAAAATTGAAATAAGATGAAGATTGCCATCATTCAAGAATGGTTAGTAACCGTTGGCGGTTCAGATAAAGTAGTCAAAGCTATTGCGGATGTATTTCCTGACGCAGATATTTACACCTTAGTTGCTAAAAAACAAGTTTGTGATGAATTAGGGATTGACTGGAATAAAGTCCATACATCATTCATTCAGAAGTTGCCTTTAGGGGTAAAGAAGCATAGGATGTATTTGCCTATATTTCCGTTTGCAATAGAACAGTTTGATTTACGGGGATATGATGTGATTATATCATCTTCTCATGCTGTTGCCAAAGGAGTTCTAACCAAAGCGGATCAACTGCATATTTGTTATTGTCATTCTCCTATTCGTTATGTATGGGATATGTATCATGAATATTTGGAAGAATCGGGGTTGACAAAAGGCTTGAAAGGATATCTGGCTAAATATATGCTTCACCGTATTCGTAAATGGGATTTGATATCCAGCTTCCGGGTTGACTATTTTATAAGTAATTCAGATTATGTGGGACGTCGAATTCAGGAGACATATAGGCGGGATGCTGTAACAATTCACCCTAATATTGATATTTCTAACTTTGATTTGTGCGTAGAGAAAGAAGATTTCTATTTAACTAGTAGTCGTTTGGTGGGATATAAGAAAATAGATCTTATTGTCGAAGCTTTCAGTCGTATGCCTAATAAAAAGCTGGTTGTGATTGGTGGAGGTCCTAATTTGGAAAAGATACGTAAGATTGCCGGGCATAATGTAACTGTTATGGGATATCAGTCATTTGCCGTACTAAAAGAAAAGATGCAGAAAGCTAAAGCCTTTGTTTTTGCAGCAGATGAGGATTTTGGTATGATTCCGATCGAAGCGCAATCATGTGGGACTCCTGTTATTGCTTATGGCAGGGGAGGTTCTTTGGAAACAGTAAAAGAAGGAGTAACAGGTCTTTTCTTTTATGAACAAACTGTAGAATCGATTATTGGTGCAGTAGAAAGATTTGAAAAACTAGAAACATCGTTTGATCCTAAAATAATACGTAACCATGCGGAGACTTTTTCGGAAGAACGTTTTAAGAAGGAAATAAAGGAGTTTGTAGAGTTAAAATATAATGAATTTAATCATCTGGTGAAATGAGTTATTTTATATTTGGCGGTTCCGGTTTTATCGGTACGCACCTTATTGCTCTAATTGATAATTTATATCCGGGTACAAAAATATACAATCTGGATATTGTGGAGAATAATCATGAAGGTAAATCTACATATATCAATTGTGATGTTCGTTCTGAAATAAATATTGATATACCCGTTACTTCCGAAGACGTCATCTTTAACTTTGCAGCCGTTCATCGTACCCCGGGACATCCGGACCAGGCTTATTTTGAGACGAATATTCGTGGTGCAGAGAATGTATGTGCTTTTGCCGAGAAGTTCGGGATAAAGAAAATCGTTTTTACTAGTTCCATAGCCCCTTATGGCGCAGCTGAAGATTTGAAAACAGAAGAGACGCTTCCCACACCGAACACGCCTTATGGAATTTCTAAGTTAGTGGCTGAAAAAATACATACGATTTGGCAGGCAAAAAAGTCGAACGAACGACAACTTACTATTGTTCGTCCGGGTGTGGTATTCGGTAAAGGGGAAAATGGTAACTTTACCCGTTTGTATTGGGGGATTCGTGGTGGTAAGTTCTTCTATCCGGGCCGTAAAGATACGATTAAAGCTTGCATTTATGTGAAAGAACTGGTTCGCTTTATGCTTTATCGTTTAGAGAATCATAATGAAGGAGTAGAGTTATATAACTGTACATATGAACCAGCTTTTACTATCGAGCAAATAGTAGAAACGATGAAAAAGGCTACGGGACTACAACGTACTGTTGTCGAGGTGCCGGGAAGTCTTCTAATGACAGTTGCAAGGATTGTCGGTTCGTTAGGGGGAAAAGCTTTAGGTATTTGTCCTGCTCGTGTGAAGAAGTTAATGATTTCTACTAATATATGCGGAAAGAAATTGGCTGATTCGGGGTATAAGTTTCATTATACATTTGAAGAAGCTATTAAGGATTG
>URKY01000047.1 GCA_900548465.1 uncultured Eubacterium sp.
CCCAGCCGTCAACAATTCCATCTTCAACAAGCTTCTTAATATATCTCTTACCTGTAACAACATTTGTAAGATATAATTTTGCGAATTCAATCTGTCTTGGTGGATTCGGATATTCAAGTTCCGTTACAACCCAGTCGTACAAAGGTCTATGATCCTCAAATTCAAGTGTACAGATTGAATGGGTTACACCTTCAATAGCATCTTCAATAGGATGAGCAAAATCATACATTGGATAGATGCACCATTTATCTCCTGTATTGTGATGTGTCATATGAGCAACCCTGTAAATAATAGGATCTCTCATATTAATATTGGGACTTGACATATCTATCTTAGCTCTTAGAACCTTTTCTCCATCCTTATACACACCATTTTTCATGTTTTCAAATAATTGTAGATTTTCTTCTACACTTCTGTCTCTGTAAGGGCTGTTCTTTCCAGGCTCTTTAAGTGTTCCTCTATATTCACGAATTTCATCAGCACTTAAATCACAAACATAAGCCTTACCTTTTTTTATTAATTTAACTGCAGCCTCATACATCTGATCAAAATAGTTTGAGGCAAAGAATAATCTGTCTTCCCAATCAGCCCCAAGCCATTTGATATCTTCTAAAATAGAATTAACAAACTCCTCTTTTTCCTTTGTAGGGTTTGTATCATCAAAACGCATATTGAATTTTCCGTTATATTCTTTAGCTAAACCATAATTTAAAAGTATAGACTTAGCATGTCCAATATGCAGATATCCGTTTGGTTCCGGCGGAAATCTGGTCTGAACATGATCAAATCTTCCTTCCTCTAAATCTTTATCGATTATCTGCTCAATAAAATTCTTTGATTCAGTTTTTTCTAACTCATTATTTGAATTATTGTTCTCTATTCCCATAATTTCCTCCAGTGTTACTATTTTCACAATCCTAAGAATTATACACTAAATGTATATCTATTTCAACATTTAAATAAAACAGGTCAGGCAATTATGTACCCGACCTGTCTTATTAATATTCAATTGTATCTTATCTTACTGTGTAAACATCACAGTATCTTACTCCCCATTCAAGTGCCTTTGCGTGAGAACTGAAGAAAACATCGATTCTGTTTCCTCTTATTGCACCACCTCTGTCTTCCACTGTATAAGTGTGACCGTTAATTACAACCTTTGTTCCAAAAGGTAATTTTGATGTGTCCGCTGCAATAGTTCTACCTGCCGTAGCTTTTGTTCCTGAAGCTGTTATACCTGTTGTTTTTCCACAACAACTTGAACAACCACAATATCCTGTAATTTTAAAAGTTCCAATTTTTTTGTATTTTGTTTTATTAGCTTTTTTGTTTTTCTTTGCGCTTTTAGCTGCTGTTTTCTTAACTTTCCTGTTTTTTTCAATAAGAACTGTGTTTTCCTTTTCCTCTGTCTTTATTGAAACAACATCATTTGTATTTATAAAACTGGCACTTTTTGTCAATTTTTGAAAATCATTAGAAGATTTCAAAATTGTTTCGTTATTGGCCGTCTTCGAAATTGTTGTTACATCTTTGTTAACATTTCCTGCACTAAATCTGTCAACAATTAATAAGCTTGCTGCAACTGCAATACAAAGTGTAACTGATAAAATCAGTGAGCCGGCAATAAGTTTTGTCTTTTTCATAAAATACACTCCTTTTGTCGCAAAATTTGAACGACAATGAGTATATTACACGTTTTGTTACACTTTGTCAAGAGAATGTTACAATTATGTTACATTAACATGTTTTATTGAAACTTTTTATTTACGAAATGTACCATATTATTCAACTTTTTCTGTAACTTCTTTTACTTTTTTGTTGTTTTTATTTTGTGACAGCATTTTCTTTGCTGCATCAATTGTGCTTTCGTCAGGATACATAACATACGCTCTCTTACTTGGTACAGAATAAGTAAACTCTGATGCCCCTCTTCCTGTAATGCTGTAAGTTGTCACTTTCCAGCTTGGTGCAGTATTTAACTGAAATTTTACAAGGGACTTAATGCTGTCCTTATTCATATTTGTCTGGAAGCTTTTGCTTACATCATTTAAAATCTTGTCATAATTGTTAAGTAAAGCTGTAGACTGACATTTTTTTATAACAGCTTCTATTACTTTCATCTGGTCTCTTCCCCTCTGGTGGTCGCCATCTGCAAAAGCATGTCTTTCCCTTGCAAACCACAGTGCTTCAATTCCACTAAGATTTTCATTCAGTCCCTGATGATAACTGTGTCCATGGGTGCTGAAATCATAATCGGACTGAACATCAACACCGCCTAAGGCATCTATTATATCCACAAAGCCCGTAAAATTCATTCTTACATAATAATCAAATTTGATGTCATATAGCATTTCCAACGTTTTCATTGAAACATCTATTCCATATATTCCTGCATGAGTAAGTTTATCCTTTACGCCGTTTGAAATAGACAAAGGAACATAGCAGTCTCTTGGTGTGGATATCAAAATAATTCTATGGGTAAGAGGGTTAACTGACATAATTATATTAACATCACTTCTGCTCTTTACTGTCACATCTCCTTCTGTGTCAATTCCACTTATATAAACATTAAAACATCTCTTAGTAACATTTCCAGGGTCTGACATCGCTGCCAAAGCATTTTTTACTGTAATCGAATAGATACATTTAATTTTTGAGTCAAATTTCGCATATGTTCCATCTAATTTTCCATTATTATCATCGTCACCGGCTGATTTAATGGTGTCAATCAATGACTGATTAAGAATTATAGCCTTAACCTGTCCATTTAATAATGCATCTGCTAAATGAGAAGGATCATCTATCTTCTGTTTTTTTATTACTTTTCCTAATTCACTCTCAATGGAATTAACAACTGTTGTTGTGTCATCTGATGCATATTTAAGACAATATCCTACGTTATAATCCGCTACATCTGACAATTTTTCTGCCCCATCATCTTTCAAAACGTAAACACCATATTCATCTGTTGCAAGTTGCGAATTTTCAACTATTTTGTCGAGAGTTTTCTCCGTGGTGCTGATTTTGTCTTTAATTTCACCGTTATAAACTACTCCCAAAATACCAACAACGACTAATGCCACTGTCAAAACTGCTGACATAACAATAGATGCAATGGCTGATTTCTTTCCCCATTTTATAACAAAGGGAATAATTACCAGTACAACAAGAATGATTTCTGCAAAAATAATATATTTTACAGGCAAATATTCTAAAACAATATAATCTTTATATGACACTATATTATATAAAACAATTTCCACAAAAATCGTTGCCAAAACTGCACATATATTAACAATCAATGCTGCAATTCCTAATTTTTTGCTAAGTCTTTTCTCTTTCATATTTCCTCCAATGTATATTCATATATTATCCTTTTGGACTAATTATCTGATAGTATACCATTTAATTAAGAAAATAAAAATACCCATTATCCGGTACAGTATTTTTTTTTCAGCATACTCTAAATTATGGAGGTGTTTATGAAGAAATTTGCAATATTATCAGTTGATAAAAGACAACAATATATAAAAGATTTTTTGACGAAATCAGGTGCAAATGCATATATTAAAACCACAATGGATTTTAACAACGATGATTATATAGTATGTGGAACACCTTTCTCAAAAAATAATGAATATTTAAACTGTGACTTTTATTCCAGTTATCCAATTAAAACTTTCAGTAGTTTATTAAAGCCCGGGCAAATTGTTTTTGGTGGAAATATTCCAAAATCTGTCATTGATATTAATAATGTAAAATTTGTGGATGTTTTGGCTGACGAAAATGTCGTATGGAATAATTCAATGCTTACAGCTGAAGGTTTAATTTCAAAAATAATTGAAAATACTGATTATTCTATTTGTAATTCCTGCTGTCTGATTATCGGTTTTGGAAAATGTGGCACTAATATTGCCTCAAGGCTTCAGCTTCTTGGATGTGAAGTTACAATATATGACCACACTCCCGCCCACTTAAGCCAAGCAGAATCTTTCGGATATAAAACACAGGTATATGAAAATCTTATTTATAATATTAATAATTTTGATTTTATTATAAATACAGTAGAAAATCCGGTTTTAAAGCAGGAACATTTCATAAAAATCAAAAGTACCTGTTCTATCTTCGATATTGCTTCCGGAAATAGAGCTTTTGATAAAGAATTACTGCAAAAATATAATTTATCTCTTATTACATGCCCCGGACTTCCCGGTGCAACGTCACCAAAATCTGCCGGGGAATTAATTGCGAAAAGCATAATTTCATATTTAGAAAGGAATGAGATAAATGGTGCACAATTTCAAAGATAAAAATATTGGTGTAGGAATCACAGGTTCATACTGTACCTACAAAAAAGTTTTTGAACAGTTAAAACGACTTGCAGATACAGGGGCTAATATCTTTACCATTTTTTCCGACAACGCATCTACTACAGATTCCCGTTTTGGAAAAAGTAAGGATTTCCTTAAACTTGCCGAAGAAATAAGTGGCAAACCACCTATTACTACAATACCTGATGCAGAACCCATTGGTCCTAAATCTATGCTTGATATTCTGATAATTGCTCCATGTACGGGAAACACATTGTCAAAACTTGCAAACGGTATCTCAGATACCCCTGTCTTAATGGCAGCCAAAGCTCACCTTAGAAATAATCGTCCTTTAGTAATTTTTCTCAGCACGAATGATGCTTTAGGGATGAATTTGAAAAACATCGGAATACTTCTTAATACAAAGAATATATTCTTTGTTCCATTTGGTCAGGATAATTATATTACCAAGCCAAATTCCATGATTGCACACGTTGACCTTATTGAAGAAACAATTGAAAAAGCATTGGGAGGCAGACAAATCCAGCCTGTTATAAAAAGCCCACATGTTACCATATTATAATGATATTTTAGGAGTTATTTATGTGCGGTATTGCTGGTTTTTTTCAAACTAAACATGATGTATTTAAGGATTATTCATTTAATCTGTTAAAAAACCGACTGATAAACATGAAAAATTCTATTAAACATCGCGGACCTAATGATGATGATATATTTATGCGGGGATTTGCCGGTTTTTGCCACACCCGTCTTTCCATTCGTGACATTAAAGGCGGACATCAGCCAATGACCAGAAAATATAACGGGGACATTGCAACTATTGTGTATAATGGGGAACTCTATAACGCAGAGGAACTTAAAAGCCGTCTTATGGCATATGACATAGATTTAAGAACAACCAGCGATACCGAAATAATTCTTTACTGCTACCTTGTTTTTGGAACAAAAATCTTTAAAGATTTTAATGGTATTTTTGCATTTGCCATATATGACAATAATAAATTAATTGTTGCCAGAGACCATGCGGGAGTTAAGCCGCTGTTCTACTACACTGATGAAAAGCAGTTTATTTTCGCATCGGAAATTAAGGCTATATTTGAATACGGTATTACTCCTGAGCTTGACAATAACAGTTGGTGTGAAATCATTGCTCTTGGTCCTGCACATACTCTTGGCAATGGAGTTTTTAAAGGAATAAAGGAAGTTCTTCCAGGACATTTTCTTTCCATAAAAACTGATTACACTAAAAACATCATTATGGAGGATTGTTGTTTCTGGAGTTTAAAAAGCTGTCTCCATACTGAAAATTATGAGGAAACCGTCTCCCACTGTAATTACCTTATAAATGACAGTATTAAAAGACAAATGGTATCTGATATACCTATATGTACATTTCTATCAGGTGGGTTAGATTCAAGTCTTGTATCAGCAATTGTCAGCGAAAATCTTGGTGAAAAGAAATTAAATACTTTTTCTTTTGATTTTGTTGACAATGATATAAATTTTAAATCTAATTCTTTTCAATCCACAAGAGATAAACCTTTCGTAGATATTATGACTAATCATATTAAAAGCAATCATACTTATCTGGAGTGTGACAATATTGAACAGATTAACTGTTTATTTAAGGCAGTTGACGCCAGAGATATGCCATGTATGGCTGATGTGGAATCCTCTATGCTATATTTTTGTAATCTCGTTTCCAGAAGCTGTAAAGTAACCTTAACCGGGGAATGTGCAGATGAAATTTTCGGAGGGTATCCCTGGTTTCATAGAAAAGACTTATTATATAAAGATAATTTTCCATGGTCCTATGACATGTCTGCCAGATGTTCTGTATTTAAGGATGAGTTTATTAATGAACTGAATCTTAAAGAATACAATTATGACGCTTATAAAACAAGCATTAATCAATGTCCTCTGTTAGATGGTGAAAATGAAAAAGAAGTTTATAGGAGAAAAATTTCATGGCTTAATATCCGTTGGTTTATGATGACTCTTCTTAACCGAATGGATCGATGCAGCATGTATTCAGGACTTGAAGCCCGTGTTCCATTTGCTGATTACCGTATTCTTGAATATGTATTTAACGTTCCGTGGGAATATAAATGTCATAATAATCAAACTAAAAGTCTTCTTGTAGAATGTGGCAAAACTCATCTTCCACCGGAAATATTGTATAGAAAAAAGAGTCCTTATCCTAAAACATACGACCCTAATTACGAAAATCTCTTATCTGATATGCTGTTAGAGGAATACAGTGATAACAGTAGACTTCAGGATATAATTGATTACAAGAAGTTAACCACCTTCATCTCCAGCTCTAAAGATTATGGAAAACCATGGTATGGACAATTAATGGCCGGACCACAAATGCTGGCATACGTTCTACAAATTGGATATTGGTTAAAAAAATATCATTTATAGGTATATTGGGGGAGAGGGAGATTATAAAGTACCGACAGAGCATTGTCAGAATTTCGTTATTTTTGCAAGCCTAGCTACAATGGCGGAGCACTGTTTGAAGTCGCGAAGCGACTGAGTTTGCGAGAGCCATTGTTAATAGGCGGCGCAGCAAAAATAGAAATTCGACACGCTTTGCCGGGACTTTATAATCTCCCTCTTCCCCTTTATACGTTATAAATGATTATTTTATCAAATAATTTTCCAATGAGTCACGGGGAGTGTTTATATGTGCGGATATTGCCTTCTCCACATTTTCTACTTCCTCTTTAAAGTTCATTGCTGACATACGAAGTGCACCATGTCCCATTATGATTAACTGTTCTAATGCATCTGATGTAGCTACGGTGACTTTGTATTTATTTGCCATTTGATGAGTTGTTTTGGCTATATACATATCTGCAGTCTCGGCTTCTTTTGTAAAGACTACATATATGTTGTTGTGTTTGTATATAGTTTCTTTGTGACGATTAACGTTGTATGCATCAAAAACTACAATTACCGTGTTTCCTTTGTATCCCTGATAATTTGACATTATATCAAGTAGTTTATCCCTTGCGCCGTCAATATTTACTTTGGCAACCTTATTTAATTCTTCCCAGGCAAAAATAATATTATAGCCGTCTACAAGAATACATTCAGGAAGATTATTATTAACTTTTCCTTTATATTTCTTTGTTCCTGATTTATTGTAGTTTCTAATTTTCGTTTCCTGATATTTTTTTCTTTTAACTTTTCCAAATGTCTTTTCAAAAATTGCCTCCAGTTCTTTATCTGTTGCATAAGAATCATAACTTTTGCTTTTCTGAATATTTTGTGGAGATTTTATGGAAATCTCTTCCTGAGGCTGACTATTATTTAGATTAAGTTCGGTTTTTACGTGCATGTAGTTTTCCACTTCATTCCACGGAACATTGAATCCACTTCCGTGGGCACAGAAAACGGATCCTGTAGGATTTCGTAAATCAAGTTCACTGTCATATCCTTTTTCTGCAATAACCTCTTCGCTGTTATGACAGGGTGCATAGCCCTTAAATTTCAAAGTAAGAGTGCCCTTTCCGTGGGTATATTCATTTACGGTGTTTATATAATTCCACATTGTAGATACCGGTGCATAACCTGTAAGAACAGAAAATTCCTGACTGTTTTCCGGTTGGTTTACACTTCCACTCATTGCACAAATATCCGTCATTGCACGACCTACATTTTCATTTGGAACTTTTAGAATAAAGTCATAATAAGGTTCTAACAAAGCAGAGTCTGCTTTTTTTAATCCCTGACGCACTGCACGATAAGTAGCCTGCCTGAAATCTCCACCCTCTGTGTGTTTTAAATGAGCCTTTCCACCAATAACTGTTATACAAATATCAGTTATCGGTGCCCCGGTAAGGACCCCTTTGTGAACCTTTTCTTCAAGATGTGTGAGAATAAGCCTTTGCCAGTTTCTGCTAAGTTCATTTTCACTTACATTACTTCTAAACTGTAAGCCGGTTCCCGGTTCTCCCGGTTCCATCATTAGATGCACTTCCGCATAATGCTTTAACGGTTCAAAATGTCCCACACCTTCAACTGTATCAAGAATAGTTTCCTTGTACAGAATACTTGCGGCCCCAAACTCAATCTCCATATTAAAACGCTCCTTTACAATCTGCTTTAATACTTCAATCTGAATTGGTCCCATAACATTTGCAGTTATTTCCTTTTTTTCTTCATTCCATGTTATTTTTAAAGTTGGATCTTCGTCTTCTAATTCCAATAATTGTTTATAAGCCAGATTTACATTAATATCTTTTGGAATAATGACTTTATATGCAAGAACAGGAACAAGACTTGGTTCAATTGACTCATTTTCAAATCCCAGTCCCTGACCTGAATATGTTTCATCTAATCCCGGTATAACGCATACATCTCCACCCTGAACCTTAGAAACAGATTCATATTTGTCCCCAGAATACAATCTTATTTCATTTACTTTTTCTTCCCAGTCTTTGGCTCCCCTGCTTGCTTTGATAATATCTTTTACATGAAGTTCACCGCCTGTTATTTTTATATGAGTAAGACGGTTCCCTTTATTATCTTTTGAAATTTTATATACCTTTGCACCGAAATTTTCATTGTAAACCGGCTCAAAGGTATAGTCATATAATCCTTCTATTAATTCTTCCACTCCATCCAGCTTAAGAGCCGAACCAAAAAAGCATGGAAAAAGCATTCTGTTATAAATAAGTTCAGATATAGTGTCTTTTTCTATTTTTCCTGTTTCCATATAATTTTCAAGAACGTCCTCATCACACATTGCAATATCTTCCAATGTTCCCACTCCTACAGGAAAACCAACTATTTTATCTGAGAGTTTTTCTTTAAGTTCATGTAACAAAAAATCACCGCTTACATTTGGCATATCCATCTTATTTACAAATATAAAAGTTGGAATATTATACCTGTTAAGCAGTTTCCATAATGTTTCCGTATGTCCCTGAATACCTTCACTGGCACTTATAACTAAGACAGCATAATCTAGTACGGCTAAAGTCCTTTCCATCTCCGCCGAAAAATCTATATGTCCCGGAGTATCAAGAAGATTAATCCTCATATCCTTATAATCAAGAATAGCCTGTTTTGAGAAAATGGTAATTCCTCTGTCACGCTCCATTTTGAAAGTGTCTAAATATGCGTCTTTATGGTCCACACGACCTAATTTTTTTATTTTTCCCGTTAAATACAATACTGACTCAGATAGAGTTGTTTTACCACTATCTACATGAGCCAGTATTCCTAATGTTATTTTCTTCATATTTTCAGTATATCTTATGCTAATTTAAAATGCAATTTTTTATTTACTGTTTCTGTAATCCTTAGGTGAAATTCCTTCATAATTCTTAAAAATTCTTGAAAAATGAGTTACATCCTGAAATCCTACTATATCGGAAATCTCCTGTATCTTTGCTGTGCTTCCCTTTAACAGCTCTTTAGCTTTGTCTATACGAATTCTATTAACTATTTCAAAAAAACCTTTACCGGTATATTGATTTAATAATTTACTTAAATGCCAACTACTTATATAACAATGATCTGCTACATCCAATAAACTTAATTTTTGCACATAATTATTGTACATATATATAATTGCTTTTTTTATTATGTAACTATTAGCATCATTAAAACGGATTTTGCTGTCATCATCATGCTGATTCAGTCTTTCTTTTATAAAAGTATTATAAAGATATTTTTCATCTGAATTTTGGCAATCCCATATATTGTCTAAACCGCTTTCACCGGTCTTTCCTTTAGACTGAAGATTTTTTATCATGGCATCAATTGCCTCTTCTAATTCGTCTATTTTAGATGGCTTAAGCAAAAATCTTGTAACTCCGAGCTTAATTGCCTGTTGTGCATATTCAAAATTCCTAAATCCCGTTAAAAGACAAACTTCAACGTTTGGATGTTCTGATTTAATTGCTGCTACCATAGCCAGCCCATCCATATTAGCCATAGATATGTCAGATATCAAAATATCCGGTTCAAGCTTTTTTACCAGTTCCAGACCTTCCATACCGCTGCTACCGGTTCCAACTATTTCACAGTTCCATTTTTCCCACTCTATTCCTTTTTGCAACCCTTCAACAATGATTGGCTCGTCATCCACAATAATTACCTTGTACATTTTGATTTCTCCTTCGCCAATATATTATACCACAAAAAAGGATAAATTTAACCTTTTACTGCCCCTACTGTCATGCCTTTTATAATGTATTTTTGTAAGCAGATATATACAATCAAAACAGGTACTACAATAAGTGTAACTGATGAGAATAACGCTCCATAGTTAACACCTTCTTTTGCAGAAATGTTATTTAAAAGAATTGTAATTGCCCAATTTTCCTTTGTTCTTAAGAAGAACATCTGAGTAAACAAATCATTATAGCTCCAGAGGAAGCTGAATATACCTACTGTTACAAAGGAAGGTTTGCTTAAAGGCATTATAACCTTAAAATAAATCTGGAAAATGTTACAGCCTTCCATATAAGCCGCCTCTTCCAATTCCACAGGAAGTCCTTTTATATAACTTGACAGAACAATTATGGCAAAGGACATATTTCCCGCTATTTGAGGTAGTATAACTGATATCAGATTTAGTCCTACACTATTTGTATTAGCAATTCCCCATGATGTAAGCATTCTCAGTACCGGAATGATTGTTGAATAAATTGGGAACATCATTCCTGCATACAATAATGCCATCAGTATTGCTTTACCTTTAAATTTGTATCTTGTAAGTACATAGGCAGCCATTCCTGAAAAAAGAATTACAACAATGGCAACAGTTCCGGATATAATAAAACTGTTTTTGTATGCACTTAAAATATTATAATTTTCAAAAATATTCTTATAGTTATCTAATGAGAACAAACTGCCAATAGGTAAGGAAAATGAGTTTGAATATATTGCTCTCTTGTCCTTAAATGAATTTACAACAGACCATACTAACGGAAAAATTGTAGTAAGTGCCCAGATTATTAAAAATACATAGATTACTATAGATGAAATTTTTATTTTTTGATTTCTTTTTTTTGCCATTTCTTCTACCTCCTATGCTTCATAATCACTTTTTGTCTTAAACAGTCTGTTAACAACAAATGAAAGCACTACACCTATCAAAACAATTACGACACCAATTGCAGATGCATAATCTACATCAGAATAAACATTTGAATACATATATGTTCCGGTTAACCAGGTATCTGCCATTCCTCCCGGGAACATTGTCCAAGGAAGGTCGAATACTTTAAGTGCACCTGTTACAGCTAATACAACACATGTACAAATGCTGTTTCTTAATAATGGAATGGTAATATACCTTACTCTTTGTAGTTTAGAAGCCCCGTCAATTGCAGCCGCTTCATATAAATCCATTGGAATACCACTTAATCCTGTAAGCAAAATAACAAAGTAAAATCCTACATATTGCCATACTACCGGAATTAACATTGTCATTATTGAGTGTGAAGCTTTCCAATCAATCAATTGATTTTTTGAAGCATCCAACACTCCTATAAACTGCAGGAACTGGTTAATCATTCCTTTGTCATATAAGAATATAAGGTTAAATAATAAACCAAGTGCAGTTGCCGATACAACAATCGGGAAGAAATATACTACTCTGAAAAATCCTGATCCTTTTTTTATATTGCTTACTAAAAGTGCTAATATAAGGGCAATACCAACTTCGCCAACTATTGTTGCAACAATCATAATCCCTGTATTTTTCAATGCCAGTGACATCTTAGGGTCCTTAAATATATTTATAAAGTTTTTAAATACCGGATTATTCCATTCACCTGATGCTGTTCCCATATATTTAATATGCTGAAAACTATTAATAATATTTCTCACAAACGGATAGTAAAGGAATACCAACATAAATATAAATGCAGGAATAAGGAAAAATATAATAATTTTTTTGTTTTTATAAATTCTTGCGTCCATTTATATATTACCTTTCTAAAAATATAAGGGATTGTTGCTTAGCAACAACCCCTTTTGTTTCCTTTGAATCACTCATATAAACATCTATGAGTTGCAGTTTCTATTATGTTATTTACTATTCACTTCTATTCGTTAGCTTTTTCAATAACCTGTTTTACAGCGTCTTTGATTGCTGTATCACCTTTAACGATTGAAGCCATTTCACCGAATATAGGTTTTCTAGCTGCATCTGACAATCCATCCTGTACTGCATTAGAGATTGCAGTAACGCCTGCTGTAAATGTAAGAGCATCTTTTGATAATGCTGAAAGATCTGATGCTGCTTCAGGAGCCTTCTTTAATGCTGTTGCTCCTGTTCCTGCGAATTTAGCTACCATTTCATCTGTTGTCATGTATTCAACGAAATCAACTGCAGCTTTACGCTTTTCAGGATCATCCCAAGCTTTCTTTGTAATATAATAACCTGATGAAATACCGCCAATGATATCTGTTGTTTTACGATCACCCTTGCCAGGTACATATGTTACTGTAAAGTTTCCAATTTTATCTTCTCCAACTGCATTTTCAATACCGCCGACTTTCCATGAGCCGTCGATAAGGAATGCTGCTTTGTCGTTTGTAAATAACTGGAATGTTTCATCATCCTTTGCTGTTAATGTGTTATCAGGTAAATATCCTTTTTCATATAATGTCTTGATATCACCTAAGCCGTTAACCCATGCTTTTCCTGCAGCGTCATCAACCTTCTTTGGAAGTGTTGCATGTGTAGCCGGTGAATCGAAGTTATAAATTGAATATTCAAACCAATAATGTGGAATTTCCTGTAATGAAACTGCAATCGGTGTATATCCTGCTTTCTTAATCTTTTCACACATCTTCATGAAGTCATCCCATGTTGTGTTCTTGTCAGGTACATCAACTCCGGCTTTCTTACATACTTCTTTATTAACAAACATACCTTCCCAGTATCCATTTACAGGAACTGAATAATTTTTGTTGTCTGTTGGAGAAGCTCCCATTCTGTCATCCTGCATATTAGTTGCATATTCAGGATATTCTTTTCTGATTTCATCAATAGAAACTACCTTACCCTGCTCTACAAACTGGTTTGAGTCAACACCGTTAAAGAAGAATAATACATCAGGTTCTGAACCTGTTTCAAAATCTGTAATAACTCTTGACTTAAATTCTTCATTTGATGTAGCTGATGAATCATCAACCTTGTTTCCTGTTTTCTTTTCCCAGGCTGCAACCGCATCTTTATAATTCTGTGCGTTTGTATCTTCACCTGCAAATGTTGTTGTAACTCTCAATTTAAGTGCCTTCTTTTCACTTCCTGAATCGTTACTACCTGAACTACTTCCACAACCGGCTAATGTTAATGCCATAGTGCCGGCCAGTAATAAAGCTATCGCCTTTCTCATAATAAATCCTCCTATCTTTGCAAACACCTTTTTAATATTGTAATCCAATTATCGTCTATTGATTACTTTGTCTGCATTAATTTTTATATTCATAATTTTATACAAAAACTGCCAATAAGTGAATGTATTTTATTGGCAGTTTTTTGTTAATCGTTGGCATTAATTCATTTTTTATTGTTTTATTCAGTTAATTTTACTATTTTTTATAGTGTTTTTTCTATTTTTTTATCATTTTTGTATAATTTCTTTAGTTTGGAAGGTTATTAAGTTCAATTACAATTCTGCTTACTGTCAAATTGTCCTTTGGATTTTCTATTGTAAGACCACTTCCCTCACCGTACAATATTTTAAGTCTTCTGTTTACATTACGTATTCCAATATGATGATTGTCCACATCAACGTCTTCATTGCTTAAAAGATAATCTATGTTTTCCTTGTCTTTTTCATTAATGTTACCATTATTATTTACTACAATATGAATACTGTTATCTTTTTTGTATATTTGAAGTTTTCCATCTC
The DNA here is from genome assembly GCA_900548465.1 of uncultured Eubacterium sp. GTDB lineage: Bacteria > Bacillota > Clostridia > Lachnospirales > Lachnospiraceae > Eubacterium_G. The sequence continues at coordinate 14,225 of URKY01000047.1, forward strand.
TGTTTCCATATACATCTCCACCGTGTTCAACCATATTTTCTACAAGTGGTTGAATAATTAATCGTGGAATCTTAACTGACATAAGAGATTCATCTATTTCTTTTTCAAAATGAAATTTGTTTCCAAACCTTTGATCTATTATATACAAATAAGCATCAACATATTTCAATTCTTCCTTTATGGTAATAAAAGCCTCATTATTTCTATTCATGGTAGCTTCCATCATTATTCCTAAGGATTCAATCATTCCGCTAACATCATTATTTCCACTTATTCTTGCTTTCCAATTAATAATTTCTAATGTATTATTCAAAAAATGCGGATTAATCTGAGATTGTAAAGCACTCATTTTTGCATCTCGGACTGCAATCTCCTCAGCATATATTCTGTCAAAAGATTCTTTCAGACTTATAGACATATGATTAAAAGTATCAATTAATGTTCCAAATTCATTATTTAATTCTGCTTCCTTAATTTCACATCCATATTCACCATTTTTAATTTTTTCCGAAGCTTCTAATAACATAGAAATAGGATGAAGAATATTACCGTAAAAGTAATAGAATATTGCAAATAATAACGGTATTAAAAGTATGGCAATAATAATACACACATACATTACCGTATTGTCCTGATTAAGCATTCCATGTCTGTCAAGACGCACTATAAATGAAAATTTCTGATCATTAACACCCATACTCACATTGGCAAGACCTGTTGTTCTATTACATGCGTATTCAAGTGAATATTCATCTATCCTCTTGTTATTAAGTACATTTTTCTTTGCATAGCTTAACATTTCCGCTTTATCTTTTTCTCCGCAGGAAGGTTCATGTACGATACTGTCGTCAACATATGCCAGAGTATCCTCACTCCAAACTACATTATATATGCTGTTAAAAATATATTTTTTATTTATTTCCATAACAAGAACAGCAATAGCTTTATATTCACTGTTTACAATATTTCTGACCAGATATAAATGATTACCTACATTTACTAATTTAGTTCCCGTACCCAGATATTTGGCAACACTTGTAACCTTCAGTAATCCGTTAGACTTAAACTCATTAATATTTGCATATGTAGAGTCTGCATTATTACTATATGTATAATATTGATAAGGAGTTTTCATATTATATAAAAGTATTGCACTGGAAATAACCGGGCTATAAGCATATGTTTTGCTTAAATATGCAGAAATTCTATCATACATTTTTTCATCATCCTTGTCTTCCAGATAATCATTATAACAGTCTTTAATTATCCCATCATATGAAGGTTTCTTGGATTCCTCAATTGCCACCGATATGTTTGTTCTGCATATTTCGGCAGCATTTTTCATGGATGTATTAACTGTGTCTGCAATCTGATGATTTGTTTTGGTTTTTGTTGAATAAAAAAGAGCAACAGACAAAGTCAGGCATGGAATAAACCAGCAAAACAATATTACACGAACCATTCCTTTTGTTAAATTGGACTTTTTTAATTGGCTTATTTTTATAGCCTGAACACTGTTCTTTATTGTTTTTACGATTTTTTCTTTTTTACCTGCTTTGACCATTGCTCAAAATCTCCTTACTGTTTTACAGACCAAGAAATTCTTTCAGAATGTCACAAACTTTAATTGCATCTTCTTTTTCAGGCATCTCACAAAAAATTCTTATTAACGGCTCCGTTCCTGAAAATCTACCAATAACCCATCCTCCATTTTTGAAATATA
>URKY01000048.1 GCA_900548465.1 uncultured Eubacterium sp.
AGCCGCTCTCAGGAGCGGCTATTTGAAGTGGGTATACCCACTATTGAGCGTTTACCATCATTCGGCATTATTCAAATATTTGTTCACATTTTGTTAACGGTGCCTGGTGACTTGGTCTTAATTCCTCCTGCAACGAAGCTATTGTTTCTTCAAGTCCATCTTTGAGAGAATAATTTCCCATCCAACCAAGAGCGCGTAATTTACTGTTATCTAGTATACAGTTCTGTGATCTAGAAAATCCTTTTGCTTCTACTGCATCTGGCAAATCGTAAACAACCTCTGTTCCTGCTATTTCTGCACAAATCTTTGCTACGTCAGCAATGGAAGCAATTGATTTTTCATTTGAAATATTATATATCTCTCCATTTTTTCCATAGAATAAAATCTTAAAAAGTGCACTTACAGCATCAACAACATAACAGTACGTTCGCTTCTGTTCACCTTTACTTTTTAGTATTATATTTTCCCCATTCAAAGCATTTCTTATAAACTGAGCATGTGCTTTGCTGTCAGACGCTAGCATTGTTGGTCCATACACGCTAGGAAGTCTCGCAATAACTGCATTTACTTCATACTCGTCAACATAACTTCTCAACAAAAGTTCACAACATCTTTTACTTTCTGGATATCCATTTCTAAGAATTGTTTGATCAATAATCCCACTCTTTCCTTCTGTATAAATATCCTGATTTTCTAAATTTCCATACACTTCAAAAGTTGAAGTTAAAATCACTTTTGTTTTTTTATGTTTTGAACAATACTCTAAAATATTCTTAGTTCCTATGATATTAATAAGTATGGTTTCTACTGGTTGCATTGCGTATGATCTAGGATCAGCATTACTAGCTCCATGAATTATATAATCAAATTCGCATTCATCATCTAATGGATCCATAATATCCTGCACTACAGGAATCACTTTAGTTCCAAATCTTTTCAAAATTTTTTCTCTACTTCTGCTAAGTCCATATATCTTAATTTCTGCTTCTAAATTATCATTCGCAGAAATTAAAGTATCTATTACACAAGACCCTATCAGTCCAGTAGCCCCAGTCACTAATATTGATGAACTTCTCAATTCTATCTTCTTTGCAATTTCCTTTACACTATTCTTATACATTAATGCATCCACTCATCTTTCTTTGCCATCAATAGTGCTTTAAAAATTTCAATATCTTCAGATGTTGTTAATTTTAAATTTTTTTCAGACCCCTGTGACATATATAATTTTTTTCCTAATTCAATATACATTGTACAAGAAGCTACTGAATTGGTTATCCCTTTATCGAGTGCCTCTCTATGAGCTTTACAAATATCCTGTACAAAAAAAGCTTGAGGTGTCTGTGTTATTTTCAAATTATCGCGTGGCACTTGTTCTACAGTAGAAAGTGCATCATATGTTTTTAACATTGCTGCTGTGCACGGAACAACACTAATTGCATTACCATACTGTCTACACACTCGAATATTATCTGTAATCACATCCGCACTTACCATAGGACGGATTGCATCATGTATCAATACTACATCATCTACACTTGAATATCTTTCTGCAATATCATACAACCCATTTCTAATAGAATCCTGTCCATTTTTTCCACCTGAAACCACTTTTTCAAGTTTTGAGATTCCAAATTGTTTTGCATATGCCTTTAACACATCATGCCAACCATCCAAACATACGACCTCTATTGCATCAACTTGGGGATGCCTCTGAAATGCTTCAAGTGTATAAACAATAACTGGCTTATCATGCACATTAATAAACTGTTTCGGTATGTCTTGCCCCATCCGCGCACCAACACCACCCGCAATAATTAAAGCTATATTTTTCATTAAATATTCCTTTCTTTTTTACGTTTATACCCACTTATTTTATAAAAATATTCAATACTATTATTTTTTAGCCAACATATAACAAAGCATCAAATATTTTTAAAATAGTTTTCTGCCATTTTAGTAGCTTTTTTGTCACTATATGGCAAGTCAGGATTATAATAAATCACATCACTATGATGATTTCTTTTATCAACTGGCGGCAATTTCATATAATCGCCATATGTAATTTTTAAGCAAGAATCATACCCCTTAGGTATCCTCACTTTTGTATATTCGAAATCAGTCTCTATTGTTTCAACTAAGTCAGTATATTTATATCTACAATTATATCCTGTTACAATTTCATCAACATATTCTGTTTGAATAGTATTATATCTAGCTGCAATCTTATTCATCTTATCAAATAATCTTTTTTTCCCAATCAGCGATACTATTAAACTACTCAGATTGCATGATACTGTACTTTTAATATTTTTCTTGACACCATAGCAATCTAAATACAGAATATGATGTATACATTTAATTTCAAATTTTTGAACATTATACTTAATCTTAGAATCAATCACATGATCAAATGGGTATATTTCTATAAATATTCCATTATTGGATTTTCTATTCAAATCAATTTTACAAATACCTGTAGAATTATTATCTCTAATTCTAACAATTGGGGCATAATAATCTGGATCACTAATTCCATCTTGAATATAATATTTTCCAGCAAGTTCTCTTGGAGCCACTTTCAAAAATCGAATCATATCCTCACGCATCATTCCAATATCCAAATCATCATCCCATGGTATAAAACCCTTATGTCGAATTGCGCCTATTAGAGCTCCCCCTAAAACAAAATAGTTCAAAGAATATTTTTTGCAAATTCGATCAAATTCCTGAAATATATCCAATTCTATTTTCCATAATTTTTTTCTATTAGAATCCACTAAAAATTCATTTCTTACTTCTTCCATTAAATAGCTATCTATATCAATCATTTTGCTTTTTCCTTTTCATTATTTTTTTTATGGTTTTTCTCACATTATCGCTACCATATAAATTATACAACAGTACACAGCCAAATGCCACTAGGGCAAATGCCACCGTATATCTAATAAATAAATCATTCACAAATTGTAATCCTACAAAAAAGGCAATAACCAATATTATCATTGTAATTGCAAGATATTTTATCTTTATAATACTAAAGTTCGCCAATTTTTTTGAAATATACATATGCATCGCAAAATAAATAACATAACTCACTAAAGTTGTGTAAGCTGCTGCTACATATCCATATTTAGGAATACAAATATAATTTAAAACTATATTGACAATTGCGGCAACCATTGTTCCCATTGAAATATACTTTGTTTTTTCATAATAATACTCCATAACCGCAGGTATACAATATGCCATTGCAAAAAATCCGGCAAAAATTACTGGAACGGCACAATATATTGCTTGACTATATTTATTTCCTCCTAAAATTTTAATTAATTCTGGCGCTACAAGAATGACCACTGTACAAATTCCACCTATCAACAACATAAAGCTTGTTCCAATACGCTGGATTTCTTTCTCTCCACCCTCTTCACGGCATTTTCGAAAAACCCATGTGGAATATACAGTATCAAGTGATGTCGCTGTTATTTGTACTAGTGAATATATAGTATATGCAAAACTATATATACCAGCCTCAGCACTTCCAACAATAGAATTAATCATAATTCTATCAAATGATAATAATAAAATTTGCGCTAATCCATGTGGTATTAATGGAATACTAATTTTTAATGCATACGTCCAATATTCTTTTTTTATTTTTGGCTTTGCTTTTGAAAATAAACGTATCACAACATATATTGCTAAAATAACATATGTTACTGTTGCACCTATTATTCTTCCATAATATCTATTAGTATCAAACAGTAGAAAAATCAATCCAATAGACAATATTACACTAAATATTGCATTAAATAATGAAATTTTTAAATATTCAGCATAATCATAATCCAATGATATTCTCGTTTGATACAATACTAGTAAACTAGATGAATAGCTATAAAAAAGTAACATTAACAAGGACAAACTATCCATGGACAATATATTTGACAACCACTTTCCAGCAATAGACCATATTAAAATCGACACGCATAATATAATAACAGGCATAATCATGATTGATGATGTATATTGATCTATTTCATTATTAAATTTATACTTTGCATTTTTTATACTTCCATTTAAAGCTAACCCAATTAATATATATGCTATTGCCTCATATGAAAGAAATGTATTATATATTCCAAAATCTTCGGTAGATAAAAGCCTTGAAAAAATTGGTATTGTAATAAAACCAATTCCCCGAATAAAATAGTTACCTAATGTATATCCCAACCCTGCTTTAATAGCATTATTTTTTTTATTCACTATTTTCCTCTCCCGTAATGTCAGTACTTAAATTCTTAATTTTCAGTTTTTAACTTTTACTTCACAAAAAAGCAGAAATATGCTATTCAAAACAATAAATATTGGATTAATAAATAAAGCTGACTAATTAAATTTTCATCTTCATTTTTATTTATTAGCAAGACCGTACTTATTTTTATACTTTAAAGGTTCACCTCTATTGTTACTATTCACCATAAACATCACTAACATAGGTGCATAATATAGTACTGGCTGTGCCAATGCAGTATTAAACAATAGTAGCAACAGCAACCCTTTCTGAATAATATTTTTCCAATTTTTATTTAATTCTTTGATGTAAAATAAAATAATTAATAATGTAATAGGAAAGCCCAATGCTGCACAAGAAATAGTCAAACCTACGCAAGAAGAAGGTTCCCCTATAAATTTCACCTTACTTACTAGCCATAATGATTGGTATGCATCAAATCCCATACCTAATGGATGCTTAATTGCAATTGATAGGTCTGTTAAAAGCGAAATAATTCTTACACTTCCAGTATTATCACTTAAATCAAACCTTCCTGATTTATTAAACATTTTATTAATAAAATTCTCATAAATAAAATTCTCCGAACCTGTAAACATTAAATATATTGCAAGTGCTATGCATGCCAAAATTAAGATCATATTTGTTTTTTTTCTCAACTTACTCTGATTAGATTTTTTATAATATAGCCCCTCCAACAAATAACCTGCAAGTACTAATAGTAATGCAATATATCCCGTCGTAGATTGTGCTGAAATTATAGTTAAAATCAAAATAATTCGAAACCATATTATACTTTTATCTGAGCAATGAATGCACTCTGTTTTAAATAAAGTAAACACCAATGCTGGAATTAAATATACTTGATATCGTCCGGGTTCAGTAGCTAGTCCTACATTTCGAAGTGCATGTTTTTCAACCACTGTTGCTAAATATCCCCCATAACAATTTCCATTAATTTGCTTAGAAACGGGAAGATAATTTTTTATAAAATTTATATCGACTATTTGAATAAAAAAAACAGCCAAACTAATACCAGAAAGAAACACAACTAATTTTACATATCTTTCAGCGAACAACTGTTTTTCATAATTTACTGCCAAATATGCTATCAAAAATGTTGCTACTATATTGCCAATAGATCCAAAACTTAAGCCTCCTGATGTAGCTATTCTTGTTACAAGTAATCCAATTGTTAATATACAAATAAAACCCAATTCTTTATCTATCTTTTTTCTTCTTTTTTTTAAAGCAAACAATGATGCTAGTATAAAATAAATAGCCAAAAATATTTCTTGATTATTGTTATACAATACCGAACCTTGTGATATAATTAGAAGATAAATAATTATATAATGATATATCAACTTTAAATTTACTTTCATCAAATCACCTACTCACTCTAGGATCCCAAGTTACATTTTCTTTTACAACCTTCCCAGGATTTCCAACAATCAATAAATTATCTGAATAACATTTTCCAGATAATACTGAATTTGCACCAACAATACAATCCTTTCCAATCTGTGTTCCTTTAAGAACTGTAACATTCTGTCCAAACCATACATGATTTCCTATAACAACATCTCTAGCGTAATTAATACGAGTACCATCCATAGTTAAAATTGAATGTGAATCTCCATTTCTAATTACTGTATTTGACGCAAACAGACATCGCTCACCAATTTCAATTTGCTTTCCTTCTGTACTTGCAATATGAGTACTATCCACTATATGAACATTTCTTTTTATAAAAATTTTCGATCCATCTGAGCACCAAATATTTAATCCTTTTAATTCACAATCATTCTCAATTATAATTGTATTATTGTCACCATAAACATTGATAATACAATTTCTAAGTCTGCAAGCTTTTTCAATAACAATTATATTATTTTTTCCAAAATTATTAATACTAACTTTCCATAAAAAAGTCCCTAAACATCTTATATTTGGTATTCTCCTAATATTTTTAATATACATTTTCACCATAAATGGTATATTAAAAATAAACGACAATATTTGCATCACAACTTCGTTGTCTCTAACGAATTGTTTGATTTTTTTCATAGTTGATCACCTTCTAAGTAATATTTTAATATATGGCGTTATTGAATAAATAATTGCACAAAATAATCCATGATTTTTATGCAAATAATAAAACCATTCTTTTCTTGGTAACCCTTTGACACTCTCTTTTTTTCTAATTCGTTCCGTTATAGGTAATGAAACATCTCTCCAAGTTCCAGTAACTGGATTATCATTACACTCACCCACAAAAAAATCAGAACTTAATATTTTATACCCTTTTCTACTAGCAGCCCATCCATAATCAAAATCCCCCATAGCATGATGATATACAGGATCAACATTATCTAAGTTCAAAAAAATTTTCCGTGGAATCAAAACACAGTTTGCACAAAACGTATCGCAGTATGCTTTTTTCTCCTTCGTTGACATTACATTACGATAGCTAGGTTTTACTCGACTTGTATGTATAGAACCACTATAAGACATTATCCCTTCCGAACTGCAAACCGCTCCAACCATTATGCAAGAATCATTAATATTACTATTAATAAGTTTCTCAATACTCTTATCAAAAAACTTTACATCATCGTTAAACAACATGACATAATCAAATTTATTAAATTCCGATGTTTTTGCTCTATCTATTGCAATTCGCATTCCTCCTGAATAAAATAAATTTCCAGTTCCCTTTATTACATTTACAGAATCATATCTACTTAAGATTTCTGACGTACCATCATTACTATTGTCATCCACTATTATAAATTCAAATTGAATATCAGGATTAGCTGCAATCAATGACTCTATACATGCTTTTGTCTTATTAACTCTATTAAAACAAGTAGCAAGACCTAATACCTTTATTTTCATTTTATTTATCTCTCAACCTCCATATCTGAAAAAAGTTAATTTTTGTAATGCTGATTTTCAAGATAACTATTTTTGATAAATGTTCTATAGAAACACACTTCTAAAAAATGCTGTTTTATTTTGGAAGTATAACTTATAAAATAGAAGATTTTCTGTAATAATTCCATACTACTTATCGCAAAAACATTTATCTTTCACTGTCATAGCATACAGGGAATTCCAAATAATAACTCAAAATCACATACTATCTTATCCAACTATTTATCAAAAAATATTTATCCAGTCAATTAATTTCTGCATTAGCTCATTATATTTAAATGGCATATTATTAGGTATGTTCTGTATATACTCCCTTAGAGGTTCAACTTTTTCTGAAAGTTTTGAAAAGTCAATATACTTCTCATCAATATTTAGTACAACACCATTGTTTTTATTAACCAACATCGCTGCTCCCGCTTTAGAAGATACTGCAACTTTTTCCCCTAACAATAAAGCTTCATTTACAACTGCACCAAACCGTTCATATCGGCTCGGAAGAATTAACATTCTTCCTAAAACAAACCATGTTTTTAACTCTATTCCCTCTTTTCTACCCAATAAAACTATATAATCTTGCGCATTATTATTCCTAATAATATTTTTTATCTTATCACAATACAGCTTATTTGACGCTATATTATCACCTATTAAATATAATTTATTTTCTGGAAAATTCCGGTGATAAAAAACAAATGATTCTATTAAATATTCAATATTTTTTTCTGGTGAAATTCTTCCTACAAATAAAAAAATTCGCTTATTTACCAACTTCTCATTATCAATAATCTTGTTGGCTAGTTCCTTTATAACGTCAATGTTTTCTCTATAACTATCATCTTTATGAATAATAGGAAATATAAAAGTCTTATTAACATTCAAACTTTTTCTATAATATTCTCCTACCTGTTCATTGCAAAGAATTAAACCATCCACATATTTTGAACCTAATGTTCTAGCTTTTGAATGTAAATTTTTTTCAGTCACTAGCAAATCATAAGAATCATCACATATAGAAATTATTTTATATTTTTTTTTGCAAAACAATCGAAAAATAACTGTTATCCAAAAACCTATACCATACTCACCAACAATTACGATATCAGGCATTTCTTTTTTTAAAATTTCCAAATGCCCTATTGGGAACACTCTTTTTCCAATTTTAAATTTTCTTTTAAAATATTTTGGTGAAAATTTAAACTGTTTTTTAATCTCTGCATAATCAAAATTCTGATCAAGTAAATTTTCATAATATAAATAAATAGAAGCATTTAACTTTGTATATAAGTCATTAAAAAAATCCACTCTATATGGTGCTATTGTTGGATGAAATATCAATACCTTTTTTTCTTTCAATGATTGTTTCTTAATCATTAGAACATTTCCTCTCTTGCTATATTTTAAAAATCGTTTATATTTTAGACTCCTTCACTATTTTTAATACTTTCATAGAAATCATTTATATAAAGTTCATCACAAATTTTTCTTAATCTCTCTATATATTGTTTGAAACATTTCATAATTTCTATTTTGATCAAAGTATCTTCTATATTTTCCGTACGCACTTTGCTGAAGCAATTTTATATCATATGATTCAAATTCCTTTATAACACATTTTAGTGAATCCGATTCATTATATTGAAATTTAAATCCAGTAATTTTTTCTTCCACAATACTTCCTGCATTCCCCAAATCAGAACAAATCACCGGTGTTCCAACAGAAAACGCTTCCACAATACTCATCGGAAAACCCTCATACCACTGTGTCGGCAATACAAGTGCCTTGCTACTTGCAACAATTTTCAGTACCTCAGCATTCGGAACACAGCCTTTAAACTCTACATTTAATTTATTTGATTTAGCAAACTCCTTGCACCATTTCTCCATTGGGCCAGTTCCGCAAACTATCAACTTAGGTGCTTTCGCTCCCATCTGCTTCCATGCCTTTAGAAGAATATCGATTCCCTTTAACTTGTCAAGTCGTCCTGCAAAAACAAATTGATCTTTTCTCTGCTCTTCCGGAATAAACGTCTCATTGCTTTCCACAAAATTCGGCTTCACAAACACTTTATCTTCTTTAATCTGCTTCAGTTCCAACAACTTCTGCTTATTAAACTCCGTCAGACAAATATAGTTAATTTTACCATAAACTCCAGTCATACGATGAATCCATGTATTTACTACGCAAACCAGTGTCTGAGCCTTACTTCCTCGATAGCAGTTATGCTTTATCGCGCACTTCAAACCATGATGTACGCAATCCTCGCATATATGACCATCTCTATAGAAAGTTGCCCCTGGACATAATAATCTAAAATTATGTACCGTCTGGACAACTGGTACTTTGCAACTTAATGCTGCATAATACACAGCTGGGCTAACCAAATTTAGCGTATTATGTACATGAACAACATCTATATTTTCTTTTCTTATTATTCTTTTAATATCTTTATAAGTCCGAGGATTGAATATCGTTGTAAATGGAAGTTTCAGTTTCTGAAGCTTAGACATTTCTTTTAGCTCTGAGTTATTTCTTGTGTAAAGAATAACTTTATGTCCATGGTCTTCTAACATTTTCTTTTCATTTGCTACAACAGTATCTTCTCCACCTGGAATTTGGTAATAATTATGAACTATAAGAATATTTTGTTTTTTTTCTTCCACACTTATTTCCCCTTTATCATTGCACTCCAAATAAACTTCGTATTAGTGCTCCAGTATCTCTTAAACAGTCTCTTCGGATCTTGTACTAAGCGATACACCCATTCCAGGTTATGTTTCTGCATCCACATCGGAGCACGCTTAATATTCTCTGCATAATAGTCAAATCCAGCTCCGACACCAAGCATCAGTCCATCAATTTTTCCCTGATGTGCTGCCATCCACTTTTCCTGTTTTGGTGCTCCAAGTCCGACCCAGACAAAGTCCGGCTTGGTTTCGTTTATTCTTTCTATAACTGCTTTATCTTCCTCTTCCGTCAGAGGTCTAAACGGTGGACTATACATTCCAGCAATTTCAATTCCTGGATAGTGTTCTTTCAGTTTTTTCTCAAGCAGTTCAAGAGTTTCTTCCTTACTTCCATAAAAATAATGACGATACCCTTTCTTTGCAGAAATTTTAAAAATTTCTCCCATTAAACTTGGACCAGTAGTTCGCGCCATGTTTTTACAGCCACGTCTACGTCCAACAGTAGAAAGAGGACCGCCATCTGGAATTGCCATTAATCCGCCATTCTGGACTGCACAATATGATGCATCCTCATAGCTTGTCACTGTTGTATGTACATTAGAGACACAAATATAATCTCCCTTTATGTCTGAAAGATTTTTATCAAGGTACTCCACTAACCATTCCATGTTAATCGCCGCAATGTTTACGCCTAAAATATTGCATGTCGGGATCTGAGCCTTATCTACAGTTCTCTTATATACTATTTTCTCTTGCCCTTTTCCTTTAGTACCTTTCTTCATTCTTCAAACTCCTCTATCTCTATTTTTCTTTATTACTTTCAAGCAATTTCAAGTGTTTTCAAATAGTCTCTAACCAGTTTTACATACTCTTTATACATCTTATTTATCTCTTCTGTACGTTCATATGCATCATGAGAAATTTTTTTATGCCGATCACCCAGATCAGTGTTGTCAAACAATTCTACAAATTCCTCCAATTGCATTTTACATAATCTTCGTATTTCATTAACCATTTCATAAATTTCTTCCGTTATAAATGGTGCATTTTGCTCAACAACATTCTGCAATGCACCTGTTGAATTATTCGCTGCATGGTAAAGTTGAAGATTCTCTTTGTATGCCTCATTCTTATCAATAGGTGTACTACTACAGCCACTAGGAATCATCAAAGATATGTCCCTCACCATATTACACATAGCTTTCGAAACTTGTTGATTAATTTCTATTTCTCTATCAAAGTACGCCTTACTTACATATCGCTTTCCTGCCATCCTAGATTTATCTTCTGCTAATTGTTTATTCAATTGTGATTTATATGTCTCAAATCTTTCATCTAACTCGAGTTGATATCGTTTTTGAAGCGCAGTTGCAATGTTATTAGCAGAATACTTTATCATTGCTGCAATCACTATGCTTCCTCCACCAAGAGCAGCTAAAAATTCTGGCGCTATTTCTAAAAAATCTTTCATATAATCCCCTTACTTATATTTTATAACCCAGTACTTTCCCCTCTCACAACCTAGCGCTTCGCCATCCCACCTTCATTCATGTGGGCTGTCGAAGCGCTACTCTGTCATTGGCTATGGAAAACGCGGCAATGCGACGATTTTCCTTTCACCAAGTCTTTTTATTTTCCCTTACATTGATCCTTCCTTGCCAAGAACAGTCTTCACTGTCTTAAACAAGATCTTGATATCAAGTGCAGGGGTCCATTCCTTTATATACTTTGTATCAAGTCTTACGACTTCCTCAAAGTCTGTGATATCACTTCTGCCGCTGACCTGCCACATGCCGGTGATACCTGGCTTGATTGCAAGTCTTGCACGGTGATGAATCTCATACTCAGAAACCTCTCCCGGAAGCGGTGGTCGTGTTCCCACAAGACTCATATCACCTTTAAGTACATTAAAGAACTGTGGAAACTCATCCAGACTCGTTACTCTAATGAAATTACCAATGCCAGTTTTCTTTGTTCCATCCGGCAGGATCTTATTTCCTATAACTCGTGGATCAAAGTCAAGCTTAAACATCTTTCCATCTGCTACACGGTTTTGCTTCATCAGCTCAGCTTTTCTTGCTTCTGCATCCATGTACATACTGCGGAACTTATAGATCTTAAACTTCTTTCCATTCTTTCCGATACGATCCTGAGAGAAGAATATCGGTCCCGGGGAACTGATATAAATAACCGGAGCTACAAATATGAAAATGATAACTGTAAGCAGACATCCAACAAGTCCGCCTGCAATATCCATTACACGCTTAAATAAAAGCTGTTTTGGTGATGCATAGTTTAAACTGGTTGTAAGCACTGTGTAGGAACCAATCTTTTCCACAAATTGAGGACGATCCTCCACTGCCGCGATCTTTGACAGCCTAAGATGCATCGTTACGCCAGTTTCTTCAAGCTTTTTAATAAGCTCCTCTGGATATGGCTTATCATCTGGAACAACGATAAGCACCTCATCTATCCACTGCTGGCACACATACATCGGAGCGTCTTTGCTGTTTGCAATCACATTCACACCGGCAATGCTCTGACCAGCCATATCTTTATCAACAATAACTAAGCCGCTAATTAAGAACTTTCCATAATTATTTAACTTAACTGTCTCAACGACCTCTTTTGCCTCTGCCTTTGTTGTCACAATCAGCAGTGATCTGCGATTTCTATCCCACTTGCCGCTTGCTAATACGCGTTTCCAGCCTAATCTTGTAGTGTAGGATAATATAAAATATAATACAAGTGTAATGCCAAATGTCATTCTTGAGTAAGCTGCGCCCTCCTGCATAACAAACAAGTACGCAATTCCCAAAAGACCAACAACAGCAACATTTCCAGCCGTTGCTATCAGTTCCCGGTAGCGTCCTCTCTGTGTTACATGATGCAGCATATCAAGCATAAACATCGTTGCCAGATCAGCAAACTCCAACACAATTGCCATATTGCGGTAAACAAGATCATTGTAGGGATTTATACCCAGTCCCTTGATCAGATATGCGAGATAAAACGCTATCTGCAGGCAGATCATGTCAAGCAAGATAAAATCGGTGTGTTTAAACCAGCCTTCAGATTCTTTTCTGTACATTACTTCTTTTTGCCCTCCCTTATACAGCCGCAGCACCCCCCCCGAAACTCGAGAGTGATTCTGCGGCTGTCTTCCTCGAAAGTCTAATTTTTTTTGCTTGTCTATTATTATCCTACATTCTTACAAACAAGTCAAGAACCATTTTTGCCAAAATACAACAAAGTTTGTAGGGGAGTGTCAGCGATTGTCACTTAGTGGGGAGCGCCTAAAACATTTTATTAAAGTTGCAAACTCCACCAGGTACCAAAGCAGCTCCTATACCCTGCTTATGAATTTTTTTATGCGTATCAAGATTTACATTAATACCTCTGTTTTCGTCAAGAACATCTACCGGATCTGTAAAAAGTTCTTTCTCATTTAAATGATGAAATGCAGAATTTTTGCCTAACGGCTCGCCAGTTATCTCATCATACTTAGTACCTCTCTGTTTTTTTAATTTAGGAAGTTCCTTACTTGTATGTGTATCCAGTTTTCTTCTGACAGTCTCCGCCTGATCAGAATCGCCAATTCTAATCAAGCTATCTCTAGTATACCTATCTAGATCTGCATCTTCTGCATCTCTTGTTTCATGAGAGCGTTTATCTAGAAGTCCCACAACACCCGAGGATTTAATTGCGCTTACTCCATTGAAGTTTCTCTTATCCTCATCGTCTAATTGATTATCATAAATGAATTGCCCTCTCTTCTTTGTCGTATTGAATATAGTATTCATTGAGTCCTGAGGAACATACACATTTCCATCATTTGATAAAAACACCTCTTCCTGACATACCTTATCAACCTTATCATACTTCGCATCCGGAATATTTCTATTGTTTCGCTTAGGCTTTTCATATGCCCCCGGCTTAACTGGAATCTGCCTCAATTCAAATCTACTCATCTGCCTTCACCATCCCCGCATACAGTTCATTTAATTTAGCAACAGCCCTTTCACAATCCGGCAACTTGCAAGTATCTGGATGAATCACCTTTGCTATATGATGATACCAGCCTTTTGCCTTTTCTTTGTCTTCATACAATTCTTCCGTTATTCCTAACAACTCCATACGAATAGCTTTGTCAAGATAGCAAAGAGCAAATATATATTTATGTTCTTCTGAGCTAAAGTATATTGACAAATCCACTTTACCTTGTTCTTCCATCATTCATCACCTCACATTTATAGTTAGTCTTGCGTGTCAGAAACCTGTTTTTCTAGTTCCATCTTTCCTTTATAAAACTCTGCATATACTTTTTCTACCAATTGTTTTGCCTCTTCAGATTCGAATTCAATCTGCTCTCTTGTTTCTGCAAGACGTTTGCAACGATACTCCTGCAGGTCATCGTTTTCCGTATAAATTATAGCTTCATAAAGAACATCCATCGGACGCCTTAGAATCATCTGTGTTTCTGTTTCAACGTTCCTATCGCCATATACATCCTTATGATGCTGCATCAAACGATCTTTTATCCGTTCATTAATAACGTTAAAATCTTTGCGTTTATTTTTAACAAAGTCATAACATCCAATAATCTCGATTAGTTTATGAACCCATTCCTGCAGTTCACTATCAGCATTAATTGCCTCGTTTTCCTGATACTCCAGTATGATATCTTCCTTGCTGATATTTTCATCCTTTTCTTTTGTCAGTTTCAAACGTTCATCCAAGCGACTGTCTTCATACGCTTCATGAATAGACTCCATATAATTACCAAGTCCAGCTAGCGAACTTGCCATGTATTGTAAAAAACAATCTTCATCATCAGTAGTCATATTACTTGAACTACCAACATATGATTCCGCCTGCTTAATCAATTTCCGACATTCCTCCTGAATTTTCTCCAATGCAAGATGGGATTTCAGATGAAAACGTTTTTCCATGATTCTTTTCTGTTCTTCAACAACCATAAGAGGATATCCCAGTTGACTCAACATTTTAGTAAATCCTTTCACAATTCCCTCAAGTTCCTTTCCTGAAACCTTTGAAAAATCTGCTTTTCTTATGCTTTTATACTCAGATGACGTATGTTTTTTCAAAAGGTCTACCACAAACTTTACAGAGCCCTCTGGAATAACATAACCAGTTTTAACGGATACACTCTTTAAGCGCTCATCTACTGGTATAGTTTCATTTCTGTAATCAACACGTAAGAGCCTATTGTCTAGTCCTACGATCTCAATAATTTCGGCATATTTTTCACGTACTTGATTTGGCTTATGTCCCTCGTCTTCGCTACGTGCCGGAACCTCTTCCGAATAGATTCGAAAAATGTCTTCAAACTTCTTCATATTGGCAACTCTCCTTTGCTTATTGTTAATAATAAAAGAATATCAAAGAAACAAATATTTTTATATCCCAAAAGTGAAACAACTTTTAGGGTTATATAATCAAAACCGCTTCAGACATTCCAGAATATGTAGGTCACTAGGCACTGACAACAAACGTCATTGTATACCTTCATTTTTCTTTTAAAAGTATCCATTATTTGCTCCCAAAAGTCAAGTTTTATTTACCACAAAAGAAAGACCACCCTCCATTGATATGCCCCCTGTCAAGTAGACAAGTTAAATATCTAAAATGAGGTGCTGATGA
>URKY01000049.1 GCA_900548465.1 uncultured Eubacterium sp.
GGTGGGAGTTGAAGAAAAGAAATACAATTTAGATGACCCACAGGAAAAAACAGCATTTCACAAAAAGGTTGCTGAAATGTTATTGGATTTTGAAGACGAAATCGAAAGAGATAATTATATGGACTCAGTCTGTTCCATTTTTAAAATACCAAAAGATGGTCTTTCAAAGCTGGTAAGAAAAATAGGTCTTACATTTGTGGGAAAAGAAGAAAAGATAAATGACGAACCTAAAGTCAGTGTCAAGGCTAAAAAAGAGGATGCAAACGTTAATACGCAGCGTATACTTCTGGCTTATCTGTTTGATAAAAACGAATGGTTTAAAAAAGTGGCACAGGTTATATCGCCAAAAGACTTTATTGATCCTTTTTACAGAAAGGTGGCAGAATTTTTCTGGGAGCAGATGGAAAGTGGAGAGTGTAATCCGGCACAGATAATGGATCATTTTGTAGATGAGGAAGAGCACAAAAAGGTTGCAGAATCTTTTATATCACCTATAAGGGCAAGACTTTCCCTGCAGGAACAGGAAAGAGCAATCAATGATGCCGTAATAAAAATAAAAAGAGAAAGTCTGGAACACAGAGCAGCAAATGCGACAGATATAGGGGAATTACAGCAGATAATTAAAGAACAGAACAATTTACAGAAAATATATATTACATTGAATTAAGGATTAGTTATGCTATCAAAGAGATTACAAAATGTGGCTGATATGGTTACAAAGGGATATATCGTAGCGGATATAGGTACAGACCATGGGTATGTGCCTATTTATCTTATAAAAAACGGAATAGTTCCAAAGGCTTATGCAATGGACATTAACGAAGGTCCGTTAAAAATCGCAGATAAAAATATACGACTGGAAGGTCTGCAGGACAAAATAACAACTGTTTTGTCAGACGGAATGAATGAAATGACTTCAGGAATGGCGGAATCGGTTGTTATTGCCGGTATGGGTGGAGACCTTATTACTGATATCCTTAATAGAGGAAAAAATATAAAAGGAATTAAAGAACTTGTTTTATCTCCCCACAAGAGAGTAGATATTGTGAGAAAATATCTGTTAGATAACAATTGGAAAATTACAGATGAAAATATGGTTATAGACAACAATAAATATTACACAATATTAAAGGCAGTTCCAGAAAGGGAGGAGTCTGAATATGATGAAGCAGAGCTTATGTACGGAAGACTTCTTCTCTTGACTAAAAATCCGGTTTTAAAGCAATATCTTGAAAAAGAAAATAAAATGTATGAAGAAGTGCTGAAAAAGGTTGAAAACAGCAAAAATGAAACGATAAACAGTGTTATGAATAATTTGAAAATAAACAGGAAAGGACTTGAGTATTATGATTAGTGTTACTGTTGGAAATGTTGAATATGAATATGAAGATGGAACAACTATTTATGAAATAGCAAAGGATTTTAAAAACTATTATGACAATGACATAATTTTGGCAGTATGCAACGATAAACTGTGTGAATTATCCAGAGTACTGACGGATAACAGCAAAATACGCTTTATTACAACAGCTAATCATGTTGGAAATGAATGTTACAGACGAAGCGTAGCATTTATGATGCTAAAGGCATTTTACAAAATAGCCGATAAAAGCAGTTTCGATAAAATTTCAATAGAGTACTCAGTAAGCAAAGGTTTTTACTGTAAAGTTATTGGAAACATACAAATCGATAAGACTTTTCTTTCGAAATTAAAAAAAGAAATGGATGCACTTGTTAAAAGAGATATTTTAATAACAAAAGAGACTGTTTCTACAACAAAAGCCATACAGAAATTCAAGAGGTATGGAATGGAAGATAAGGTCCGTCTGTTAAGATACAGAAGAGCCTCCTCAGTAAATGTATACAAAATGGAAGGTTTCGAAGATTATTTTTACGGATATATGGCATATTCCACGGGGATACTTAAATATTATGAATTAATAGCGTATGACGAGGGATTTGTATTGCAGTTACCTGTTAGAAGCGAGCCAAAGAAGGTGCCGGAATTTTTGCCTAACAACAAAGTGGCGTTGGCGCTTAAAGAATCCGCAAAATGGGCAGAAATGCTTGGAGTCAGTACAATAGGTCAGATTAATGACAAAATTACTGACGGAACAATTAACAACATAATGATGGTGCAGGAGGCATTTCAGGAAAAAAATATTGCAGATATTGCATCTGATATAGCATCAAGAAAAGATGTGAAAATAGTAATGATTGCCGGACCATCATCGTCAGGTAAAACATCTTTCTGCCACAGACTTTCAATTCAGTTAATGGCACAGGGATTAAAACCGCATCCTATATCTACGGACAATTATTTTGTAAATCGTGAGGATACACCTATTGATGCAGACGGAAAGCCTGATTACGAAGTGCTTGAGACTGTTGATGTGGAATTGTTTAACAGACAAATGTCAGAACTGTTGGAAGGAAAGCGGGTTGAACTGCCGCAGTTTGATTTTGTTGATGGAAAAAGAGAGTATAAAGGTGATTTTCTGCAACTGGGACCGGATGATGTCCTTGTGATTGAAGGTATTCACTGCTTAAATGATAAGATGTCTTATAATCTTCCGAATGAAAATAAATATAGAATATGTGTAAGCGCTCTTACATCATTAAATGTTGATGAACATAACAGAATTTCCACATCAGACTTGAGACTTTTAAGAAGAATTGTAAGGGATGTGAGAACAAGAGGGGCTTCGGCAGAAACTACAATAGAAATGTGGAAGCGTGTAAGACGTGGAGAGGAAAAATATATTTTCCCATTTCAGGACAGTGCTGATGCAGTATTTAATTCAGCAATGGTTTATGAACTGTCTGTAATTAAGGTCTATGCAGAACCGGCATTGTTTAGTGTTCCGGAAGGAACGGATGAATATTTGGAAGCAAAAAGACTTTTGAAATTCCTGGATTATGTATTGGCACTTCCAAAGGAACATGTTCCAAGCAATTCAATCTTAAGTGAGTTTGTTGGAGGAAGTGTATTCCCGGTATAAACATAATAAAAGTTAATATTGAAAAAAACAGGCATATATGTTAGTTTAAATAATTGTGAGTAAGGCAGATGTTCGCTGCTGCTATTGCCGAAAGGACGCAGGAGAGGAAAGTCCGGGCTTCACAGGGCAGGGTGCCGGCTAACGGCCGGTGGAGGTGACTCCCAGGAAAGTGCAACAGAAATTATACCGCCATATTGGTAAGGGTGAAATGGTAGCGTAAGAGACTACCGCTTTGGTGGTAACATCAAAGGTCAGTGTAAACCCCACCTGAAGCAAGACCGAACAGAAAACAAATAGTTGCCCGCTAAGTTTTCGGGTAGGTTGCTTGAGCCTGATGGCAACATCAGGCCTAGATAGATGAACATCCGCGACATAACCCGGCTTACAGCCTTACTCATATTTTTTTATTTCTTTAATTGATTCCAATAATAAATCTGAAAATTTTTCTGAAACCTTATCAGCAGTTTTGGTGACATCGTCATCGCTTAAAGCCTCAGATGAAATACCGGAAGCCATATTGGTGATACAGCTTATGGCACATACCTTAAAACCACAATGGTTGGCAGCAATTGCTTCACAGGCAGTACTCATTCCAACGGCATCAGCGCCGAGCATTTTGTATGCGTTGATTTCGGCAGGAGTTTCGTAATTAGGACCGGTAGTCTGAATAAAAACGCCTTCATGAATGTTAATGCCAAGGGCTTGGGCTGATTTTTTTACAATGTCCCTTAGTTCATTGTTGTATACATTACTCATATCAGGAAATCTTGTGCCAAGTTCGTCAATATTTTTTCCTACAAGTGGTGATGGCATCAGGAAAGAAAGATGATCCTTTATAATCATAAAATCCCCAATGTTAAAATCTTTGTTAATTCCCCCAACGGCGTTTGACAAAAACAGAATATCAGCACCAAGCATTCGCATTATTCTTACAGGCATTACAACCTGAGACATGTCATACCCTTCGTAATAGTGAATTCGTCCGTTCATTGCAACTATTGGTACATCATTTACGTATCCGAAAATAAACTGTCCCTTATGCATCTTGTTGGTAGTTACAGGAAAGTTGTCTAAATCACCGTAATCTATTGTTGATTCGATATTTATTTTGTTAACAAAATTATTTAATCCGGAGCCTAAAACAATGGCAATTCTCGGGACGATTTCAGTTTTTTCTTTTATTTGATTAACGCATCTTTTTAAATCCTTATAGTTGTCTGACATTATTTTTTTCCTTTCTGAAAATAAATTGATTTTCGTATTGAATTATTGTTACCTATAATGTATCATTTTAATAGCAAAAAATAAATACATTTGGAGGGTGAAGATGAGACATTTAATTAGTCCGTTGGATTTTTCTGTTGAAGAGTTGGACAAGTTACTTGAACTGGCTAATGACATTGAAAAGAATCCAAAAAAATACAGCGAAGCATGTAAGGGAAAAAAGCTTGCTACTTTGTTTTACGAACCTAGTACACGAACAAGACTTAGTTTTGAAGCAGCAATGCTTAATCTTGGGGGAAATGTTCTTGGATTTTCCGAAGCTACATCTAGTTCTGCCGCAAAAGGAGAAAGTGTTGCAGATACAATACGGATAATTTCCTGTTACGCGGACATTGCAGCGATGAGACATCCTAAGGAAGGCGCAGCATTGGTGGCTGCTAACAATTCCAGAATACCTGTTATTAATGCAGGTGATGGAGGACATCAGCATCCTACACAGACTTTGGCAGATTTGCTAACAATAAAGTCATTAAAGGGGAGACTTAACAATTTTACAATTGGTCTTTGCGGAGATTTGAAATTCGGCAGAACAGTACATTCTTTAATAAATGCACTGCTCAGGTATGACAATGTAAAGTTTGTTTTGATTTCACCACCGGAATTAAAGGTTCCGCAGTATATTACTGATAATATAAAGGCGAGCGGAGCACAATATGAAGAAATTACAAGACTGGAAGATGCAATTAGTGAGCTTGATGTATTGTATATGACGAGAGTTCAAAAAGAGCGTTTCTTTAATGAAGAAGATTATATAAGATTAAAAGACAGCTTCATCCTTGATAAGAAAAAAATGAAACTGGCAAAAGAAGATATGCTTGTATTACATCCATTGCCTAGAGTTAACGAAATTTCCGTAGAAGTGGACAAAGATCCGAGAGCGGTATATTTTAAACAGGCTCAATATGCTGTTTATGTTAGAATGGCATTGATTTTGACATTGTTGGAGGTGGAAGTATGCTAAATATAGACTCAATAAGAAATGGATTTGTTCTTGACCATATTCAGGCAGGACGTGCAATGGCTATTTACCATTATCTTAACCTTGATGAATTGGAATGTCAGGTGGCAATTATTAAAAATGCCAGAAGCAATAAGATGGGACGAAAAGACATTATAAAAGTCGAAGGTTCCCTTGATATTATGGATTTTGATGTTCTTGGATTTATTGATCATAACATTACGGTTGATATTATAAAAGACGGCGTTCTGGTTGAAAAGAAAGAGCTTAAATTGCCGGAAAAAATTACTAATGTTTTACATTGCAAAAACCCAAGATGTATAACATCAATTGAGCAGGAACTGGATCATGTTTTCGTTCTTACAGACAGAAAGAATGGTTTATACAGCTGCCAGTACTGTGAGGAACAGCAGGGCAAACTGTGGGAGAAACTATAAAATAAAAAAATATAAGTTTAAAGGTTGGGAAAATTATAAATTGATTTTTCTGACCTTTTTTATTGACTGCAGTTATAGATATAGGTTACTATGAATTTGTAGAAAATGTTCGGATTTGTTTTTTTGTTGAAAGGAGGGGATATTGTGAAAAAAGCAAAAATAATTATAACTTTTGTTGCAATTATGGGAATTTTATTTAGCGTTTCGCAGGGCGTAAAGGCTACATCGTCACCATTTTTGATACTAAATACTTCACAGGATGTTATTACTGACAGTAACGCTGTTTTACATGCCACACTTCTAAATACAGGAGTGAAGATTAAGGGGTTTGAAATCTTTATATACAAGGATCAGACACTGGTGAAGAGCGGATATAAGGAAAATAACAGTATGGATACGAATATTACGGTTGAATTTGATTTGGGTAAAGATTTAAACATTAAATTGGAACCTAAAACGAAATACAACTATACTATTTATGCAAGAAGTGATGAAAACATTAATCAGGATATGTATAAACAGTCATTTTGGTTTACAACAGCAGTAGAAAGAAATACGGAAACAACAGGGGCGAAAGAAGAACAGACGACTATAAAAGTGCAGGAGGGCGTAACTACTAACACGAAAGATTTAAATACAGAGATAAAACGCCCGGGTAGAGTTAAAATTAAATTAGCGAAATACAAAGGCAATGGAGTCGTAACTGTAAAATTCATAAAGGCAAGATATGCTAAAAAATATCAGATTCAGTATTCTACAACAGCAAAGTTTAGAAAAAAACGTACAGTAATCGTAAGAAAATTCTCTTATGCAATCAAAAAACTAAAAAGAGGAAAAACGTATTATGTAAGAGTACGGGGAATTAATCGTGTTAAAGCAGGAAAGTGGTCTGCAGTTAAGAAAGTAAGTATAAAATAATGCACTAAAAAAGAGTCGTTGTATCACCGATATAACGACTCTTTTTATAATTAATCTTCGTTTTCTTCACTATCTTCAACAACTTCCTTTTCCTTTGGAGTAACAATTACTTTTACTAAGTCAATTCGTTTGTCGTCCATTTTGATAACGGTGAGCTTGCAGTTGTCAATTTCAACGCTGTCACCTTTGTTTGGAAGTCGATCTAAATGCTCAATAATAAGTCCGCCAAGGGATTCGTAATCTTCGGAATCAATGTCTGTATCTAACTGATCGTTAAAATCATCTAAGTTGATTGAACCTTCTACGATATATTCGTTTTCACCAACCTGACGTATTACCTTATCTTCAGCTTCATCGAATTCATCGTGTATATCACCGATAATTTCTTCCACAATATCTTCCAATGTGATAAGGCCTTCGGTCTGACCATACTCGTCAAGGACGATACACATGCCGGGTTCTTTATTCCTCATTTCCATTAATAAATCCCCAAGCTCTTCCTTTTCATGAGTGAAGTAGGGTTCCCTCATTAATTCAGACATATTAAAATTTGAACGGTTAACGCCATTTAAAAGCATATCCTTTATATTAAGAATACCAACGACGTTGTCTGTGTTTTCTTTGTACACAGGCATACGTGTGAATTTATCTTCTCTTATAACTTCCAATAATTCAGTATAACTAATATCAACGGGAACCATTGTTATATCAACTTTTGGAACCATGATATCTTTTGCACAGGCATCACCGAAATCAAATACGTTATTAATCATATCCATCTCGTCTTCTTCAATAATACCTTCTTCTTGACTTACTCCCACAATTGTTCTTAACTCGTCTTCAGTAATGGAAGTAGAGTTGAGATTGACATTTACCCTGAAAATTTTCAAAATAAAACTTGAAAAAACATTAAGTATAAAAATAACAGGGGTAAGAACAGTCATAATAAATTTGATGACCGGAGCATACTTCAATGATAGAGATTCGGCATGAAGTGATGCAACAGTTTTCGGAATAATCTCACCAAAAATAATTATTGCAAGGGTAATAACACCAACGCCTAAACTTACTGCCCAACTAAGATTAAATACACGCTGTGTAAAAATAGTTGTAATTGATGAGGCTGTAAGGTTGACGATATTGTTACCTATTAATACACTGCTTAACATTTTCCGCGAATTGTCTAAAATCTGATCTAAGATAATGGCTCTTTTGTTTCCTTCGTCTACAAGCATGCGTAAACGGACTCTGCTAAAAGTCGTAAGAGCTGTTTCGGCTGATGAGAAAAATGCCGATAATAATAATAGAATAAATAATATGCATAGCAAAGCTATGTCACTGGGTCCCATAAAAAGTTCTCCTTACATAATAATATTACAGACAAAATCTGTTAAAAAGATTGTACAAAAACATATAATTAAAGTCAAGAATTGATGTATAAAATGTGTTACTGCTAAATATAAATTTATTATATGTTATTAGTTCTTTGGAGGTTGTATGAATAAAATTGTTGTGACATTTATAAAAGAAACTCTTATAGAATTGCTTATAAGTACTGTGTTACTGGCAATTATCTCATTTATAATTCTTAAAATGATGCCGGGAATTGCTATTGTCAAAATAATGATATTGGCAGTATACTGCATTTCAACTTTTGTTGGAGGGTACATAATGGGAAGTGTTATGAACAGGCGAAAGTTTATTTGGGGAGCCTTAGCGGGACTTGTATATTTTATTATTATTTTTCTTGGTGCCCTGATTGTTAAGGGGGAAATACCCCAGGGAACAATTGGTGTCACAGAAGGACTTGTTGCATCCGTATTGGCAGGAATGATAGGAGGAATGATTAGCTAAAAAAAACTTTGAAAAACTGATGTATTGTGTTATAATATCAAAAGAGTTGCGTACTTTGAAGAATAAGCGCAAATAATTTTTGGAGGAAGACCATGAAACATATTAAAACATTAAACAAAAAAACTTTAAAAGAAACTATGAAAAAAGGTGGTTGTGGTGAATGCCAGACATCTTGTCAGTCTGCTTGTAAGACATCGTGTACAGTTGGAAACCAGACTTGCGAAAATAAATAATATTTGTATTTTATTTTATAACAGAGCCGGAAAACGACTCTGTTATAATGCGTTAAAAAGGGAGGACATATCACAGTGATTCATCAGTATAAGAGCAATGGCTATGATATTGTCATGGATGTTAACAGTGGAGCAGTCCATGTGGTTGATGATGTGACATATGATGTTATTAGCTTATATGAAGAACTGGATTCCGATTCTATTGTTGAAAAGTTAAAGGATACTTACGCTACAAATGATATCCTGGAAGCAATTGAAGAGGTAGAACAGTTAAAGAATGATGGACAACTGTTTACGGAAGATATATATCAGCCTTTTGTTGAAAAATTCAAAGAGTCACGCCAGACAGTAGTTAAAGCACTTTGTTTACATATTGCTCATGACTGCAATCTTGCATGCAAGTATTGCTTTGCGGAAGAAGGCGAGTACCACGGAAGAAGAGAACTTATGAGTTTTGAAGTGGGAAAGAAGGCTCTTGATTTTCTTGTAAAGAATTCCGGTAACAGAGTTAATCTGGAAGTTGACTTTTTTGGTGGTGAACCATTGATGAACTGGGACGTTGTTAAGCAACTTGTTGAATACGGACGTTCACTGGAAGAGCCGAACAACAAAAAGTTCAGATTTACGCTGACTACAAATGGTGTTCTGCTTAATGACGAGATAATGGAATTTTTAAACAAAGAAATGTCTAATGTTGTATTAAGTCTTGACGGAAGAAAAGAAGTTAATGATAATATGAGACCATTCAGAACAGGAAAGGGAAGTTATGACCTTATTGTTCCAAAATTCCAAAAACTTGCAGAGAGTAGAAATCAGACTAATTACTATATAAGAGGAACATTTACAAGAAATAATCTGGATTTTTCAGAAGATATAAAACATTTTGCTGATTTAGGATTTAAACAGATGTCTATTGAACCGGTTGTTGGACCGGAAGAAGATCCTTACTCAATTAGAGAAGAGGATTTGCCACGTATCATGGAAGAATACGATAAACTTGCTAAAGAATACATAAAGAGGGAAAAGGAAGGAAATGGCTTTAATTTCTTCCACTTTATGATTGATTTAAATCAGGGACCATGTGTATACAAGAGATTGTCCGGATGTGGTTCAGGTACGGAATACCTTGCGGTTACTCCATGGGGAGATTTTTACCCATGTCATCAGTTCGTAGGAAATGAAGAATTCTTAATGGGAAATGTTGATGACGGAATTGTCAGAGAAGATTTAGTTAAGACATTTGGAAACTGCAATGTATATTCTAAAGAAAAATGCAAAAACTGTTTTGCAAAATTTTACTGCAGTGGTGGTTGCGCGGCTAACTCCTATAATTTCCACGGCACAATAAATGATGCCTATGACATAGGATGTGAAATGCAGAAAAAAAGAGTGGAATGCTCAATAATGATAAAGGCAGCACTAGCGGAGGCTGACCAATAAGAAAGAGGTAACAAGATGAAAATTAAAATGGACAAAAAGAGAGGAATTATATTTTTTGTTCTTTCTCTTGCAGTAATGGTATTTGCCGGTTACGTAATTATGTTCGGTATCGGCGACAGAGGTAAGGCAGAGTACATTACACAGGGACTTGACCTTAAAGGCGGTGTAAGTATTACTTATCAGGTAGCAAAGGAAGATCGTGCGAAACTTGACAGCAGTTCTCTTGAAGCTACAAGAGGAAAACTTGAAAAGAGAGTTCACAACTTCAGCACAGAAGCAACAGCATATAAGCAGGGTGACGACAGAATTACAGTTGACATTCCGGGCGCTTATGATGCACAGAAGGTTCTTGATGAGTTAGGAAAACCCGGATCACTTTATTTCTGTACAAAGGCTGATTCAACACCGACTGAAGAACAGTTAAAGAATAAAGAATATATTCAGTTGAAAAAAACAACAAACAGCCAGTTTGACGGATATTACAAAGTATGGTTAACAGGTGAACATGTTTCAGATGCAGTTGGACAGGCAGAAACGGATTCAAAAACAGGTAAACATCAGAATGTAGTTAACCTTAAGTTTGACAGTGAAGGAACTAAGGCATTTGGCGATATGACATCACAGAATGTAAATAAAACATCATATATTATTTACGATAATGAAGTCTTAAGTTATCCCACAATTAATCAGGCTATTACAGGTGGCCAGGCACAAATTACAGGTGGATTTGATCTTAAAGAGGCTGAGACACTTGCATCTAACATTAAGATTGGTGCCCTTGATTTATCACTTGAAGAATTAAGCCATAATGTTCAGAGTGCAACATTAGGTAGAGATGCTTTATCTAAGAGTATTCAGGCAGGTATTATCGGATTTATTATCATTGCAATCTTTATGCTTTTAGTATACAGAATTCCGGGTATTGCCGCAGCTCTTGCATTATTCTCATATTTAGAGTTAATGCTTCTTGCACTTAACGGATTTGACCTTACATTAACACTTCCAGGTATTGCAGGTATTATCCTTAATATAGGTATGGCGGTAGATGCTAACGTTATTATTTATGCACGTATCAGAGAAGAAATTGCTGCAGGAAAAACAGTTAAGAGTGCTATTAAGATTGGATTTGATAAGGCAACATCGGCTATCGTTGATGGTAACATTACAACACTTATAGCAGCATTAGTTCTTCTTTGGAGAGGTTCAGGTACAGTTAAGGGATTTGCAATGACTCTTGCAATTGGTATCTTTATCCAGTTGTTCTCTTCACTTGTAATTTCAAGAGGACTTGTATGGATGCTTTACTATATGGGATTCCAGAAGCCGGGATTCTATGGTAAGGAACAGACAAAGAAGATATTTAAGTTTGTTGAAAAGAAAGTAATCTGGTTTACAATTTCAATTGTTGTAATCGTGGTTGGAATTGGTTCAATAATATTTAACGTTGCAAAGGGCAACGATGCATTTAACTACAGTATCGAGTTTAAGGGTGGTACATCAATCAGCGTACAGTTTGATAAGGCTTATTCAATTGATGAATTTAATGATGAAATTAAGCCTGTAATTGAGAAGATGCTTAATACAACCGATGTTCTTGGACAGAAAGATACATCTAATGATAAACTTTATACAATCAAAACAAGAAACATGAGCGAAAAAGAAATGAAAGAGTTCAAGAGTACTTTGATTGATAAGTTTAAGGCAACTGACAACAAGGAAAACTTTAATGATAATAAGATTTCAGATACAATAAGTTCTGAAATGAGAACAGATGCGGTTATTGCAACTATAATTGCCATAATATGTATGTTGATTTATATTTGGATTAGATTTAAGAATATTCATTTTGCCTTGGCAGCTGTTTTAGCATTAGTACATGATGTAATTATTGTTGTAGGTGCATATTCATTAACAAGATTAACTGTAGGTACAACATTTATTGCTGTTATGCTTACAATCATCGGTTACTCAATCAACGCTACAATTGTTATCTTCGATAGAATTAGAGAAAATAAAGCTTTGATGAAACGCGAAGATACAATGATTGGTGTTGTGGATTCAAGTATTTCACAGACATTAACAAGAAGTATTTACACTTCATTGACAACATTTATCTCGGTATTTGTTATATTCATTATGGGTGTATCTTCTATTAGAGAATTTACATTACCATTGATGGTTGGTATTGTAGCCGGTGCATTCTCATCAGTATTTATTACAGGTTCATTATGGTACATTTTGAAGGGTAAAAAATACGATTTAAAGAAGAATAAGTAATTAGAATTTCTTGGTAAACGGTATTGCCTTGTAGGTGATACCGTTTGTTTTTTGGTGATATTATGAATGAAAGATGGTTCTTACAGACAAAAAAAGCTGACTTTAATGCTATTTCAAAAAAATATAATATTAGTCCTATAATAGCCAGAATAATGAGAAACAGAGACATTATCGGCGATGAAGAAATAGATAGGTTTTTAAATGGAACTATGGAGTCAATAAGTTCGCCATGGCTATTTAAAAACATGGACAAGGCAGTCGACATATTAAAAATTAAAATCAGTCATGAGAGCAAAATAAGAATAATCGGAGATTATGATGTAGATGGGATATGTTCTACATTTATTCTTTATAGTTCTTTGAAAAAACTTGGGGCAAATGTAGATATTGATATTCCCCACAGAGTTGATGATGGTTATGGTATAAACGAGCATCTTATAAAAAAGGCTTTTGATGCAGAAGTAGATACTATACTTACATGTGACAACGGTATAGCTGCAACCAAGCAGATAAAGTATGCCAAATCTCTTGGAATGACGGTGATTGTAACTGATCATCATGAGATCCCCTATGAGGGAGATGGTGAAAACAGGAAATGGATTTTGCCTGAAGCCGATGCTATTGTAAATCATAGACAATGGGATTGTGGGTACCCTTTTAAAGAATTGTGCGGGGCAATGGTTGCATATCAGCTGATAGCAGCACTAAATGAAGAAATGGGGCTTGGGAAAAACGAGGTAAGAAAATTATTGCCCTACGGAGCTTTAGCAACAGTATGTGATGTTATGGAGCTGAAAGGAGAAAACAGGATAATTGTAAAGGAAGGGCTTGAGGCATTTAAAACAAACAGCGATGTAGGAATTAATGCTCTTATTAAAGCATGCGCCCTTGATAAGAGAAATCTTAGTGCATATCATTTTGGCTTTGTTATCGGACCGTGTCTAAATGCAAGTGGGAGACTTGATACGGCAAAAAAGGCTTTCGAATTACTGGTTAGTACTGATGTAAACAGGGCAGATGAACTGGCAGGAAAATTAAAAAAACTTAATGATGAAAGAAAAGAATTAACAGAAAAAAGTGCTAAAGAAGCTATTGAAAGCGCTAAAGAGGATGATAATCCGGTATTGGTAATATTTTTAAAGAACTGTCATGAAAGTATAGCGGGAATTGTTGCAGGAAGAGTGAGAGAGGCATATAATAAACCTGTATTTGTACTTACTGAAGCACAGGAAGGTGTAAAAGGTTCCGGACGTTCAATTGAAGAATATGATATGTATTCAGAACTTACTAAAGTAAAAGAACTTTTAACAAAATTCGGTGGGCATAAAATGGCTGCCGGAGTGTCCTTGAAAAGGGAAAATATAGAACTGTTTAGGAAAAAGTTAAATGACAATTGTAATTTAACCCAGGAAGATTTATATTTAAAGGTGCATATTGATATGCAATTACCACTAGAGTATGTTACAATGAATATTGTAAATGAATTAAAGATTTTAGAGCCCTTTGGAAAAGGCAATGAAAAACCTTTATTTGCTGAAAAAAATCTGAAAATAATTAAGCTTCAGATTATTGGAAAAGCAGGAAATACCATTAAATTAATAGTAGAAAATGCAAGTCATTACAGAATGAAAGCATTGATATTTAACAGAACAGTGGAGTTTATGGCGTTTCTTAAAGAAAAATTTGGGCAAGGTGAGATAGACAAAGCGTTAAATGGCATGAAAAATAGCATGGAAATTATGGCAACATTTTATCCAAACATAAATGAATATAAAGGTAACGTGCAGATACAGATTGTTATAGACAGATTTTGTTAATAATAACTTAGGAGGAAAAGAAAGAAATGCATGAAGTTGAAAAATATATAAGAAGTATAAAGGATTTTCCTGAAGAGGGAATTATTTTCAGGGACATTACAACTGTAATACAGGATCCTAAAGGGCTTAAACTTGCCGTAGATGCAATGGTTGATAAAGTAAAGAATTTAGATTTTGACGTAGTTGTAGGTTTGGAAGCAAGAGGTTTTATTTTTGGAATGCCTATAGCATATTTACTTGGAAAATCTTTTGTATTAGTAAGAAAAAAAGGAAAACTTCCATGTGAAACAATATCTGAATCATATGATTTAGAATATGGAAAGGCAGAAATTGAAATTCATACGGATTCAATAAAACCGGGACAGAAGGTTGTTTTGGTAGATGATTTGATCGCTACCGGTGGAACTATTGAAGCTGCCATTAAATTAATTGAAAGATTAGGGGGAAAAGTTGTAGACTGTTTGTTTTTAGTTGAACTTGCAGGCTTGAAGGGAAGGGAAAGACTTTCGAATTATAATGTTGATTCTGTTGTAGCTTATGAAGGAAAATAATAATATACATTAAAAGGACTGATTATATGAGTGAAAAGAATAGAAATGTTAAAATTGAAAATCATGGAGTTATACCTAAAGAAGAAGAACATGCTACTCCTGAAGAACTTTATGCAAGATTATTAGAAAAAATAAAAAAATATCATCCGTCAAGTGATGAAGTTCATATGATTGAAAAAGCCTACATATTTGCGAGAAATGCTCATGGTGATCAGAGGCGTAAATCAGGAGAACCCTATATAATTCACCCGCTCCATACGGCACTTATTCTGGCTGATCTGGAGTTGGATAAAGAATCTATTATGGCAGGACTGCTACATGATGTAATGGAAGATACGTCAGTAACGAGGGAAATTATGATTAAAGAGTTTGGTGAGGAAGTAACGGATTTGGTTGATGGCGTTACAAAACTTACAAAACTTGATTATGATGTTGATAAGGTCGAAAAACAGGCAGAAAATTTAAGAAAAATGTTTCTTGCCATGGCAAAGGACATAAGGGTTATTCTTATAAAATTAGCAGACAGACTTCATAACATGAGAACCCTTATGTACATGACTCCTGCAAAACAGAAAGAAAAATCTAAAGAAACAATGGATATTTACGCTCCAATTGCAGACAGGTTAGGTATTTCTAAAATTAAAATTGAATTGGATGACCTTGCCCTTAGATATCT
>URKY01000050.1 GCA_900548465.1 uncultured Eubacterium sp.
TCGAATATCTGTATGACTCTGGTCCTGATTTCTTATTTTGTGCCACCCACGGCATTGCCGCAAACAATGGGACAGTTTCATACACTGCATTAAATTTTATCTCCTGATAGCACTTAATCATTTTGAATTCAGGATTATATTTTTTTGAAATATTAAATTGTATAAGATCCATGATCCTATAAGATATTTCCTCTTCTTTTTTCTGCAATATTAATAATTTACATATTTGTTCATAATCGACAGTTTTTCCACCACTTGTTCCTTTACCACTGCTCTTTAATAAATTTTTAAGACTGGTATTCCAGTTGTTTTTCTTTTTTATAATGTCAATACTTTCCCCTTTAACCAGAAGCTTTGCATCATTTATGGCCTCCGCAAATGCCCATGCTTCATTTAGTACCACTTTAATTATAGGTTCCAACATTGGTAACCCTAAAACTGTAGACGCTGACAACGCTATCGCACTTATTTCTGCCTGCTTCTCCTTATCTGTTATTAAACAAGCTAAAGTCTCAACATTTCTAATTCCTACTATTTTTTCTATGGTTCCTGCAAAGTTACTTCTATCATCATCATTTCCACATATTATGTATTCCTGTTCGTAAGATAAATAATTACCTTTTTTACTGTGCATATAATTGCCAAACTTTTCTCCTGAATATAAACACAGCATTGTTTTATTTTTCAATGCATCTGTGACATCTTTTTTCTTATATTCGATAAAATCAGATGGCAGATTTGAATGTTGTATTTTTGTGTTGGAAATATTATCTGTCTCCTCAACCACCAGCGATAGTATTCCTTTGTCTAATAATTCTTTTGCACTTTCATATATGTTTTTATTACTCTCGTCTTCTTCTGAAGGAATATATACAGTAAGCTTTTCTATCTGCTTTTTTATTTTTTCCCTCAATAACTTAGCATCTGTATTATTTGTGGAATCATTAAGCTTTTCCCCTTCTATCATGTCCTTAATTTGTTCTAAAATAATCAGATTTTCGTCCATGTAATCGTCGCTATATGATATATTGTTTTCCATTAGGAATTCTTTTTTCTCTTCCCTGTAGTCTCTAATTAATTTAATAATCTGTTCTATTTTTTTCTGGAATTTTTCTTTATCCCTGACTGTAGATAACACTATTTTTTTCTTCTTTAGCTTCTCTATTTTCTCTGTAATTTGTTGAACTTTGTCACTCATAACATCTTTACTTCCGTTTGTATCAATCACTTCCGTAACGTGTTCGCTATTCTTATCCTTTTCTAGATTTTCTTTTTCAAACAAATTCATTAACTTTTCAGCCTGTTTAGCAACCTCGCTATATTTCATATATGATACTATCTGCTTTGTAAATAAATCTCCTCCCTCATCACACACGTATCCAACCTTATTAATTTGTATGTCTGTTAGTTTTGTAGTCATAAAATTAGTTCCGCTTTTATTCAAATCTGCCATATTTATATTAGCTTGTATGTATTTTTTTAACTGCTCTTTCAACGGTGTTGCTTCCCATACAAGTAATATTCCATATTCATCATAAACCTGCCTTGCATATCCGGCTAAAACAGAATCCCCTGCCATGTATGTATATCCTTTGCTTTCTGTTCTGACAACATTAAGTCTTGCTGATTCCGCCACAATGCTTATTAGCAAAAGCGTGCTTAAAAGTATCATGCTTAAATAAATTGTTATACTTCCTCTTCTCATATTATTAAAAAGAATTAACCTGTGATTTTATTGAATCATACACACCGTTTGCAACTCCACTGATTTGCGTTTTAAACGCAAATGCCAGCCCAACAAGTACTAATATTATAAGCACCACCTCAATAACTCCCATACCTTCTTTGTCATTAAATAATTCCTTTATTTTTCTTTTCATACCTTCTCCTTTCTACTACACCCCCATAGACATAAATGCCGGAACCATTATTATGGCTATTGCAATTATCAGCATAATAATCATGGGTCCCATTAATTTTGTTGAGATTTGCCCTCCCTTTTTTTGCATGTTCACCTTTTTTTCTAGCAATGCTTCATTTAGTTCATTTCTTAATACCACTGTCAGTTCTTTTGTGCCCCTTTTCATATTCTGTTCTATAAGTCCCGTAAACTTAGTATAACTGTGAAGATTACACCTTTTCCCAAACTCTGCTATTGCCACACTTTCTGAAACTCCGGTTTTCATTTTATTAAGGCTCATTTCCAGTTCTTCGTAGGCATATCTGAATTCGTTGTTTTCCCGCTTTCTTTCCTTATAGTTACTTACTATTTTTTCAAAAGCAGACTTCAATGATAGTCCCGCCTCATAATACAACATTACAGAGGTAACCAATTCAGGATAGTCTGACATTAACTGTGCATTCCTTTTCTCTACATCTTTCTTTAAATCATTATCCTTTAGAAAATACATTACAAAAGCCATAGCTATTCCTATAATTAAAATCCTTATCCCATTATTTTCAACAGGATATCGATAGCTTACTTTTTTTCCGTTTATCATTGCCGGCAATAATACTTTCTTCGTATATACATCCTCTTTATCAATTTTTTCCTGAACTTTTTCACCAATACTTTTTGGTTTGGATTCCGGAAATAAATTTATGCTAAAAACATAGGTTCTTGAAATTTTCTCCATTGTGAGAGTTGCCGTAAGTGTTACCAGTTCCCCTTTTTCCGATATCTTATCTGATAGTTTCCCATCGTAACTAAGCAATGTGGCATCGCTTATTTCCCAGTTTACCGTAATGTTGTTTTCCCCAACACTTCCGGGTAAATTCAGTGGTTTACTCACATGATTAAGCGTTTTATTTTTACCTAATATAATTTTCTGCAATTGTTTTGATGCCTTATTTAACAGTGAGATTATCTCTTTTTCGCTATACTTCTTTTTAGGGATATTAATATTAATTTTGTCCTGTTTTCCATCTTCACTGCCTACAATAACGTCAATTTCTTTATCCGTTACTGTACTTCTGTTAAGGCTTTGTATTTCTCCCTTGTCATTCTGTTTTTCCGAAATACCAACACATACTGCAATAACCCCCACTATAAACATTACCAAAATACATATGGTTATCTTTTTTACCGTATATAAGTACCTTTCACGCTCCGTATTATCCTTTACCACAAGACTGTCTATTAACATATTTGTTTTTGCATTGTTACCAATTGCTTTCTTTACAATCCTGTCACATATAAACATTCCCATTCCATAGAATATCTTTAATGGATGTTGTTTTGAGCCCAGTGTTTTCTTAAGTTCTTTTTTGTATTTTATTGTAATAAGCCAAAAAGCTACTAAAATACTTATTACAATTATTGCAACCATCATGTTTCCTCCTCACTTACTATTTTTTCTCCCCACAAATATGCAAAGAAATATAATACTATACAAACCGTCATTATTAATTTTCCTGCGACACTTGTATACATTACATCTAAAAATCCCGGTGAAGCAAAACTTACGTAAATAATTAACAGCATTGGAATAATACTCATAATTTTCTGTTCCATTCGCTTTTCCGCTATAGCCGCCTCAATTTCCCGATTAACATTTTCCTTAAGCACAATTTCATCTGTTACACTTTTAATAATGTCGGGAATACTTCCACCTGTACTTTTTACAACAGAGAATGTATTTGCAAACAATATTGCATTATATATATTAATGTTTTTTGCCATTTCACTAATGGTGCTTTCAACATTCATATTAAGCTTAAGTTTTGAAATAACTTCTCTTAATTCCCTACTTATTTTACTGTCCTTTCCATACATTCCAATCATATCCTTATAAGCTTCCCGCAGGGCATTCTGCATTGAATAACCTGTTTTTATGCTATCCGACAGACAAATCAACATATCTTTAAACTGCTGCTCCAACCTTTTCTGTCTTTTTAAATATATCTGTTTTTTTCTTTGCTCATATAAAACCACCCCTATAGGTATCAGAATAAAACCATATAGAATACTTCCATAAAACAATCTGCCCATAAAGAATACCATTATTCCTATAACTAGTATGTTAATAATATTTTCTTTTTTATTTACAATCTTTTCCATACAATTCCTCCGGCTTTATGCCTCCTGCCTCCAGTTTTTCTACATGAAGAAATGTATTGTCCGTTCTTTCCAATCTTCCGACTATTTTTCCGTTGTTTTCTCCAATTTCCTTAAATTCAAAAATCTTTCCTAACTGTATTTCTCCATCTATAATACCCTGTACTTCATCTATTTCCAGAACCCTTCTGCTCCTATCCCTAAGTCTTCCCAAATGAACAATTACGTCTATACCAGATGCAATCTGGGCTCTCACTGCTTTTAACGGCATTTCTATTCCCATAATTACCATTGTTTCAAGTCTTGAAAGCATATCCCCCGGACTGTTTGAATGCCCTGTACTCATAGAACCGTCGTGTCCGGTATTCATAGCCTGAAGCATATCTAGTGCCTCTTCTCCTCTAACCTCACCAACAATAATGCGATCCGGTCTCATTCTGAGAGATGTTTTAATCAAATCTCTTATTGTAATTGAATTTTCCCCGTCGCTGTTAGGGGCTCTCGCCTCCATTCTTATAATATTTTTAATGGATTTAATCTGCAGTTCAGCGGAATCTTCTATAGTGATTACCCTGCTGTCCTTTGGAATAAAATTAGAAAGCACATTTAGAAAGGTTGTCTTGCCGCTTCCCGTTCCTCCACTTATGAAAATGTTGTACCCTGTTTCCACCAGCTTTCTCAAGAATTCTGACGCCTCCCTTGATATTGACTGCCACCTTATGAGGTCCTCTATTTTTATCTCTTCCTTTGCAAACTTTCTTATTGTAAGTATCGTTCCATCTAAAGATATAGGTGGTAACACTACATTAACTCTGGATCCGTCCTTTAACCTTGTATCAACGATAGGCGTTGATTCATTTACCCTTCTATTGGTATCCCCTACAATTTGCTGTACAATATCATTTAATTTTTCTTCAGATTCTATCTCGCTGTCTATTTTTTCTATAGTTCCATGTCGTTCTATAAATATGTTTTTTGCGCCATTAACCATTATTTCAGTAATGGTGTCGTCATCAAGTAATTCCTCTATTACTCCAAGTCCCTTTATTGCATTGTATATGTAACTATGTAGCTTCCAACGACTCTCTATAGGTATATACTTGCAATTAACACTCTCCCTTATAGTCTCGTCTATTATTCTGTGAAGTTCTTCCCTGTTAACTTCCCTCGTCATATCAATAGATTCTAAAACCCTATTCTTTATATCTTCTTTATCGATTTTCATATGCCCTCTGTTCCTACGGACTTACTATGCAATATTCTTTGATATTTCCCTTGCATAGTCCCCGATTTTTCCCCATAACTGTTTTTCAAAAAACTCTCCCATATCTTCTGCTTCCTCTATTGCAGGTAGTTTAATTTTTACGGTTTTCTGTAAAATACCATCATTATCATTTCTTAATAAAAACTCTTCGTAGCTATTCATTTTTGCTTTTGAAATTATATCTTCCCGTGTAACGGTATATATGGTGTCGCATATATCCAATATCTGAAATACATTAGAAAGAACACTTCCTAAATCGACAACAATAATTTCATACAATCCTGCTAATGCTATTTTTTCTATTAAATTTGCCCATTGCCCTGATTCAATATTTCTCAAATCCTGAAAAAACGTAAGTGGCGGAATATAATCTAACCCATGTATATTGTCTATTATTGCCTGCAATTTAATTGAAACAGATTGGGGATTTTGTCTATAGAAATACATTAAGTCCGACAAATCTCCCTGACTTCTTTCTCCCGGCAATTTATTTATTGCCGAAAACTCTTTCATACTGACATATAAAGTACGCTCCTTTTGTGCCAGAACTTCTCCCAGAGTAATGGCAAACGTTGTCTGACCTGCCCCATTAATCGGAGAATATACTCCTATAATTTTCGCCCTGTCTCTCTCTGGCTCCAAAAAATCCTGTTTCTGACAGTCATCTGCCAAAATTTCTAATATACTTCTTATGATTGATTCCATTGACTGATATTTGTAAATAGATGTGTACTCAGAATAATCGAAAGGTATACTCCCCTTCGACAATAGAATGATTTTCTTAACACTGCTTTTATCTATTTCCATACTCATTTCTTCAGCTGCTATTAATAATACATCCGGATTAGTATCTTCTAAATATTCCACCAACAATTCCCTATTTGTAAAACAGACAGTTTTGAATGGAATATTTTGTTTTCCATTAATATATTGCAATAAACCTTTTGCATACCCGCTTTCCGTATCATAAATAGCCAACGTTCTGCTATTCATTGTTTGTCCCCCTTTGTTGTTTGTTTGTGTTTGTTATCACATTATATATAATATCTTTGGTTTTGTCTATACCTTTTTTGTGATTTTACAAATATTTTTTAAAACATTCATTTATTTTTTTATTTCGACATTTTATTTTAATTTATTAAGTCTGTTTAGTCTTTTCCTTCTTTATTTTCTTGACACCCTAAAATATTGTGCTATACTTCAATGTAGTATTGAAAACTACATTATATGGTTTTATCTATTATGGAGGTTTTTTATGAGTAAAAGAACGAAATTAGCTGACAGAACTTTACCTGATTATTCTAAGGGAGAGGAAATATTTAACATGGTTTCCCATATTGTAGGCGGGGCATTGGGAATAGCTGCTCTTGTGCTTTGCATTATTACAGCTGCAAAGGCTGGAAGCGCCATAGGTGTTGTATCAAGTTGTATTTATGGCTCAACTCTTATCCTTCTATACACTATGTCCAGCGTATATCATGGCTTAAATCCAAGCATAGGCAAAAAAGTCATGCAAGTGTTAGATCACTGTACAATTTACTTTTTAATTGCCGGCAGTTACACTCCAATTCTTTTAGTTGCCATGCGTTCTAAATACCCCACTCTTGCTTGGACTTTATTTGGAATTGTCTGGGGATGTGCCATAGTTGCATGTACATTAACAGCCATTGACCTTAGAAAATACAGAGTATTTTCTATGATATGTTATCTTGCCATGGGCTGGGTAATTATTTTCTTTATAAAGCAGACCTATGAAGTAATGAGATTAGGTGGAATCATATTGCTTATTACAGGTGGCATTGCCTACACAATTGGTTCAGTTCTTTACGGCCTTGGAAAAAAGAAAAAGTGGATGCACTCAATCTTCCACCTTTTCATCATAGCCGGAAGTGTACTCCAC
Source organism: uncultured Eubacterium sp. (assembly GCA_900548465.1). Lineage (GTDB taxonomy): Bacteria > Bacillota > Clostridia > Lachnospirales > Lachnospiraceae > Eubacterium_G. The sequence goes on from URKY01000050.1 coordinate 7,222, forward strand.
TTTTTTGCAATTATTTTCTACGCATTATAAATTTGGTTTAGTAAAGGCGCTTTCTTCTTTGGCGCCTTCTATACATCTCATTTAAAAGAAGAACCATAATTATATCTTTAAGCCACTGGTCGTCAGGATATTGTCTGCAATTATCTCCCTCTCTGCAGTCTGCTTCCTCCTGTCGTATGTTTTTAAATATTCTGTTAACAATCTGCAGTATTCCTAATTTATCAGGATATTCGTCGAACATCATGCTTCCCGTATATTCCTGCATATCGCATTCTTTTTCAATTAATTCCTGAATTCTCGAAAAAGTCATTGGGTACATTTCCTTAACGTAATCAATGTCCCTGTCTTCAGCCATCAGCCATTGTCCATAGTAAAGACCTGTAATGGCATTTCCCTGTACATAAAAAGGTATATATCTGTAATCCATAAATTATTCCTTATAGTTTATCATTTTATACTATTCAGAATATTCTATTTATGTTCTTACAAATATATACCTTTTATTTATAATTCTATTTCTATTTTTTTGCCTGATTTTGTGTAAGGAATAAATTCAACCCCTGCTGCTTTCATCATTCTCTTTGATGCCTTGACTGCAGATGTGTCGCCATATTTGTCATCGCCATATATAACCTTTTTTATTCCACACTGGATAATTGCCTTTGCACATTCATTGCACGGAAACAAAGTTACATAAATCTTTGCTCCCTCAAGGCTTCCCCCACGATAATTCAAAATTGCATTCAACTCACTGTGGGTTGAATAAAAATATTTATTGTCATAGGGATCTTCGCTTTCCCTGTTCCACGGAAATTCATCATCGCTACACCCTGTTGGTAATCCATTATAACCCATTGATAATATCTTATTATCCTGACTTACTATGCATGCTCCAACCTGAGTGTTAGGATCTTTTGAACGTTTTGCTGAAAGGCTTGCAACTCCCATAAAATATTCGTCCCAGGAAATATAATCTTGCCTTTTATTGCTCATATTGTGCCTCCTGATATCAAACGCAAATTATTCACAGGGTATTACTTTGTTCCGAAAATTCTGTCTCCGGCATCTCCAAGTCCCGGAATAATATACTTATGTTCATTTAACTTTTCATCTAAAGCTCCAATGTAAATGTCTACATCCGGATGAGCTTCCTGCATTGCCTTTAATCCTTCAGGAGCACCGATAATGCACATAAGAGTAATGTTCTTTACCCCTTTATCCTTTAACATCTGAATTGCTGCTATAGCTGAACCACCTGTTGCAAGCATAGGATCCACAACAAATACTTCTCTCTTGTCACAATCCTCAGGTAACTTACAGTAATACTCGTGAGGCAGTGCCGTCACAGGATCTCTGTACAATCCAATATGTCCTACCTTTGCTGATGGAATCATGGCAAGCATTCCGTCTACCATTCCAAGCCCTGCTCTAAGAATAGGAACAATTGCTAATTTCTTTCCACCTAATCTCTTTACAGTTGTTTTGCAGATAGGAGTATCGATTTCTTCGTCTACTAATTCTAAGTTTCTTGTTGCTTCATATGTGATTAACATAGCAATTTCACTTATTAACTGTCTGAAATCTTTAGTTCCTGTTTCCTTCTTTCTTATAATACCAATTTTGTGCTGAATCAATGGATGATCCATAATTACTGTTTTAGCCATTTGCTTTTTCCTCCGTTTTTTATATTTTACTTTGTTTAAGTTTATTCGCCAACTTAATAATAATCTCATCTAATGTGTCATATACTTTAGCATAATCTGCCAACTCTCCACCGTCCGGATTAATGATGCTCCCCGCTTCATTAATATACTCTTTCAAAGTATATACGTTAACTGCTTCTGAATAATCGTCATAGATACTCTGTTTTTTTGTTTCATCTAAAACAAATACTAAGGCATCAGTTCCAAAATCCTCTTCAACCAGCTGTTCAGATGTTCTGTCAAGCGTTAAACCCTTTGCAGATGCTATAGCCACCGTTTTAGGATTCATTGGTTCCGGAAAAAGAACTGCAAGACCTCTTGAATCAATCTCCACCGTCTTTTCCAACGGCAGATAATGTCTTAAAATCGCCGCCGCCAACGGTCCCGTCGATGTATCTGTATCTGTTACGAATAATATTTTTGAATATTCTAACATATTGCCTCCAACTGTTATACCTCTGTAATGTTATAACCTGCAGCCTTTGTTAACCGATTCATTATTGCAAGTCCAACATTATCCTCACTGAAAGCCTCTCCGAAAATAAACTCAACATCGTCCTTATCAAAATCTCTCAGTGCCTTGAATAACTTATTTGCTATTGTTTCAGGTTTGTCCAAATCCCCCAAAGATACAATCTCAATATCTTTATTAAGCTTTTTATATAAATCTAAGTGTTGATTTGCTGTAATAATCCCCGTTTTCTTACCTTCGTTAGATTTCTCATTTGCTAATTCAGTTATCACATCCGCGACTTTATCAGCTGTCCCTTTAAATATTCTGTAGTCTGCTTTTGGTGCATAATGTCTATATTTCATCCCCGGTGCTTTTGGTTTAAGGCCTTCACTTGGCTTTTTAAAAATAGTTTTATCAACAGTTACGTCACCTACTACTTTTTTCGCCATCTCTACTGTAATAAATCCCGGTCTTAAAATCATCGGCGGTTCTACTGTTACATCAATGATTGTTGATTCAAGCCCCATACCTACCATACCGCCGTCGATAATCATGTCGATTCGTCCATCCATGTCATCCACAACATGTTCTCCAAGAGTAGGACTTGGCTTTCCTGACAGGTTGGCACTAGGTGCCGCTATACTTACACCTGCTGCTTTTATCAGACTGCATGCAATCTTATTGTTTGGGAATCTCACCGCAACCGTATCAAGTCCTCCCGTAGTTCCCTTTGGAACTTTGTCGCTTTTGTTAAATATCAAAGTCATTGGTCCCGGCCAGAAAGCATCCATTAATTTCTTTGCAACTTCCGGTACTTCAGTAACTAAGTCTTCCAACATAGACACATCTGCTATATGGGCAATAAGCGGATTATCTGAAGGTCTTCCTTTCGCCTGATACACCTTGGCTGCCGCCTCAGCATCCATTGCATTTGCACCTAATCCATACACCGTTTCCGTAGGAAATGCAACCAGACCTCCGTCTCTGATAATCTGACCTGCCTGCCGAATTTCATCTAAATCAATATTATCTTCGCTCATCTTTACAACTTTTGTATCCATGTTCCGCCTCACGTATTTCATATCTGTACTATTTTATCATATGTATATTTAAAATACAATATTTCACCACTTTAACGGCCAATACCTTATTTTGTAAATTGTTATTTTTTGTCGAAATATTTCACTATTCCCCGACATAGAATTTTTGAGATTTCTTTCTGATATTTCTCATCCACAAGATTTGCCGCCTCTTTATTATTACTTAAGAAACCACACTCTACAATAATGCCCGGACATTTTGAATTAATAAGCATATAATAACTGTCATTTGGCTTTTCCTTTTTTTCTTTTTCTGTGTTAATCCCCACATTAAGTTCCTTTTGTACCAGCTCCGCCAGCCTTTTACTTTCCTCGGATCTTTGATAATAAAAACTTTGCGCCCCATGAACCGACTCCTGAGTAAAACTATTTTGATGAATACTGATTAAAACACAGTTATTGTTTTCAACATATGTATTGTTTATTATTTCACATCTTTTATTTAAATCTCCAACCTTTGAGAACCTATCTCCTGCTCCCAGACTTTTGTCATTCTCTCTTGTCATAACAACATCAAATCCGGCCTTAATCAGTACACTTCTCAGCTCCTTAGAGATTTCCAGATTAACGTCCTTCTCTTTAGCTTTATTTACTCCTACTTTTCCCGGGTCCTCCCCACCATGACCGGGATCTATAACTACTACTTTGTCCCTTTTTTCAGACTCTATACATTTTTTTCTTTCAACTTCTGCCACTTTGTCCATATTACATGCCACTAGAGTTACTGCCAAAAGCAATACCGCCGACATAAATATCTCCATTTTTTTGCTTTTAAATAGCGCTTCTATCAAATTATCAGTATCCCCGTTCTGAAGTCTCTCTACATTATATGCCAATGCAAAAAAATAATGAAAGCACTATTTATAATGCTTTCATTATCTTTTTATATTCTGTATTATTTTCCAAGGGCATTGCTTAATTTTGCAAACTCCTCAAGGGTTAATTTTTCACCACGAATATTTTCTTCTTTTCCAATTGACTTAATTGCCTCTGTAATCTCTTCCTTTGAGAAATCAAGTTCAGAAGAGTTCTTCAATCCGTTAACTAAAGTTTTTCGTCTCTGATTAAAGCTTGCCTTTATTATCCTAAACATTAAGCTTTCATCCTTTACCTCTACAGGTGATTCCTGATGTCTTGTCAGTTTAATCACTGCTGAATCCACATTAGGTCTTGGCATAAAACATGTTGCAGATACATTAAGCATTACTTTCGCTTCAGCGTAATACTGAACTGCCAACGACAATGCCCCGTAGTCTTTTGATCCGGGACCGGTCTGCATACGGTCCGCCACTTCCTTCTGTACCATGATTGTTATACTTTCAATAGGCACTTTACTTTCAAACAATCCCATTATAATTGGCGTTGTAATGTAGTAAGGGAGATTTGCAACTACCTTTATAGGTCTGCCATTATTTTTCTCTTCTACCAAAGATTTTATGTCAACCTTTAATACATCCTGGTTAATAACTTCCACATTATCGTACTCTGAAAGTGTATCTTCAAGAATAGGTATCAGCATCTTGTCTATCTCTACAGCTAAAACCTGCCTTGCCGACTCGCACAGATATTGTGTCATTGTTCCTATTCCCGGACCAATTTCCAACACGAAATCATCTTTCGTTATACCTGCAGCTTCCACAATATTCTCAAGAACATTGCTGTCAATTAAAAAATTCTGTCCAAATTTTTTTTGAAATGCAAAACTATATTTATTTATAACTTCTTTTGTCGCACCGGGCGTGCCAAGATATGCCATTATTTAACCTCGTTAATAACAATACTGTTGTTTATATCTGTTTCATTCCAATTCCGTAAATTGACTTTGCGTTAGCTGTAGTTATATCAATTACCTCATCAGAACTGATTCCTTTTATTTCTGCAATTTTACTTACAACGTATGGCAGATTGAAAGAATCGTTTCTTTTTCCTCTATTTGGAACCGGTGTAAGATATGGACAATCTGTCTCTATTACCAGCCTGTCCATAGGCATGTACTCTACTACCTCTCTAAGTTTCTTTGCATTATCAAAAGTAACAACTCCACCAACTCCAAGATAAAATCCCATATCAAGGAACTTCTCTGCCATTTCCTTTGTATAAGAGAAACAATGAATAATACCACCGATATCCTGTGCATTATTTGATTTCATTGTATCAAAAGTATCCTGTGCAGCATCACGACTATGAACGATAATAGGTAGTTTTGCTTCCCTAGCAATATCCATCTGACGGGCAAAAGCCTCAATCTGCTGTTTTTTATTATCATTCCAATGATAATCCAGACCTATTTCTCCTACTGCAACAATTTTAGGCTTGTAAATATTCTTCTCAAGCCACTTGTAATCTTCCTCTGTCAGTTCAGCCACCTCATCAGGATGAACTCCCAAGGCTCCATACACATATGGGAATCTTCTAATAAGGCCTATTGTACTTTTGCTTGATGCCATAGATGCACCAACATTTACAATGTACTCAACACCTCTATTTCTCATGCGCTCTAAAAGCTGTTCTCTATCATCATCAAATGCAGCATCATCATAGTGCGCGTGTGTATCAAAAATCATTTCTTCCTCCTACGTTTACCTCTAACAGATTTCACTGCCTGAAATAATATCCTTATCAACTGTTACAACTGAAAGATTACCTTCGTCATCTCCTGCTGCAAGTATCATTCCCTGTGATTCAACTCCACAAAGCTTACATGGTTTAAGGTTTGTAATTACTGCAACCTTCTTTCCAACCATTTCTTCAGGCTTGTAATATTTTGCAATTCCTGAAACGATCTGTCTTGTTTCTGCACCAATCTTAATCTGTGAAACAAGTAACTTTTTAGCTTTCTTTACAGGCTCACATTTAATTACTTCACCAACCTGAATTTGAACCTTGTCAAAATCATCAATTGTAATTTCAGGCTTCTTCTCAACTTCAGGATACTTCTCTCCTTCAGTTTCAGACTTCTGCTTTGCCTTAATTTCTTCAACCTTTTCCATAACATCCTTTAAGTCTAATCTTGCGAAAAGAATTTCAGGTTTTTCCGTTACTTTGTTTCCTGAAGGATATTTTCCAAATTCCTTCATATCGTCAAAGGCTCTTGCTTCTGCATTAATCTGCTCTAAAATTTTCTTTGATGTTTCCGGCATAAATGGTTCAAGTAAGCTTGCTCCAATTGTAATACCTTCTATTAAATTATAAAGAACTGTTGCCAGTCTGTCCTGCTTAGCCTCATCTTTAGCCAATGCCCATGGCATTGTCTCATCGATGTATTTATTGCATCTCTTAAACAGTGTAAAGATCTCAGTAATGGCATCTGCCACTCTTAATTTCTCCATCTTTTCGGCAGCCTTAACCGGTGTTTCAAGAATAGTCTGTTTAAATTCAGCGTCAATGTCTTCATCTACACCCTTGTTACTTACAACACCGTCAAAATACTTATTTGACATTGATATTGTCCTGTTAACAAGATTTCCAAGAGTATTTGCAAGATCAGAGTTCATTCTCTCAACCATTAATTCCCATGTAATTGTTCCGTCATTCTCAAATGGCATTTCGTGTAAAACAAAGTATCTTACTGCATCAACTCCGAAAAGTCCTGCCAAATCATCTGCATATATTACATTGCCCTTTGATTTGCTCATTTTACCGTCACCTTGCAATAACCAAGGATGTCCAAAAATTTGCTTTGGTAAAGGAAGGTCCAATGCCATAAGCATAATTGGCCAGTAAATTGTGTGGAATCTTAAAATATCCTTTCCAATAAGGTGCAAATCTGCCGGCCAGTACTTGTCAAATTTAGGGTCATTATTTCCGTCTACATCATAGCCAAGTCCTGTAATATAGTTTGATAAGGCATCAATCCAAACATAAATAACATGCTTAGGATCAAAGTCTACAGGAATTCCCCATTTAAATGATGTTCTTGAAACGCATAAATCCTGAAGTCCCGGAAGGAGGAAATTGTTCATCATTTCGTTCTTTCTTGACTCCGGCTGAATAAATTCAGGATGTGTATTAATATATTCAATTAATCTGTCAGCGTACTTACTCATTCTAAAGAAATATGCTTCTTCCTTCGCAGGTGTACATTCTCTTCCGCAGTCAGGGCATTTTCCGTCAACAAGCTGTGATGTTGTAAAGAAAGATTCACAAGGTGTACAATACATCCCTTCGTACTCTCCCTTGTAAATGTCTCCCTGATCATATAATTTCTTAAAAATCTTCTGAACCTGTTTTTCATGGTACTCATCAGTAGTTCTTATAAACTTATCATAAGAAGTTCCAACTAAATCCCAGATTTCTTTAATTTCACCTGAAACTCCATCTACGAATTCCTTTGGTGTAACTCCATTTTCTGCTGCCTTTAATTCTACTTTCTGGCCATGTTCGTCAGTTCCTGTCTGGAATCTTACGTCATATCCCTGCTGTCTTTTAAATCTAACAATACTGTCTGCTAAAATAGCTTCGTATGTGTTTCCTATATGTGGCTTTCCTGATGTATATGCAATAGCCGTTGTCAAATAATATGGTTTACTCATTTTATCTTCCTTTCTAACTAAAAAATCCCTATTCTCTCTAAAGAATTTTATTCTTTAATGGATATTTTGTCAAACTTATTTTATCATCTTTAGCCTTTTCCAAAATTAAAATTTTAAATTCCACTCTTCCATTTCACAGTGGATTTTACTTT
>URKY01000051.1 GCA_900548465.1 uncultured Eubacterium sp.
TCTTTAGGTCAGGCGGCTATCCATAATCCCTTCAAGGTAGAGGTTGCAATTAATTGGAAAAATAACAAATAAAGATATAGATATGGTAAGTAGGTATGAGGGAGTTATTATATCTAAAAGTGAAGATAATTATAGTGTGGAAGAAAAAGAAATTTTAGGTATACTTTTGTTTAAAATTGGCGTTATATCTAAGGGGGATGGAAATTTGAAATTTTCTATGAGAAAACTGGAAGAGGCATTGGATATCTATATAGATTTAAGTGTTTATGATAAACAGATGGAGAACAATGTAATCATAATATATCAGGAGTTAATTGATATTAGCTTTGAGGATAAAACAGTAGACAATAAAAGAAAGATTGACCTTTGTAAGAAGATTTGTGCACATAGCAAATCATTGCAGAAAAGATATGAAGGTTTTGAGGTGTACTATTATTATGGAATAAAGAGAACAATGGCATGTTTGGATGAAAAGTATGTATATACGGCATATGATCTGATTAGCGAATACAAGAAGGAGTTTGAACAGGAAATTAAAAAAGGGGAGGTTTTGGACCAAATTGATTACGATGTAATAATTAAAATTCAGAAAGAAATATATACAACATTTAATGTTGTATGCAAAAATTATTTTGAGACGATTGAAAGTAATGATACTGATGAAAAAGATGATATTAGCGAAAATGTTGAGATGGAAGAAGATAATGATAACGAAAATGTTGAGAAGGAAGAAAATAATGGTAATTTGAGGCAGGTTAACAGCTTTATACAGTCGTGTAAAAGAAAAATATCACGGGAGGTAATTGGGCAGGATCATGTTATAGAGGCTGCAACTACTTTATTATGGGATTATAAATTATGGGGACAGATGTGCATATTATTTCTTACGGGTGCACCGGGATGTGGAAAGACTCTTTTGGCAGGCAAGGTAGGAGAAGTTTTAGGATTACCGTGTAAAAAATTCACTATGTCGGAATATGCTTTTAAGGATTCTTTGGAAACACTAATTGGATTTGATGAGACATACAAGGATTCAAAAGAAGGAATTTTAACAGGGTTTGTCAAAAAAAATCCAAAATCCGTAATTATATTTGATGAGATTGAAAAGGCAGGAAATGATGTATTACAGCTTTTACTACAGGTTTTAGATTGTGGGAAGATGCACGATATATATTTAAATGAGGACATTTCATTTGAAAATACAATAATGATATTTACATCTAATGTTGGAAAGAAAATTTATGAAAACGATGAACATAGTAATTTATCAGGGGTAACTCAAAAGGAACTTGAAGATGCCTTAGTAACAGAAATAAATCCGGTAACAAATACTCCTTTCTTCTCTCAGGCACTTGTATCCAGATTTAGTAAAGGTACAATGTGTATTTTTAATAAGTTAGCTGCGGAAAACCTGGTTAGTATTGCCGAAAAGAGTTTGAAGGATTGTTCTAAAATGTTTGAGGAAAACTATGGAATAAGAATTACTTGGGATAAACAGGTACCTATTATGTTATTACTATCAGAGGGAGAGCTTGCGGATGCAAGAAAGCTAACCGGTAAGGCAGAAAAATATATTAAAGAACAGTTAAGAAAAACAGTTGACTTATACGATGTTAATGGGATAAGTAAATTCTTTGATAATTGCAAAGAGATACATTTTTCTGTAGATTTGAATGACGCAAATGAAGACGTAGGAATTTTAATGAAGAACAGCCATAAAATGGACACTTTGATTGTTCAGGCTAATAAATTTGCAGATAAGTACAAAAATGAGGTTAAACCTAGGTATGATATAATATGTACGGATGAAATGTTAAAAATTGAAAGCATCTTAAAGAATAAGCCTATTGGAAAAATATTTATAAATATAAGAGAAGAAAGTCACAGACATATAACAGGCATGTGTTATAAGAAAATGCCAATAACGGCTAATAAATTTAGAACTGCCAGAGTAGTTATAAAAAATATAAATGAAAAATATCCGGAAATACCTATTTTTTTAATAGAAGACGAATTTGATATAGATACACATCTTGAAAAAGAATTTATTAATATAGGTGTTAGAAGGATTATACGTAAACAGGATGGAAAGTTGAAGGAAATAATAGAAGAAATAGACAAGAATTATAGCATGCAGAAAATGTTGGATAATATAATTTCACAACACAAATTTCTAGACTTTGATACAGTTCCAATTGACAAAGGGGATAGTGAAAAAGTAACCTTGAGGATTAGAAATTTAACATTGAAACAGCAGGTTAAATCATCTGATAGGGAAGACTTAGTGAGTGGTATAAATAAACCAAATGTAAAAATGGAAGATGTTATTGGTGGAGCAGATGCAAAAAAAGAAATGGAATTTGCAATGAAGTACTTAAAGAACCCTGGAAAATATATAAGAGCAAAGGTTGAAATACCTAAAGGAATTCTCATGTATGGACCACCGGGGACAGGAAAAACAATGCTGGCAAAAGCGTTTGCAAACGAATGCAATGCAAATTTTATATCAGCTAAAGGAAGCGAGTTTGTTAAGTCAACTACAGGCTCAGGACCTGAAAATATGAGAGAGTTATTTATTAAGGCAAGAAGATATTCCCCATGTGTTGTTTTTATAGATGAAATAGATGCAATTGGTTCACAGAGAGGAAATGTTAACGCCCATAGTGAAGAAATGACATTAAATGCATTACTTACTGAAATAGAAGGTTTTGACACAAATAAAAATAAAACTGTAATGGTAATAGCGGCAACTAATGCGGGAATAAACAGCGAATCAGGTTATGATGGAATAGGTAGATTAGATGAGGCATTGGTGAGAAGGTTTGATAGTTGTATTTTTGTTGATCTACCTACAACTGAAGAAAGAAAGGAATATTTGAAGAAAAGCCTTATGTCTGTTAATAATAACGAGATATCTGAAGAAATGATACAGAACATAGCTGACAGAAGCATTGGTGCAAGTCTTGCAACTCTTGAATCTGTTAAAAACAAGGCAATACGTGAGTCTGTAATGGAAGACATGCCATTAACAAACGAAATCCTTGATAATGCATTTGAAACAATGCTATTCGGACAGGAAAAAACAGGAAATTGGGGTAAAAATGTGTCATTGAGGGTAGCACGTCATGAAACAGGACATGCATTTATTTCCTACATAAATAATGTTGGTTTGTCTTATGTAACAATATCATCAAGAGGAAATTATGGTGGTTATGTTCAGCACACAGGCTCTAATAAGATATATACTAAAAATGATTTGCTAAAGAAAATAGATATAGCATTGGCAGGAAGAGCAGCAGAAATTGTTTACTATGGAGAGGAGGGCATAGGCACGGGTGCGTCACAGGACATATTGCAGGCCACAAGGATTGCTAAAGCAATGATTTGTGATTTTGGTATGGATAATGAATTAGGAATTGCAAATATTGGTAGTGATGAAATGAAAGGAGAACTTGGTCTTAAAGTTAATTCAAAGGTAAATGCAATATTGAATAGAGAATTAGAGAAGGTAATCAAACTTATAGTAGAAAATAGAAACGTAATTGATAACTTCGTTGAAGTTCTCTTAGAGAGAAATCATTTAAAAGGTTCAGAAATAAAGCGGACTTTTGAAATATGCACTGCTTAAACCACGCAATAATTTGGATTGGAGATGAGAAAATGTTTTTAAAAAAATATTGTTCAGATAGGAAAAGAAGTTATAAAAAAGTTAATGTAACGGGAATTTCACTGACAGGAAAAGGAAATAATAATCAGGATAACTGGTTCATTGGTGAGAATATATATGACAAAGAACAGGAGGTAAATACAAAATTAAATCTTGCCGAACCGATTGTAATAGGAATTTTTGACGGAATGGGAGGAATGGAATGGGGAGAAGAGGCTTCAGCTATTGCAGCAGACATGTTTAAACAGTACATACCATATATGAAAAAAAATAATGAAAGAGAGGATTTGGAAAAATTATATAGTCTGATTAATTTTGAAATATACAAATATATGTATGAAAAAGGTGTACAGGGTGGGACAACTGCAGCAATAGCAATAATTAAACCCGAAGGTCAACTTATAGTAAGTAATGTAGGGGATAGTTTAATTTACCTGTGCAGAAATAGAAGTATTACACAAATAAGTGATAATCAGTGCTTAGCAGGAATTCAACTAAAAAAAGGGATGATTACAGAGGAGACATATGAGTCCAGCAGTGATAAAAAAATTTTAATGTCTTCACTTGGCAGTATGGATGATTTAGAGAAAGAGAATATATTTTATAAAAGGATCAATGTGAATAAGGGAGATAAGATAATATTAGTTACAGATGGTGTGATTAATGCAATAGGAATGAAAAAACTAAGAAATATATGCAAAGAACGATGGGAATATAGTCGATTATTTGATAAAATTGTAGGTGAAATTAAGAAGATAAAAGACAAAGATGACTCAACGTTAATTATTGCCGGCATTTAAAACAGGGAGGGAAAAATGGATACACAAATCAGAAAAAACGAAATATGGAGTATAGGTGAAAGACTTGAAGATTGGGAGTTTGATCTAGTGATTAAGTTTATTAATATGGATAAGAAGAATAAAATTATGCTTTATGCCAGTGTATTGTCAGATGATGAGGAATTGGGAGAAGTGATTAACAGTGGGGGATATGGTGCAATATGTTCTATTTATAGAGTTAGTAATGGTCAGAGAAAAGAGTTGCAGGATGTTGTAAAAATCGTTTGTGTAATGTATGATCCCAGAGATATGGAAAAGGACGAAAAAAGAGGTGGAGAAACATACAAAGAGGCTTTCGAAAAAAAATGGAATAGAGTAATAAGCGAGGGAGAAATACAGAATCGTTTATCATATAATGACCATATTCTAAAAAATTATGGTTATTCACGTACGATTGACTATAAAGAAGGCCATGTCAATGGAAGAATTTTTTTGATACGAATGCATAAATATATGTCTTTAGATATGTATGTACGTAAGAAATATAAAGAAACCGGTATGCATATGGACGAATTTGAAATAGTAAAAGTTGGAGAAAATATTAGTTCGGCTATGTGTGCAATGGAAGAAAATGATTTTATCCACAGAGATATAAAAGACAGAAATGTATTTGTAAGTGAAGAAAATCCGGAAAAAAAGAATTATATGTTAGGTGATTTTGGAGCAGTGGAATATCATACTGTCGGAACAGTACAGGGGGTGTACCTCGGAGAACAGTGGGAAGTACCGGAAATTAGTTATGAATATAATCATGAAAAAAAAGTATACAGGTATAGCTCAAATTATAGTGGTGAAGGCTGCTATTCAACAGAATATACTTTTCAGAGTGATCAATATTTATTTTGTTGTATGTTGCTTGGATTAGGAGGAAAAAATAAGGAACTGAGTACGGCATATCAGATTCAGGCTTATAGCAAAGATAAAAAAGAAGTAGTCATTAATCCATTTGAAAGTACAAAGTTGACAGAAATAATACAAAAAGGTTGGTCTGTTGTACCTGAGCATAGGTATGAGACAAATAAAAAGCTACATGAGGAATTTTTAAAATTGGAGCAGAATCTGGATGTTTGTAAAACTGGCTTTGTAGTATATAGAAAATGTATTGAGAACGGAAAGGAATTTTTTAAAGAAGAAACAATTGAAATTATCAGTGAAAATATTGGTAATAATAGTAAAAAAAATACAATATCATTACCGGATAGTAAAATATTTAATATTAATATTAGAGTTTTATTAAAGAATGGTGAAACGTTTGAAAAAAGAGTAAGATTTGAAAAAACAGATAACGGACAGGACGATTTATCGGATGTTAGAGTAAAAAGGTACAGACAATACTTAAAGTTTTATTTGTCAAAAACAGACGAAGAAAATGAAATGCCTGCAGCCATAGTAAATCTTTTAGATTTAAGGGTAGATGCAAAAAAGGTTGAATGCGATTGGCATATACAGCCAGATAAAAGCAATGTAATTGGAGATGATAATGACAGAAAAAGTAAGGAAAACAATCTGAAAAATAATGATAGAAGTAATAAAACAATAAATAATAGTATAAAAGAACTTATTACATCAGAAGAAATAAGACATAAAAATATTATTGAAAAGAATGAATTAGCCTATGATAAATATTGGAAACATTTGTATCACAAAAAGGATGAATTGTTTTCTCTAGGTTTGGTGTTAATTATAGCGTCGATATTTTGCTTAGCATTGGGTTATAATGATATTTGGGGAGTGGTAGAAAAGAACAATAATTTTTACGATAGTATTGTATGGATTGCTAATGGAAAAGTAGGACAAATTATATTAGCGACGGCTATTGCAGCTATTGTATTTATAATTGTCCAAAGGGTGATATACAGTAGACAGAAAACGAGATATTGGAGTAAAAAATGGGATAATGAACGAGCAAGGAATAATCTGATATCTAATCTAAAAGAGAGAGATAATTATGACAAAACTAAAAGTGCGGCTGATGATCTATTTAGAACACTTGAAAAAGAAGGGGATAGACTAGAAAGAAAGAGTGGTATTCTTACAAAGATTATATATACTTATTTGTCCATAATAGCAGTCATAGGATATTATGAATTAATAGTTTGCGTTAATATAAACATTAATAATAAATGGTTAGGTAATCTGGTTTATATAGGATTTATATTGGTAGGAGCTTTAGTTTTTGAGCTATTGAAAGCAACTTTGTTGATCTTTATTAAAAGTGGTGCAAATAGTGTGCAAGCTGATAAAAAGCGTGAAGAACTAGAGTTTGAGATGCAACAGTGGAATAATATAGAGAAAGCAATTAGTTCAAATAAGAGCACTAAATGAAAAAAATCTGAAAGATAAAGGATAATAAGTACATAGAGGACATGTGTTGAAGCAAAAACGATTTGTTTCAATACGTGTCCTTTTTTAGTATTACAAGAAAAGCCTTATGATGGGGGAAAATAAAAATTTTTAGAAAAAATGCCCTATTAAATTATATAAGAAAAAGAAAGTGAGGAATGATATATGGAAACAATGATTAGTCAGCTTACGGTAATTATACTGGTAGTGGTAATGCTCTGTGGCATATACCTTGTGTTTGGAGGAGGTAATGGTAGAAGAAAAAGAAAAACAAATGAGAACCATTCTTCAATGGAATATTCTGAAAGTGAAAATAAGACTGAATATATCAGGAAAGGAGAAGAGGATTATTATACTTCGTCTAACAATGAACCAAAGAAGACCGTTATTAGAAGAGGATATCATGCTAAACAAAATACAATTGTTCGAATAGAGCAGTTGGAAAAAAATACAAATAAAATAGTAAAAAGATATGATGTAAGCCTAGAGAATGAAAAATTTGTCATAGAAAAACAGGGACACAACATTAAAAAAACAAGTCTGACAATAGGAAGAAATAAAAATGCAGACATAAATGTCCTTGATCAAACAAGGTATGTAGGTAATTATCATGCGAAACTATTGCTAACGGATGGAGATATATACATAGAAGACTGTAGTAAAAATGGTACATTTGATATTGATGGAAATAGAATTACGAGAAAGAAATTAGGGAACAGGGATATAGTTCTATTAGATGAATCGGTGATGCTTTATTTTACTATTAGTGAAGCTGATAAGACGCTGATATATGGCAAAAATCAGGAAGCGACGCAAATGAGACGGTGGTAAGGAGAAGGAAGTTATGGAATTACTGAGGTACAAAAATGTAAAAAGAAATATATACAATGTAAGTAAAAGCACGTTATGTATAATGCTTTTACTTTTAGAACAGATAATTTTTACAATTTTTATGTTTACACGAGGAAAATCAGATGAATATTTATCCATTGTGTTATTAATATCAATTATGAACATTGCCGTAATTCTTTTGACGCATATTGTCGATGGGAGTTTGAAATTCTCTTTTTTATGGCAGTCCCTTGTAAATATAGGAATAGTGACACAGTTGTTATGCGGAGTAAATTTAAAAACAATTGTAGTTATAAATGGAGTATCTCTATTTGTGGGTGCAATAATAGCGGTACTTCTCTTAACAATAAATGAGGAGAAAAATACAAGAAAAATCAGGATAATATTTTTTATATTAGATATCCTTATACTGGTTGTACTGATGTTATTCGGGAAGATGGTAGCAACTACTTCGGCATGGCTTTCTATAGGAGGAAACAGTCTACAACTAACGGAAATCAGCAAGTTTATTTCTCTTATGTATATAGCAGCTCTTTGGGAGGATAAGAGGTTAACTGACAAAAAGAAAATTAAATTCAATCTGATATTTCTAATGACAAACACAGTATTCTATCTGGTTATAGAGGAAATGGGAACATTAATAATCATATATTTAATGTCGATTATAGCTTCTTATATTTTTTGCAGAAAACAAAAGTATGCAATAACTATGTTATCGATTATTGTCGGAATGACAGGTGTAGGGATATTTTTACTATTTATAGCACACCTGATAAGCAGCAAGACATCTGTATCTATTTTTCAAATTGCTAATAATGTTTTCTTGAAACAACAGCATAGATGGGATATGTGGTTAAATATTAAAAAGTTATCCAGCGATGCTACATATCAGATTGTAACAGCACAGAAAGCAATAACTATAGGTGGACTTTTTGGTAGTTCACATACTTACTATATACCGGCTGGAAGTACAGACTTTATCTTTGTATCACTTATTCTGAAATTAGGATATTTCCTTGGGATTATTGTTTTAGTATTTTATTTTGCCATGCTGATGGAAGGATTAATAATTTCTTACAAAAACAAGGGGATTAAAAGAACCATGGACGGTATCTTTTCAATAGCTTTGTTTACTCAAGCTTTACTTATGATCCTTGGCTCGTGCCGGGCCTTCATTTTAACGGGAATTGGGGTTCCATTCTTGTCCCGAGGGGGCTCCAGCCAGGTGATAGCTACAGTGAGCGTGTTTTATATTCTTCTATCCAGTGGCAAAAAGGATATAACAAAAAAAATAAAAAAAACTGTTAATTGGAAAAGAGGTGGCAAAAATGAAAATTAGAAGGACGTTTTTAAAGGTAAATAATTGGATAAATTATAATAGTGGTGAAAACTACATAAGTGTAGACGATGCAAAAGTTAAGTTTAGAGGGAAAGTTATATTTGCTTCAGCCATATGTATATTAATTTTTTTCATTTATTACCTCACAATACAGTCAGGCATTGTACGTAGTGCAAACAAAGAGGTAGATCTTAGAATGGATTCGGCATTACAGGAGTCAGCAATTCAGAGCACAATAGAAGGAAACATAATTGACAGGAACAGAAGGATAATTACAGAAGCAAAGAAAGTTGGGGAAGTCAGTTATTGCCTTTATCCTATTGTGTATTCAAATATAGTTGGATATGAAAGCAAAATGTACGGGGCATCTGGTCTAAGATACAGATATAGAAAGGAATTATACAAAAAAAATAAAAATGGAAAAGGATGCAACATAATGCTCACGACAGACACTGAACTTCAAAAATACGCTTATGAACTTTTGGGAAAAAACGTTGGATCAATTATTGTATTAAAAAATAAAACCGGCGAGATTTTGGCTATGGCATCAAGAAACTCCAGTGAGATAGAATTCAATGTTAATATAATTAATAAAAATTATGAAAAATATGCAAATATACCAAACTTTTTTTATACCAACGCTGTATTTGGAAGTGACGCACCAGGCAGTACTTTTAAAATTGTAACTGCAACGGCTCTCATAGACAGTGGACATGAAGACTATATTTATAATGATTATGGGAATTATAGAGGAATAAGAAACGTAGGTAGAGTTGCATACGGAGAGATTGGAGTTCAAAAGGCTTTATCCGTAAGCAGTAATACATACTTTGCAAAAGTGGCAACAGATATTATTGGAGGAAAAAAACTTTCAGAAACAATGTCAAAATATATGCTGGGAAAGGAATTGAAATTAGATTTTACAACTTTAAAATCAACAAAAGATTTTAATACTTTTGATAACAACGAAGTGGCCATGATTGGATTCGGACAAGGTAGACAAACCATAACTCCGTTAAATATTGCAATGGCTTTATCTGCTAATGTAAATGATGGAAAGATGATGAAACCTTATTTAATAAAATCAATTGACAATAATACAACCAAACCAGAGGTTCTGTCTGTTGTGTCAAGTAAAAATACGGCACAAAAAGTAAAAAAATTATTAAATGGGGTTGCTGAATATTACGGACTAGGTGGTGAATATTATGCAAAGACAGGAACGGCACAAATAGGAAAAGGAGAGTATAATCACATCTATTTAGTGGCTGCAAACAACGAGTATACGGTAGCAATCAGTTTGAATGCGACTAAACAAACGAGTGGCTCATTGGTTCCTATTTCAAAGAATTTATTTAATTATTTGCTAAAAAATGAAGTTTGAAAATAATTTTAGATTAATAACGGTTAAGGAGAAAAGAATATGTTAAAAAGAAAAAATAAATTAATAAGAATAAGTGCAGCTACAGATATTGGTTCGAGAACTCAAAATCAGGACAATTTTGTTATATATGACAAAATAATCACTGTAGATCAAGACTGTTCCCTGTGTTGTATGCTGGAACAAGAATGTAATAAGGTATACTACGCATGTGCTTGTGATGGGATAGGTGGAGGGAAAAATGGTCGTGAAGTGTCTAAACTCTGTTGTATAGAAGTTGAAAAGTACCTGAAAAAGAAAAATTTAAGAGAAGAAAACGTTATTGAAGAAGTGATGGAATGTATAGATTACGTACAAGTTAAAGTAAATGAATATTTAAAAGCGGATGAAGGAGGATGCACATTGGCGCTGTTAGTGTGGGTAAACGACAAATATTATTCATTTTCAATTGGAGATAGCATAATATTTAGATATTCCAAAGTACTTAAACAGGTAAATGAATGTCAGACTCTAAAAGAGCATAAAGAAAAAACGGGACGCAAGAGTAGGATTGAAAAAAATGACAGCCATATACTTATAAATTATGTTGGCCGAAGGTTAACTGAAGGCTCAGAGATGGTTAATATAAGCATTGGAAAGATAAAGCGAAGAGATAAATTTGTTATAATATCAGATGGGGTAATAGATATGGGAAAAACAGAGTTAGAAAAGAAAATAAAGGATGGGGAAAAAGCGAAAAGTATAATAGACATTGCCTCAAAACAGCCGAATGCTGACAACTGTACAATGATTATTATAGAGATGCCATAATAAGATTGATATGAAAAAATGGATATGGTAATATAAGGAAAACAAGTATATAGTTAAGCAAATTACATGAAAAAAGGATAAAATGAGAATGTCATTAGTAAAAGCAAAATGTCCTAAGTGTGGACAAGTACTAGGAGTAAACAGTAGAAATGAAGCGGAAATATGCACATATTGTGGAGTTCCATTTATTACAGAAAAAGCAATTAATACATATAATTTTGAAAATGGAAGGAGCTCAAAAACAAATATTTATAATGTAAATAATAGCGAAGATTTTGAAATAGTTGGAGGGGTTTTAAAAAAATATCTGGGAAATGAATTGGAAGTAATTATTCCAGAAAGTGTACTTGAAATTGACAATTCAGTTTTTGCAAATACTTATATAGAGAGTGTGGTATTGCCGAATAAAATTAAAAAAATCGGAGTGGCGGCCTTTAAAAATTGTAAAAATTTAACGAGAATAGAATTTCCGGAAAGCCTTGAGGAAATTGATGCATATGCATTTAAAGGATGTATATCATTGACAAAGATTAGGATTCCTTCAAAAATAAAAATAATATGGTTTGAAACATTTGCAGGATGCACAAATCTTGCTCAGATAGAATTATGTGAAGGGCTAACCAAACTAGAATCAGATGCATTTGGAAATTGTTCTATAGAGAGTATTATCATTCCGAAAAGCGTTAATTACATACAAGTAACAGACCATTATGATTGGAGAGATGCATTTAGTGGTTGCTCGAATTTGCAAAGTATAACATGTCCTGATCCAACATCAAAAGCAGTATTGAATTGGTTGAATTATTCAGATGAGCCAATAGCAATAAAATATAGAGTAAAAAAGTGGAAAGATAAAGGCGTATGTACTTATTGTGGAAGCCCTTTTAAGGGAATTGTAAATGTTAGATGTAGCAGATGTAATAAAGAAAAGAACTACTAATACATATGAATAGAGATCATCTATTCATCAAAATATCCAATATATTCAACCTTGTGCTTTCCTTTTGGAAACAGGTATTTATACAAATCCACAAAATAATCGTCCGTCATACTGGCAATGAAATCTACGACAATGTCCTCCGGAGTATTATTCTCATAATCATTCCCGGAATAATAGCCTGCCAGTTTATTTACATAGGATATATGATGCTTGTAAATAATAGAATTTTTGTTATGTGCTTTAGCATCTTCTAATAATCTCCAATAAATTTCTTCCACCATTGGATTAATTTCTTCATCATATACCCTTTGTACTTTCTTATTTCCATAAATCATTTCATAGTTTTCGCTTTTTCCCTTGGAAAACGCTTGGAAAAATTCTTCATCCATTTTCAGGTAATCCTTACCATAACTGTTTTCAACAATATTTACAATCATATTGTTGATTATTTCTGCATTAGTGCTGCCTATTTTTCCACCAAAATATTCCGGTTCACTATCAAACAAACCTAATTTCTGTGCATCCTGACGGTCCTTTCCTAAGTATGCGATAATATCTGAAATACGCATTACGCAGGCTTCCAATGTAGCTGGTACAAGTTTTTTGTTGGCATCAGCGTCTACATAACATTCTTCAACTTTATTATCAAAAACTTCAAAATCCGCATACGGACGGGGCATATATTTTTCCAATTCCATTTCCCCATTGTGACACACAATACCATCCAAAGTCTGCATACTGAGATTTAATGGAAAAATTTTGTCCAAAACCCTTACACTGTGTACATTGTGATTGAAAAAACGTCCCGTGCTCTCATTGTATAATTCATTTAACTTTCGCTCGCCGGCATGTCCAAATGGAGTATGTCCGATATCATGACCTAAGGAAATTGCCTCAATTAAGTCAGTGTTTAATCCAAGCAGCCCCCCGATATTTCTCGCAATTCTGGATACCAATTGCACATGACTGGAACGTCTTGAAATATCGTCATTCTTATATAAAGAAAATACCTGAGTTTTGTCTGCGTATCGATTATACATGGGTAAATGCATAATTTTTTCACAATCACGGACAAAAGACGGACGCAAAAGTTTGTTCTTATCCCTGTTCATGTTTCTGCGAAGAACATCCTCATTGCGAAATGCATAAGGATTTACCCAATGGGCTTCCCGGTCCGCAATTATTCTTTTCTGCAATTCTTCAGATAAATCATTATAGTTTGGCATTTACCCTACCTCCATTTAAGTTTTTCTATATTTTAGGTATAAACTCTGTACTTTTTAATTACAATAAAAGTTCTTTAACCATCTTAGCATCAAAAGTAACTGATTTAACATTATTTACTTCTATCTGATAGAGGGCATTTGCCGTAATGTGTTCTGCTGCCTGCTCTAAATCTCTGATACCACTTGTGTTCTTGTAAATGTCAACTACTGCATCAATTGCTTCAGAAGTCATAATACACTCACTCTCTTTTAAACCAATTCTCTTCAAAGTCTTTGGCAAAGCAAATTTACTGAAAATAATTTTCTTTTCTTCTGTTGTGTAATCAGGTAATTCAATTACTGCAAATCTTGACATAAGTGGTGCACTAATCTGTGATTTGTCATTAGCAGTAGCAATTGGATATACGCCAACTGTCGGAATCATACATTCCATATAGTTATCTGTAAATCCAAGATTATCAAGAAGTGTCAGTAAGACATCTGCCGGATTTCCTTTTCCGTTTCCTGAGGTAGCCTTGTCTAATTCATTAATAATAAATACAAGGTTTGACTCACCAGCCACCGAAAAAGCATCCATAATGATACCCGGTTTTGCATTTGTATATATACGTGAACTTCCTGTCAACTGCTCAGGATCATTGATCGAACTCATATCCAAAGTTGTCCATGGCAATTTTAAAATACGGGCAACTGCATAGGCAATCTGTGATTTTCCCGTTCCTGCAGGTCCTACCAATAAAAGACCATATGCAGGAAGTGTATGGGTACGGTTAATCTGAATAATCGTCTCAATAATTCTTTGCTTTACTTTTTCCATACCATAAAGCTCTTCATCCAAAATCCTTCTTGCTTCATCAGGATCAATTGCTTCAAAATAATTATTTTTCCACTGAATGTTCATCATTATGGAAAGTGCTCTCTGGGCATGATGTCTCTCTTCCTGAGATACTTCACTGGAACGGGCAACTGCAAGATTTCGGCGTGCCCAAAGACGTATATTATCAGGTAAACTTCTTCCGGCACAGTTCATAAAATCAGTAATGCTCTGAAGACTTGTAAGTTTCATGCTATCGCCTTCCTCTTCCTCATCTTCATCAATAACTTCCTCTGCAGGTGGATTACTTGCTAACAGTCTTTCAATCATAAACTGCAGAAATCCGTCTTCGGCTGAAAGTTTTGTACCGCCCCCAAAGGCTGTCTCACGAATCTTATATACTGCATATCCCTCTTCCTGATTTTCACCTGATAATCTTACATTAATATGATTTTCACCAAGCCATTTAAGAAGGCTTACAAACCTTGAATCTATTTTCAAAATATCAGCACTTACAGTTCCATCTTCTTCATTAAATTCAAAAGAAGTCCTTTTGATAGGATTTGTAAAAACACCACTTGAATGATGCTTCCACTGACGGTTTTTATTGTCCAAATACATTATAGGTGCATCAGCTGATGCAACACTGTTATTAGAACGAAATGTTGTGTATGTACATACACCTTTTTTGTTGTCATCCGGTGTATTATTAAAATCAAAAACTGCCATAGTTATTCTCCTTTTGTTTGTAAAATTCATTTTTATTCTATCATATGAAGGCTGATTTTTGTATGAAAAATTGTATATTATTTCCTCACCAAAATTAAAATTTTAAATTCCACTCTTCCATTTCACAGTGGATTTTACTTTTA
>URKY01000052.1 GCA_900548465.1 uncultured Eubacterium sp.
TTCTTTTGATAGAAATATCTACCATACAGCCGTTTACAGTGATTCTCATGCACACAGGTGCTTCTCCGTTCTTTAATAACTTGGCTTTTTTGATAAAGAACAAAACAGAAAATGATTTTCGAGCCATTTTTACATCGTTTTTTTAAGTTACAAAACTATGTATTCTCTTCCAAAGTAAGTCTATGCAAAATACTATGAATCAGTGAGAAAGATGCAAATTCGTGGGACTTTTTAGAATTAAATTTTAGTCCCACGATTTATCCACCGATAATATGCTTGAAACGGCTATTTTCTGCTACCTGCCAGAAAAAAGAAATCCCTGACAATATCTAATTATCAGGGATTTGTTTGATTTTTCTTTTGTTTTCCGTGATCCGCCTGGGGTCACTTTGTGATCCAGCTGGGAACATGGAATATATTCATAATCAACTGGTTATCACTTAATTTGTCTTTTGGGAATATTTTAAAAATAACAGATGGACAAATAGTGGACGAATAATTGTCGTTTCTTGTCTATCTATTTAAAATACTATTATCAATACTTGTCTGAAAATGACCTATTAAGACTTCCATTTCCGACATTTTCTAAGAACTCTGATTTAACAATGGCAAAAGTACAAATTAAGACAATATCATGCAAATTATGCGTAAAAAAATGGTTTACAAAATTATATAACATAATTTTGTAAAATATGCGTGTAATTCATTTTTTGTTAAGCTTGGGTATATCCTATTATGGGGTATACCCTATTTTATTATTATTATGAGAAATTCATTATTAAAGACTGATCTATTGATTCTACTTAGCACACACCAAAAAATCGAAACAAAGACGTTAGAAAAAGCCTATGTGCAATTCGTAAACAAATTACAGGTTTTTATAAATAACTCATCTGATTTGGCAACTTCCTATTTCTTAATACATTACACAAGAATTGAATTAGAAGCTATTTTAAAAAAAGATACTACGAATAATATTATATTGAATAAAACCCTTTCAATTATCAATGTTGCTTTAGAATGTTTGAAATTATCAGTACTAATTGAAACAAAAACATTAAAAATAAAAAAGCCCCTACGCTGGACGGCTGACTTATGTAATGCCGTTGAAATAATATATGCACTTTTCCACAGTAAATGTATCAATAATGGAGAAGTTACGATTAAACAACTCGCAGAACTATTTGAAAAGGCTTTCAACATAAATCTCAATAACATTTCATTGTTATACATCCAAATAAGAAGCAGAGTCGGAGAAAGAACAACTTTTTTACGTCGTTTAACGGACAACTTAAACAAGGCAATGTTAGAAAAGGACAAATAATTACTATTAACCTAATATTAAGTTAAAGACTTTCTATTTTTTCATCCTACACTTTTGTAGCAACAAATTTAAAACTAAATAATTATGGAAGTTGTTACATTAGATTCACAGGTGTATCGGAATCTTGTAGAAAAATTAGAAACTATTTTTCAATTCGTCAAATCACAGGGTACAATACAATTAAACGAATCAGAAAAACCGAGAGAAAAAACAGAAAAAGGAATTGCATTAGACAACAAAGATGTATGCAAACTTTTACATGTTAGTTTAAGAACATTAAATCGAATAAGAACCCGGGGAGAAATTACTTATACCCGTATTAGTGGGAGAATCCGCTATAACATTGAAGATGTAAATAAATACATAGCAGAAGGTAAATACGAAACGGTAAATGAAATTGCTCAACATAATCATTTATCCATATGATCGAAGAATTAGACAAAGCAACTTTAGAGCAATGGATGCACCGTTTATTTGATCGTTTAGATCAAACGGATGAAAAAATAAAAAGATTAGCCCTTCAAATAGCCGTTGAAGAGATAAAAGTTTTAGACAACCAGGACATGTGCTTACTTCTGCATGTTAATCGACGAACATTACAACGTTACCGAAAAGAAAAGATTTTAAAATACTTCAACGTTCGAGGAAAAAATTATTATCGAGTAGTTGATGTAAAAGAGTTTATGGAAACACGTTTAAAAGAGAAAGAAGCTATAAACTAACAATAACCTACTATCCTTTAAAGTAAAGGCTGTATATCAATAGTAAATTAAAAAATTGTCGCTGTTCTCTATCGAACCTTGTTTAAAATAGTTCTATTTTAGTTATAGAAGATTTACAGTCTATTTTTCTTTTTCTTGAATATTGTAGAAAAAATGTCATTGACTCATTTCTATAATAAGAACAAAATCTTTGACTACTTCGCAATATTCAGGAAAAACCATATTATCTGTACCTATTTTTGAAACAGATTACTCAAACTTATTTATTTCTGTAAAAGGTACAGCATTTCCTTTAATATTCCATATATGTAGGACAAAATTGAGAAGCAAGACGAAATATAGTCCTTCACAGCGTTAGTAGGGAAACAATATTTGTTATCTATTTTAATTTAGATAATTCATTGATTAACCCATAATATCTTTTTCTTTCAAAATCACAATACCCTAAAGGCACAGAGAACGCTTCAATTTGATTTCCATTATTGTATACTGGCACTGCAATAGCCGGACACATTTTGCAAGTATTACTTGCTTCACAGCCAGTACACCCACGAATTGGCTTATTTATATAGGTATTTACAAATTGCCTATTTAGATTTATACTTTTTTTGATTCCTAAATCAACAATACGATAATTACACTCTTTGATTTGAGTTCTTTGACAAGGTAATAATTCAAAATTTGAATTTATATGGAGTCCATAATTTTTAATGCCACAAGTATAGCATTTTTTTATTGTATTTTGTTTTTCACAATCAAATATTTCTGGATATGATTTGTCTGTTATTTGTATCTTGTTCGCTTCACAACTAATCATAGATGAGAAATTAGATTGAAAATGATTTAGATTTTTTCCATCATAAGCTTGAAAAATGGTTGTAGAGTAGTAATAATCAATTCCGTTAAGATTACACCAATCGCCAATTTTACTAAAACCATCTTCTGTTATAGAATTAAAAGGAGTTTTACACTTAACTTTAATACCTAAATCTCTTAATTTAAGAATATTATCTAATACCTTTTGATAATCCCTACCTTTGGTTCCCGTAACTTTGTCGAAGTTTTTTTGGTCAACACCATAAATGGAAATTTCTATTTTATAAGGAGGAAGTTGTTTAAATAAATTGATTATTTCGTTATCTATTAAATATCCATTGCTATATAATGCTACAAGTACACCTGAAAGTTTAAGAAAAGAATAAATTTCTTTGAAATCCTTATGTAACAAAATTTCACCTCCTGTTAGAGTACAATATAACAGCCCTAAATCAATCAATTCCTGGATTTTCGATTTAATATTCTCAAATCTAACTTGTTCATTGTGTGAGTGTCCAACAATGTAACAGAAAGGGCAATAAAAATTGCATCTATCCAATAATTCCCAAGTTAATAACATAGGAGTGTATGAACACCCAGAAATAAGTCCACACAACTGCGACGGTGACATGCTCTTAACTAATGAGCCATTTTTTTCAAGAAATTTTGAATTAAAATAAATCTCGTTTGCAGAATATGGATTTATCAACACATCTACATTATTTATTCTTCTTTGTACCATAGTTTCTATAATAAACCTGACAGCTCTTTGGTAACTGTCAGGCTTTACCAACTTTTAACTTCCGCTACAATCGCAAGTGGGATCCCAACCGCATTCCATATTTGAAAATCCACTATCAACGACTTCAACTTTTACAAAGTTGGGAATTACTTCTGTATCCATAATATCAAGTATTTGTTGTTATGCCTATTCGCTTTGAAGTGTCCCAATTTCATTGGCGACAGGATTTTCGGCTTCTTCCTTAAAATAGTTCTGTAAATTTACATATTTTTTTCATGTTTAATACAAAATATTAATCAATAATTTATTTTTCATATCTTGTGTCTAAAATCTTAATATTATATGTCGATTAAATTTTAATATATAAAAAGCGCCCGGTATCCTACCCCCGGGCGCACCACTTAAAATCCTGAAAACAGTTTAACTGTTGCATGATTTCAAGTACAAAGATACAAAAATTATCTCTTTTTCAGATTAGATTTTTTCATTGGGAACTCGAAAACGGTCTTATAATTTTCATCCAATTTTAATTTAGCATCCATTAATGAGCCGTCACGCTTCTTAAATCCCTTAATAACGCCCGTCTTCCCTTCCTCTATTAACGTTATGATCTGTTCGTCCGAAAGCTGCTTATCACATTTATTCCTGAATACTATAAAATCACATTCTACGTTAGCACATTTAATACATTTAGGAAAAAACAACATTTTACTCCTGCATTTAGGACAGAAACAAGTCTTATTTTCAGGTAGATTTACAGAAACATTCAATAATTCCGTTGTAACCTGTACGGTATATATTTCCACTTCCTGACGAAAAGTATTAGGTTGTAACACTCCATTTTCAATATTATTCAAAGCAACTTCCCAACCAGCCGTCAAACCGACATCAGAAATACGCATATCTTTCACAATTTCATAAGTAGTTTGCCCTTTTTCGGTTGGGACAATATTCTTTTTGTCACGTCTGACATATTGCCTGTGAATCAAAACCTCTATTATTCCGGCACGAGTGGCAGGTGTTCCTATTCCCGTTCCTTTTATGACATCCCGTTCTTCTTCATCTTCTAAATCGGTTCCTGCATGCTCCATGAGAGAGAGTAAGCTTGCATCGGTCAATATGGGATACCTCTGAAAATAGAGACGGTACAAGCATTCCGATAGAACATAATACGCAAACCGATTACTTAACAGGTACACATACCCCCGGACAAACTGAAATTAATAATTCTAATCCCTATGTTAATTTGACAATGAAGCATACCTTAAGTATGTTAATTTTCGATGTTTACGTTGAGAATTATACCGGAAATGCTGAATTAACTAAAATAGAGGTTGCCAATGCTACCGGGAAAACGGTATTATTCAGTGCAGGCACGGTAAACTTACAAACCGGGGCTATTACAGGTTCTACCGGGAAAAATCAGTCTTATGCGCACAGTTTATCGCGGATGCTGGGTACTGCGCCTACCGGTCACGAAAAAACATTACCTAAGTTTATGGTAGTACCCGTGTCTTCTGTACCGGTCACTGGAGATATAATTATCAACTTTACCATTGACGGAAAAG
Source organism: uncultured Eubacterium sp. (assembly GCA_900548465.1). Lineage (GTDB taxonomy): Bacteria > Bacillota > Clostridia > Lachnospirales > Lachnospiraceae > Eubacterium_G. The sequence goes on from URKY01000052.1 coordinate 5,173, forward strand.
TTTATACCTATTATGTACCGGCAAGTACGGTTTGGGCTTCGGGTACAAAAAATACTTATACGGTAAAATTATCGGGAAAAGCCCTGATTACATCGAATATAACGATTACAAACTGGACGGACGGTATCAACGGAAATATTACTTTACCCTAATAGAAACGGGGCAAATTGCCCCGTTTCTCTCAAAAACAATAACATATGAAAAGATTGATATACCCATTCTGTCTTTTCCTTGCCATTTCCAGTTGTAAGGAAAATAGACTAAATGAAAAAGAAACCAGAAAGGCAGCTACCTTCTTTGTTGCTCCAAATACCCCGACACGGGCAACAGATACGTCTTTTGAATCGGGGGACGAAATCGGGATATTTGCCGTTGAAAGGTTATCCCCCGATATTCCGGGCTTACTGAATACCGCAAGTTATGCCATTAACAGGCGATACCGGATAGATTATAACGGTAACTTGTTACCCGTTTTAAAAGAGGATGAAATAAGCCTGTCCCGCATTGATTATTACGATATATACGCTTATTACCCCTATACGGAGAAAAATTATGATCCGCAAGCCATAGATTTTAAATTGGATTATCAGCAAAATTCAATGGTAAAATACAAACAGCACGATGTCATGTTTGCAAAGGCATTAGGTATATGGGGCAATACTTCTTCGATCGGATTAAATTTCAGCCGCAAAATGGCAGCCGTAGATTTTCAGCTTCGCAAAGAGCAGGGAATCCAAATACATTCTGTTTCTCTGTCTTCTGCCTATTGTAATTGCCGGGGCAATCTTGCAACGGGGACAGTGGAGGCTACCGGAAAAAAATACACGATTAATATGTATCCTTTACAAGAAACAACAAACACATATACATTCAGGGCTTTGCTTCCCGAACAAATTTTGCCGGCTTCAACACAACTTTATATGACAGCCAATAGCAACGATCATTCCCTACCCTTCCAAACAGTAACGGACGTTCCTCTAACATCCGGTACGACAAGTATGTTCCCCGCAGAGATGATGTACCGGGTATTTGTCAAACAAAGAGGCTCAGGTCGTGTCAGTGGAGCCGGGATATATAAACACGGAGAAATAGTAACGATAGCTGCAATACCCGCTCCCGGTTACCAATTAGAAGGTTGGTATTATACACCTGACGGTATTTGGAGTGAAGAATTACCGAGGGTATCAACGGAATTAAATTATTCTTTCCCGGTAACGAAATACTCCCGTTTTATTGCCAATTTTATTCCTAAGGAAATATGAAAATCATTATGATATGCTTATTAGCTGTTTTATACTCCTGTTCTGACGAACTGACCATTAAACAGGATTACGATTATAGTATTCAGACGTTACCCGTTCCTCAAAAAATCCAGAAAGGGGAAACAGTACCTATCGAGTTTATGATCATAAGGGACGCCGTATATAAGAAAGCGATCTATTCATTCCGGTTCTTTCAAACGGACGGAAAAGGAACACTAACGAACGATAAGGGACAACCTTATACAGTAAACCGTTATTATAATGTTGAGGATACTTTTACTCTGTTATACACCTCCCGTTGTGAAGAAACACAGACGTTGGATTTTGTCTTTACAGATAACTTCGGGAAAGAATTAGAATACCGGGTATCTTTTCAGAATGACGGAAAGAAAGAATAGAAAAACCCGGCTACTTTATGTGGCCGGGTTTTCTTATTTTATAAAATTATCTTAGGAAGATAAGTCTTTGAATAGAAGTCTATAAGCGAGATTTTTCAGCGGTAGAGGTAACGATTTGGCAACCGTGCGTATTTCTGCGTTTTATGCTGCATTTCCTCAAATAACTCACTACAAAGGTACACAAATTCCGATATATCCATATAATAAAAATAAATTTTAACCTTGTATCAAATGATGGAGTATCATTCCAGTCAAACAATGCAGTGTACATACACATCTGATACGTATTGCAATGGATTGAGACTATACATCTTCTTTCTGGACATTAATCCAGAAATGAATTAATGTCAAATTGCTTGATTTTCTTTTTACTGTAGATATGGATTTTGCCCATGTTGTGTTTATGGAAAGACCCGTTAAACATTCTTCCGTACTCCACGATTCAGAAATAGAAATATCTGTTATCCACGAATTAATGGTTGAATACCAATGGGCAAAATCTTGTTTTTCTACGAATGCAAGCATTCCGCAATTGAATAAACCTTTGCCGTGGTCTTCTCTTTTAAATCGCTCAATTCCTCCTCCTGCGCCTAAAACATATTCTTTTGTTCTATCCTGTCCTCCGGGCGTAGGCAATCTTTTTGCTTCTACTGAAAATAGAGACTTTCTTGATGTTCCTTGTTCTACCGGATAAAAATAAAAATCAACCGTGCGTTGTTTATCCGCTCCTTCAGTATAAATATCAGAATATTCACGTCCAACGCATAAGGGGATTTCCATTGTACGCAAAGTTCTCTCTAATTCGGCAACAAATTCTTGAGCATATTGAATTTCATTCAAATTTGGTAGCAATGTATGTAGAAAAACTGGAATTGTTTCTACAAATGATTTTTCAATCCATTGGAGTAGCTTGCCTGTAGGGATGTCAAAATCCGGCTTATTGGAATATATATGCTTATCCTCTACTATCATTCCAATGCGTGTATGTCAGCAAATGTTTTATCAGCATCTCGATATGCAATTGAGGGAAGCCAATAACGCATTTGATTAGGTTTTACAAATAGCACCTTGTTCTTTGAATAATATCTAATAATTCGAGTAGAACTAAAATGCTCGCTGACTTTAAACTTAGAAAGCCCTTCTATCTCATCTGAATAATCCGTTTTTAAAATCTTAGGTTCTTTTACATCAACATCATCATATGTAAAAACAGCACCAATGAACTTATCATCATTAAATCGAACAATATCCGATAATTTGAAAATCTTCCCACTATCAGCATACGTATGATTCAATATTCTTGAAAATTCGACACCATAACTTTTGATTACAGAATTATTTTCCACAGGATTAAGCACTATAGAATTTTCACCACGTCTATGAAACTCTTGTGTATAATGATTTACGTCAAAAATAACCTTTTTATCTACATCGGTTAAATTAAAAGTCTGAGAAAAGAGAGGAAGCCTCATTATATCCTCTTTCAGAATCGCCGTATTTAAATTGATTAAAAGTTGGCTACTTGTGGAAAAAGTAAAAAAACGATATAAATCAGCATAATTCTTAAAAGACTGATATATGTTTTTTAAAACATCAACATCTCTATTGTAAGAATAAATTCCGATTAATTTATCTTTGAAAGAAAAATTCTGAGTGGAATTAAAGAAAATAGGAATTTCTTTTTCACCTATGTTTTCCTTTATGATGATATTAGGGTGTTCAAAAAGTTCTCTATTTGGAATCTTGACAAATTTATCGTCTTTGTCTAAATATGGTAATTCCATCAGGTGGATACCATATTCATCAAATGCTTCTGTTGGAAGATAGGGATAAACGTAAATAAATTCCTTTGTCAATTTACCGCCTTTCCCCTTGATAAAGCCTTCTCCACTATTGCAATTATTTTTCTTCAAATGTACTTCAAGGCTATCATAATCTAAGCACCTTTTTATTAGTGCATTAATCCTTCCACCTCCCATTAGGTTACATTTGAATATGTATGGATTAGTAGAAGCATCATTACGAGAAATAAAATGAAGATCGTATTCGTCTATTTCAAAAACAATACGTTCTTTGGTAGCTTTAGTTCTCCTAAATATCGCATGGAGAATGTTCTTCTCTATATTAGGAGATTCTTTTGTAAGGAACATAGCTGCTGCAGCAACATCAGTTCCACAATCCCACAAAGATTTATTTCTCGCTAAAGGGGTAAAATCAAGAATCTGATTTACATTATAATGTGTAAATAAAACTTTCTTATACTCGGCAGATGTAGAATTATACAACAAGCCGGATGCCTTAATTATTAAGCATAGTTGCGCTTGTGGTTTTAGCAACTGTATAGATTCAGACAGAAATTTTAATGCAATCTGATTTTGAGGAATACCTACACTTTCAGATTCACTAATAGTCCATGTTCCTAAGTTTGTTGATACTCCACCTCTCACAAAAGGCGGGTTACCGATTACAATATCAAATGATTCCTTTTCATCTTTATTTTCATCCAACCAAAGAAAGAAATCTTTATGCGATATGTTTTTCTTTGTTAAATCGTCAAACCGTAATTCATTCCAAATTTGCTTAGGAGTAAGCTCCTCGCACAATGCAATACACAAACTAAATGCTGTTAGCTGTGTCGCCGTTTCGTTTATATCAACCCCAAATATGGAGTTATTGAGAATTTGCTTTAACTCCGATAAAGATGGGTTCTTGTATTGATTTCTTGCTCTCCACCATTGTATAAGCCGTTTGAAGGCAATTACCAAAAAAATGCCGGAACCACAAGCAGGGTCAATAATTTTGAAACTACCTAAATCCTTTGTATTTCCAACAGGCATTATCTCATCAACCAACAAATTTGCAAGGTGAGATGGGGTATAGGCTGCTCCGTTTTCTGATTTTTCTTCGTCTTCTATGAATTCTTCATACAAGCGGCTTATCAATTCTACAGGAATAAAGTTGAAAGAATAGAGTCGCCATATCGACATTTGCCCATCACTGCTTGAATCACCACTCAAAGCATCTGCTAAGTAGGAGAATTTATTCTCATTTAATTTTTCTTTTTCATCATCTTTCCATTCAAAAACTTTTCCATTGAAATGATTTTTGTTCAAATCTTCAAAAAAATCAAACAAACGACCATTCCTCAAAATGTCACAAAAACAGGTAGCATTAGAATACGAATTGAAAAAATTAGAAGGGAACACACGGTTCCCATATACATCCTCTTTCTCCTCAAGATACTTTACCAATATACTTTGTACGATAAGTTTTTGTATAAGTCGCTTTTTCCCTAAATCAATATTTTTTACAGCCTCATTAATAACAATTTTGAGATACTCAATAAGAATGCTATAAGATGAATTTTTACTGAAAGATAGTTTCTTTTTTACTGTTTCATTTTCCCAATATGCACCTGTCCTAATGTCATTGGCAAATTGAGCATTGAAAATACGATGAACTTTTGATGTTAAAGCAATTTTATCCAAATACGTTGGAACATTATTTTCCTTGTTTATTGGAGATGTTGTATCCAGTATTTTAATATCTGTTTTGGTAAACACACAAACAATAGGAACTTCCGATGAAGTCCATATTTTTCTATGAATCTCCGTTAAGGCAGATTCTTCATAAGTGTCTTTTTTCGTAAAATCGTATAAGTAAACTTGAGGTATATATTTGTCACCTATTATTTTTCGGCAAAAAATGGCATCTGCTTGAAAGATTTTTGCCTTCTCTAAGTGAAACCAAAGATTATGGATAGGAGCATATTGGTCTATATCCTTAGTGAAGAATAGACCCTCGTTGAGTTCCTCGTTAAAACCAAGTTTACTCAATCCTGTTTCAAAGGCTGTTGTGAAAGATTTCATCGTATCATCACATGGTACATCCATAATTCTGCAAAGGTACGGCTTTATCTTCAGAAATCGAAATCATCCCACATAAATGTTATTAAATTCTGCCATTTAGACATTTAATGAGAGTGCTTGTTGTTCAGAAGAATAATACATCCCCAGCAATTTCTGTATCTCCGATTCCCGATACAGTATTTTTCTCGTATTCGCCTAATCATGCATCGTGAAGTGTCGTCACTAAAACTGACAAAAGTTATTCTCGGACAATCGGTCATTCTCGCGGGCTTCCTCCCTTCAAAACGGGCAGGGAAGCCATGAGCGGGAAATAACCGAAGTTGCGCGGGAAATAACTTTTGGCACAATATAAATCTAACATTTTATCAACTTAATCTTGGTCTTTGTTTCTTCTTTTTCTTTTTCACGGGAACTTGTTCTTCCTCCCAGTTATTCTTATCAGGTGTAAGCACTCCGAAAACAGAGGATAATCCTAAATCGGTCGAATTGGAATCTTGCTTATTTGCAAACTTGCTTTCAATCATGTCTGCTTGCTTATCTGCATATCTGCCTATTTGCAAATCTTCTTTCTCTTTTTTCTTTTCGCCAGCAAAATTTTGTTCAGGGGTGTTCAGTTCCCGTTCCTGCATCCGTAGTTTATCCACAATACTGCCGTTTTTTATGGTGTTGCAATACTCGAACGTTTCAGATAGTTGTCGATTGTAGCCGAATAGCTTATCAAATCCTTTCTCCACATTCTCAAACAAGGCTGTGCGGTCGAAACCACCAGTGATAACACCTTTCTTGGTGTTTCGGTGGTTTGTTAGCGGACTTATTTTGACTTTGTTCGATTGGTCTTTACGGCTGACAATCAAATGGCAGTGCATATTCAGTTCGTTGTCTGACCTGTCCCGGCTGAAATGTATTTTACCGTAGAATTTTATATCTTCTGCCGATAATCCTTTATTGAAGTTCTTGGCATATTCAGGAATAACCACTTCACGGATATACCGTTTCATGGCTTTGGCTTGTTCCTGTTCCGTAGCTCCCATTGCCCGAAGCTCCTTTTCCGATGGGCTGGCATGGATAGCGTAAAACTTGGCATCCGTTTTTAATAACTGACCGATATTTGAATCAATATCTTTAATCACTTGGGATTTATAGACATTATCATCCGTGAGGTTGAAAAATCCTTCGGTATAGATTCCCTGCTCCATGCGTTCCATATCCTCATGCTCGCAATAATTGCATAACTTTCGGCTACTGCCTGCATTGTTATATGTGCCGTTGGATGGTGGCGGGAAATTTATATTCATCGCTTATTCGGGGTTTATTAATTGGTAAATTTCGGCTTTCAGGCTCTCTTTGCGCTTGCCGTCCATTACTCCGCAGGCTGCCAAATCCGCATAGAGGTTTATCAATTTCAACAATTTTACATTATCTCTTTTCTGCACTTGGGATAACGTGTCGATTCGTTTACCCTGACCATTTATCACATTAGCATGTTCGGTTAATTTGTCGCTTAGCTTTTGCAGTACGGCATTGTATTTCTCTTGGTTCTTCTCCAATTGGGAAAGGACAAGCGTTTCCAAAGTCTTCACTATTCCATCGAAGCGGGCGGCTATAGAATTGGTCGCTCGTATCATTGGGTTAAGTTCCTTTTCCTCGTAGTGTTGAATGAAGCGGATTATATCATCCTGCCGTTTGTTGATTTTGGAAAGTTCTGCTTTAACCGATTCAGGGGCTTCAGCGGGATTGATATTTGCCTTATCTATATATCGGAAAGCCAGTTTTACAACTTCTGCCTTTTTCAGCGAATAGCGTTTACAGATTTTTGCTACCAGGCTTGCCGTTTCCGTATCTATGGAAACGGTGGTAAATATAATTTTCTGACCTTTGTTTGGCATGACTAATTACTTTTTAATCGAAATTTATATAGGTAAATGATTGATAATTATATATTTGTAATAACGGCTAATTATTAGACTAATTACAATGTGTTAAGGAAACACGCTAAAGCCGAAGGCTTTACCCCGCAGGGCAAGAGGGAAGAACAGGACTTGTCCAGTTCCCTCTTGCTTGATTTAGTGAAATGGGCTGAACCGATAGGTGAAGCGGTTTCTACTAAATCGGGGTGGTTACACAAAGTGATAGCTTAAACACAAGCTTCTTTCCTCTGCTGCATTTTGCTGTCAGAGTTTGTTTTCTAATTGATTGGCTTTTTCAAACTGTTTATAAGTTTGATAATCGGCTCGTTCACGTACAAAAGCTCTAATATCGCTAGCCCGATAGTAGGTTTTATGCCCAATAGTAAAGTAGGGGAGCTTACCTTTTAGTCGATAGCGTTGTAAAGTTCTGAAAGACACTTTTAACAGAAATGCTAAATCCTGATTATCAAGTAATCGTTCATTTTCTTCTAATACCTGATCGGTATTGATAAGGGATTTTAAGTCTTGTCCTATCTCAGTGAGTTTCTTAGATAGCTTCTCCATCCATTTATCGAAGTTTTCGTTGTCTATATACATTTTGCTTCATTTTTTAGTTTAACATTATTGTTCTCAATCGATTGATGAAGCAAAATTCAGTAAAACAATGTAAGAGAAAAAGAGGAGTAGTTACCTACTCCCCGAAAAGATATTTGCAAATATCTGAGAATAAACAGTTTGCACAAATATCTTTTTTGATCTTTATCGGTTCTTACGTTTTCGATCCTCTTTAATGATAGCATTTCGTAAGGCATCCAATGTTTTGGTAAGGTTGTACGGCTTGCGGGTAAATACTTCACCTACCTTATCGTAAATACTTCCGAATTTTAGATTGAAAAGCTGCTCAAAGCCACGAGCTAAACGAACTTCTGGGACAGGTTTTCCATCTTCGCCAACGATTTGCCCCTGTAGAAACAGAGCTAATACGATTTCTGCAATGCCAATAATCCCCAAGTCTTTTGACTTAGGGATTACATATAGGTCGGACTTGAACGCTGTAGGAATAGATAACTTAAATTGTTCTGGATGGTTAATTTTTAAGTTGATTAATTGTAGCTCGGCATCAATTGTCGATAACGCTTTGTGGACATAGAGAATTTTAAGCGCATTTTTCCCCCTGCCCATATTGATATAACTCTTTTAGGGGTACTATCTCAATACGGGTGAGATTTAGCATCCGAAAGATATAGGAATAATCTTCTGAATTGCTAATAGCGACTATGTGCTTGACAAATTCTCCATAGGCATCTTGCATTTCTGTGTTAGTAACTTCTTGTGAAGTTTTAGACAATAGCTCAAAAAACTTCATTTTCAATAACTCATTCATAAGCATAATTTTTAGATAGTGAATAATATTAATTCGTATAATCATAAATTTAATATGCTTATTTAGGTACTATACTTTTTATATCTTCGGTATTAATAGTATCAATTTTAGGAGAAACTATATTTTTGCATTGTACCTATTATATAATAGGTAAATCAGTCCGCCAGAAAGAAAGATCGTTGGTAGAATAAACCAATAGTTATTACTTATTAGAAACTTGGCTACCCAAAAAGAAGGGATAAATGAAAATACATATTGGATACTATCTGTAATAACAAAAGGTATAATTAGTCCAACCATAACTAAAGCAGATACTTTTGCAAGTGCCATACCTTCCACTTTATTTCCCGCGTATGCCAAAATAATCATAGCAGCCACAACGCTTAGTATTGTAGCCAATATTGATATTATAAATGTAGTCCATAATGACATACCTGATACAGAACAAAAAGAAAGCAGCACAAAAGAAACAATAGCTGCAAATAAAACAGGAATAAGCAATCTTGATATAAGATAACCCTTCTTCCCAAGTGGAGTAATTGTGATATACCTGTTGATTTTCATATCTGTTTCATCTAATACCACTAAGGCCGAAGCGAAGCAAATCATGTAAGGACACATAATTGCAAGGAATAAATCCAATAT
>URKY01000053.1 GCA_900548465.1 uncultured Eubacterium sp.
TGCCTGGAGCAATTAAAAGAGATCGTGCCCATGCTGAAAAGGTATGCGCGCCGTTAAAGGAGAATAAACATGTTCAAAGCTTTTTTGATAAAATACGCTGAAATAGGTGTAAAAGGAAAAAACAGATATTTATTTGAAAATGCATTAGTTGACAATGCAAAGAGAGCTCTTGATAAAGTAGATGGGGATTTTGAAGTGACAAAAGAAAACGGGAGAGTTTATGCAACTGCAAAAAGCAAATTTGATTTTGATGATGCGGTAGATGCATTGCAGCATGTATTTGGTATTGTTGGAATCTGTCCTATGGTACAGATAGAAGACAACGGATTTGAAGATTTGGCTGATAATGTAATTAAATACATTGAAGATACTTATGAAGATAAGAATTTTACATTTAAGGTTATGGCAAGACGTGCCAGAAAAAATTATCCGATGGATTCCATGAAAATAAATGCTGAATTAGGTGGAAAAATATTAGATGCTTTCCCTGAAACAAAGGTTGACGTTCATAATCCGGAAGTAATCCTTAATGTTGAAATAAGAAATCACATAAACATTTATTCAAAGATACTTCCGGGACCGGGAGGAATGCCTGTCGGAACAGCAGGAAAAGCTATGCTTTTACTGTCAGGTGGAATTGACAGTCCTGTTGCAGGATGGATGACTGCAAAGAGGGGTGTAGTAGTGGATGCAGTGTATTTTCATGCACCACCTTACACTTCAGAGAGAGCGAAGCAGAAGGTAGTTGACCTTGCAAAGATAGTTTCAAAATATTCAGGACCGATGAATTTATACGTGGTTAACTTTACTGATATTCAGATGTATATATATGATAAATGTCCTCATGATGAATTAACAATAATCATGAGAAGATACATGATGAGAATTGCTGAATACTTTGCAAAACAGGAAGGGGCTCAGGGACTTATTACAGGTGAGTCAATTGGACAGGTGGCAAGCCAGACAATGCAGAGCCTTGCAGCTACTAATGAAGTGTGTACAATGCCTGTATTCAGACCTGTAATAGCTTTTGATAAACAGGAAATTGTTGACGTGTCATTAAAGATTGGAAGCTACGAAACATCTATTCTTCCTTATGAAGACTGCTGTACAACATTTGTGGCAAAACATCCTGTAACAAAGCCAAATATTAATGTAATAAAACATTCAGAAACTAAATTAAGTGAAGAAATTGACGATATGTTTAAGAAAGCAGTAGAAACGGCAGAACTTATAAAGATTGGATAAATATTTGAAAATTAAAAAATGGCTGGAATGCTAAGGAGAAGCAGACCAGCCATTAAAAAAGAAACAATCAACGAATAATCGTTGTAAGAAGTCTTTTTATGATTCGTATTTCTTTAATACTTCAAGTATTTCATCAATATTGTTTTCGCTATGTATATTTAAATCAATAGGTTTTGAAAGATCTAAACTAAAGATACCCATAATTGATTTTGCGTCGATAACGTAACGTCCTGAGACTAAATCAAAATCGTTGTCAAACCTTGAAATATCATTGACGAATGATTTAACCTTGTCAATGGAACCTAAACTGATTGTTATAGTTTTCATTTTTTCAAACACCTCGCTTTCTTATTACATATATAATAGCACGGATTATTTTTTTCTTCAATGAAATAAAAGAAAAAAGACTAAAAATTTTATTAATAATATAAAGGAGATATTATATGCGAAAGGCAGCTTTACACAACCTTGGTTGTAAAGTAAATTCATATGAAACTGATGCAATGGCACAGCTTTTGGAAAAGGCAGGATATGAGATTGTTCCATTTAGTGAAATTGCTGATGTATATATAGTCAATACCTGTTCAGTGACCAATATGGCAGATAGAAAATCAAGACAGATGCTTCATAAGGCAAAGAAGCAGAATCCTGATGCGGTAGTTGTGGCTACAGGATGCTATGTTCAGACAGCAGTTGATAAAGTAAAGGAAGACCTGGCAATTGATATTATTATTGGAAACAATAAGAAAAAAGAAGTGGTGCCAATTTTGGAAGAATACTTTAAGGAAAATGAAAAGGATTTTGTCATTGATATAAACAACACTTCCGAATATGAAGATTTGGAGATTTCCACAGTTACGGAACACACAAGAGCCCATATGAAAATTCAGGATGGATGCAATAATTTCTGTTCTTATTGTATTATTCCTTATGCAAGAGGCAGAATAAGAAGCAGAAAAATGGATAGTATAAGGGAAGAGATGGTTCGCTTGGCTGAAAAGGGATTTAAAGAAATTGTTCTTACGGGAATAAACCTTGGCTGTTACAGTGATGGGGAGAAAACCCTTATAGATGTAATTGAAATGGCAGATGAAATAGAAGGGATAGAGCGTGTAAGACTTGGTTCCTTAGACCCTGAGGTGATTACGCCGGATTTCGTAGAGCGAATCGGAAAATGCAGAAAAATCTGTCCGCATTTTCATTTATCATTACAAAGTGGGTGCAATAATACGTTAAAGGCTATGAACAGACATTATACTGCAGAGGAATATTTTGAAAAATGTGAAATGCTTAGAAGTGTTTTTGAAAACCCGGCATTTACAACAGATATTATAGTGGGATTTCCGGGAGAAAGTGACGAGGATTTTGAAGCTTCTCTTGATTTCGCAAAAAAGGTAGAGTTTTCACGAATACATGTTTTTAAATATTCTAAAAGAGATGGAACTGTTGCAGCGAAGATGCCAAATCAGGTTGATGAGAGAATAAAAACAAAGAGAAGTGATATTTTAATTGCAACAGGAGAAGAACTTGTTAAAAAATATAATGAAAATAAACTTGGAACTTATGATTTCGTATTATGGGAAGAGCGAAAGCAGATAAATGGTAGGGAGTATTGGGTAGGTCATACTACTGATTACGTGGAAGTGGCTTTGGAAACTGATGAAGAATTGGCAGGAAAAATCCAAAAAGTTGCATTAAAGGACATAATTAATCAAGAAATAATACTTGCGACACAGTGAGTTTTATATTAAACTATTACTATAATGCTTACAATGGCAAAAAAAGGACGTGATAAGATGAGCAATTTAGGAAACACACAATACTTTAAAGTTCCACAGGAACAGAAACTAGGCGTAGAGGAAATTTTTAAGCAGGTATATGAGGCACTGGCAGAAAAAGGGTATAATCCTGTAAATCAGATTGTAGGATATATTATGTCAGGAGATCCAACTTATATAACCAGTTATAAGAATGCAAGAAGCTTAATTATCAAGGTTGAACGTGACGAACTTATTGAAGAAGCTGTTAAATACTACATTAATAACAAACTAAAATAACCATAGTTTTATAAATGCATGGTTTAATTGATGTGGAGCAATTTATTTTAGAAATGTAATTGGCGGTTACATAATAATTGAATATGTAAGGACTGAAGACATGAGATTAATGGGATTGGATTTTGGCTCAAAGACTGTTGGTGTGGCAGTGTCAGATGAATTGAAAATGACTGCAACAGGTGTTGAAATAGTCAGGAGGGAGTCTCCAAATAAGTTAAGGAGAACTCTTGCCCGTATTGGTGAACTGTTAAAGGAGTATGATGTTAATACTGTAATATTGGGATATCCGGTTATGCTTGACGGCAGTGAAGGAGAGCGTGTAGAGAAAACAAAGGAATTTGCGCAGATGCTTGAGAGAAGAACCGGGGTTCAGATTATTTTTCAGGATGAACGTCTGACGACAGTTGAGGCTTATGAAATTATGGACCAGATGGGGATTAAGAAAGACGATAGGTATAAATATGTTGACATGCTGGCGGCAAAATTTATATTAGAGGATTATCTTAACAGCCGTAAATAAAAGAATAGAGAAAAGCAGGAAGAAATATATAATGGAAGAAAAGATTGTTTTTATAGATGATGATGGTAACGAAGTAGAAATGTTCGTTATAGAAGAAACAAGAATTAATAATGTTAATTACATTCTCGTAACCGATGACGATGGCGAGAGTGAAGAAGCGGAAGCTTATATATTAAAAGATGTATCTGATGACGGAGATGAAGAAGCTGTCTATGAAATTGTTGATGATGAATCTGAAATCGATTACATAGGAAAAATTTTTTCAGAATTGCTTGATGATATTGACATTACAAAGGAATAGAAGACTTGGTTTTCGGGCATTAGTTTTAGGTGAAAAGAGATCTGAAAAGGATCTTTTAAACTTGTGCAAAAAAATGTAAGACGGAAAAATATTTAGATAAACAGGAGGTATTTGATTAATAATGAGTGACAATTCAAAAATAAACATAATTCCACTGGGAGGGCTTGAAGAGATTGGAATGAATATGACTGCCTTTGAATACAATGACAGTATTGTTGTTGTGGACTGTGGTTTGTCATTTCCAAGTGATGATATGCTGGGTATTGACTGTGTTATACCGGACATCACATATTTAAAGGAAAATAAAGAAAAAATAAAAGGTTTTGTTATTACCCACGGCCATGAAGATCATATAGGTGCATTGCCTTATGTTTTAAAGGAAATTCCTGTACCAATTTATGCAACAAAGCTTACTATGGGAATAATAGAAGGCAAACTTGCAGAACATGACCTGTCAAAGGCGGTAAAGAGAAAAGTTATTAAGTTTGGACAAAGTATTCACTTAGGTGATTTTAGAATAGAATTTATCAGAACAAATCATAGTATTGCAGATGCAGCAGCTCTTGCAATTCATACACCGGTAGGTGTTATTGTTCACACAGGTGACTTTAAAGTTGATTACACACCGGTATTTGGAGATGCCATTAACCTTGCAAGATTCAGTGAACTTGGAAAGAAGGGAGTTCTGGCATTAATGTGCGACAGTACAAACGCATTAAGACCGGGCTTTACACCTTCTGAGCGTAAGGTAGGAGAAACTTTTGACCACATATTTGCAGAACATAAGAAGAGCAGAATAATTATTGCTACTTTTGCTTCAAATGTGGACAGAGTTCAGCAGATTATTAATACAGCATGCAAGTATAAGAGAAAAGTTATAGTTGAAGGAAGAAGTATGGTAAATATCATCTCTGTAGCAAGAGAGATGGAATATTTAAAGATACCTGAAAATACACTTATTAGTATTGAAGAAATGGATAATTATACTGATGACCAGCTGGTTCTTATTACAACGGGAAGTCAGGGTGAATCCATGGCAGCATTGTCACGTATGGCAGCTTCACTTCACAGAAAAGTACACATTAAGCCAAGTGACACAATTGTATTTAGTTCAACTCCTATACCGGGAAATGAAAAAGCGGTAACAAAGGTTATAAATGAATTATATCAGCAGGGAGCAGAAGTTATATTCCAGGATACTCATGTGTCCGGACATGCATGTCAGGAAGAAATAAAGCTTATGTATGCTCTTGTTAAACCAAAATATGCAATACCTGTTCACGGTGAATACCAGCACTTAAAAGAACATGAAAAGTTAGCTGAAAGTATGGGGATTCCAAAAGAAAACATATTCATCCTTGAATCAGGAGATGTGCTTTCAATAGGAGAAGATAATGCTAAGGTTACAGGAAAGGTTCCGGCAGGTTCAGTTTTAGTAGACGGACTTGGTGTAGGAGATGTAGGAAACATTGTACTTCGTGACAGACAGAATCTGGCAGAAAACGGAATAATAATCGTTGTTCTTACATTAGAAAAATACACAAATCAGATTTTGGCTGGTCCGGACATTGTTACAAGAGGTTTTGTATATGTCAGGGAATCAGAAAATCTTATCGACAATGCAAAAGAAGTAGTTACAGAAGCGTTGCTTGATATTTTAGATAACAGTACAGCTGATTGGGGCAAAATCAAAATGGTTGTTAAGGATAGTCTTGGAGAATACATCTGGAAGACAATGAAGAGAAGTCCAATGATTTTACCAATTATTATGGAAGTTGATTAGTCAGGAGTTTGTATGAATAATAGGAAAACTTCGCAAGGATTTGCAAATGTTTCAATAAAAATTTTGAAGTATGTTGTTATGGTTGTTATTATAGTTGTGTGTGCCACGACTGCATTTAACTTTGGCTCAAAAATATTTGACAGTGAAGGTGTGGATCAGGCACCGGGAACGGATATGACCATAACTGTCAGCGAGGGAACAAGTATTAAAAGTCTTGGAAAGACCTTAAAAGAATATGGAATTATTAAGGACGCCACTGTATTTAACATACAGTCAAAGATTTATAAAATAACTAAGGTAAAGCCGGGAACTTATAACTTTAATACTTCCCAGAGCAATGAGGACATTTTTTCAATTATTAAATCAGGTCCTGAAGAAAATAAAAAGGAGTCAGAGACTCAGAAAGAATAGAACATGATAGTAGATGAACGAATTGTTTCATATATTCATTCATTAGAAAAAACAAACAGTGATATACTGGAAAAAATTGAAAAAGAGGCACATGAAGATAACGTACCTATTATCAGAAAAGAAATGGAAAGTTTTCTGAGGGTTATGCTGGAATTAAAGAGGCCGAAAAGAATATTAGAGCTGGGTACTGCAGTAGGGTACTCAGCCATTTTAATGAGTGAATGTATTGAAAAGGAAAGCAAAATAGTTACAATTGAAAATTATGAAAAGCGTATACCTATTGCAAAGCAAAACATTAAGGATGCAGGAAAAGAGAAAGTTATAGAACTCCTTGAAGGTGACGCAATGGAAATTATGCCTACATTACAGGAAAATCAATTTGATTTTGTATTTATGGATGCGGCAAAGGCTCAATACATTCATTTCCTGCCGGAAGTAATGCGGCTGATGAAGAAGGGGGCAGTCCTTATTACAGACAATGTTTTACAGGAGGGCGACCTTATTGAGTCAAAATACGTTGTGAGAAGAAGGGACAGAACCATTCATAAAAGAATGAGAGAGTATCTGGAAGTAGTGAAAAACAGTAAAGATTTGGAGACAAGCATTGTGCCTATTGGAGACGGAATTACAATATCCGTAAAGAAATAATATAATACTAAAGGCACATTTTTGAGAATAAAAAACGAGGTGGATAATGGCAATGAAGAAACCTGAATTATTGGTTCCGGCAAGCAGTCTGGAAGTGTTGAAAACAGCTGTACGTTATGGTGCAGATGCAGTATATATTGGTGGAGAGGTTTTTGGTCTTAGAGCAAAGGCTAAGAATTTTTCTCTGGAAGAAATGGCAGAGGGTGTGGAATTTGCACACGAACATGGAGTAAAAGTTTACGTTACGGCTAATATTCTGGCTCATAATGCTGATATAGAGCCTGTAAAAGTATATTTCAATGATTTGAAAAAAGTAAAGCCGGATGCTCTTATTATTTCGGATCCTGCAATATTTACAATTGCAAAGGAAGTATTACCGGAAATGGAACTTCATATAAGCACTCAGGCTAATAACACAAATTATGGAACGTATAATTTCTGGTATAATCTTGGAGCTAAAAGAGTAGTTTCAGCAAGAGAATTGTCCATAAAAGAAATAAGTGAAATAAGAAAAAATATTCCAAAAGATATGGAAATTGAAACTTTTGTTCACGGAGCAATGTGTATATCCTACTCAGGAAGATGTCTTTTAAGCAGCTTTATGACAGGAAGGGATGCCAACAAAGGTGCCTGTACACATCCATGCAGATGGAAGTATGCAGTAGTGGAAGAAAACAGACCGGGAGAATATATGCCAATTGAAGAAAATGAACGTGGCACATATATTTTTAACTCAAAGGATTTATGCATGATAGATCACATTCCGGAACTGGTAGAGGCAGGAATTGACAGCTTTAAGATTGAAGGAAGAATGAAGACAGCTCTGTATGTGGCTACAGTAGCCAGAACATACAGAATGGCAATAGATGATTATTTTGAAAACCCTGACAAATATAGGGAGAATATTCCAAAATACAAAAAACTGATTTCACAGTGTACTTACAGACAGTACACAACAGGATTTTTCTTTGGAAAGCCTGATGAGACAACACAGATATATGATGCAAATGTTTACGAGAGAGATTATGTGTATCTTGGAATTGTAGGAGATGAAACAGCTCCTTTAGAATATTCGCTAGAACAGAAGAACAAATTCTATACAGGACAGAAAATTGAAGTTATGAAGCCTGACGGAAGAGATATTGAAGTAGAGGTTGTGGCAATAAAGGATGAGGAAGGAAATGAAATGGAAAGTTGTCCTCACCCGAAACAAAAGCTTACAATTAACCTTGGAATGGAATTAGACAAGGGTGACATCCTTAGAATGAAAGATGAATAGATGATAATTGTCACTTATTAGTATTGTACAGGCACGAGAAACGCATAAATGACATAAAATAAATTAAGTATGTCGTGAGGTAAAAGTGCTTGAAAACTTTTTTAGAACCTTTAACCCCGGATGAAGAGAGAGAATGTTTGGAGAGATTTAGCAGGGGGGATAAAGAAGCAAAGGACATACTGATTGAAAGAAATTTAAGGTTAGTGGCACATATTGCAAAGAAATACTATTCAGACAACAGGGACAATGAGGATTTGATATCGATAGGGATAATCGGTCTTATAAAAGCCGTTAACACATATAATCAGGATAAGGGAAACCGGCTGGTTACCTATGCATCAAAGTGCATTGAAAATGAATTGCTGATGATGCTTAGAAGTGAAAAGAAACGGAACAAAGAGGTATCCTTAAGTGAGCCAATAGGAATGGATAAAGAAGGAAACACCATTAGCCTTATTGATGTTGTTGAAAATGATGATATTGATACTCTTCAGAAAATGGAAAATGCCGAGGACATTGTAAGGGTTCGTTGCTATGTGGAAGAGGTGCTATCAGATAGGGAAAAGGAAATCATTGTAAAGCGGTATGGTTTAGATGGAAGTCCCCCGGTTACTCAAAAGCAGGTGGGAAATGAAATGAAAATATCCCGCAGTTATGTCAGCAGAATAGAAAAAAGAGCATTGGAAAAATTACGAAAAGCATTTGGATAATGTACGAATTGCCGTGTAATGATGATTATGTGTGTGGAGTCGTACGTACCTTCAACAACTTCGGTAATGGGTGAAGATATTGCAAATCAGAAAAATGGTGCAAAGGCAGGTACATTCGGCTGGTACAGCTATGAAATTTTAGCTGATGATACTATAAAGATTACCAAGTGTAATGTGAATTTTGAATCAGAAGACATGCATACAGAAGATTTAAGTATTCCGGGGCAGATAGAGGGCAAAAAGATTTGAAGAAGGGATCAATAGGAAATTATGTGCCTTCAACAAAAGAATATATGGGAAAGGATTATCCATTTTAGGAAAAAATACAATACTTTAAAATTGTAGCTCTTGACGATTGATATAAAAAGTGATACACTCACAAATAATAAGATACGGTGCAAAAAAACAGAATAAAGGAGTTACAATGGTTTCAAAAATAAACTGTGCCACTATAACGGGAATAGATGTTGTTCCTGTTATAGTTGAAACTGATATATGTAATGGTCTGCCAAGTTTCGACATGGTAGGCCTTTTATCTTATGACATAAAAGAGGCAAGGGAGCGGGTGAAAACCGCCATAAAAAATTCAGGATTTATTATACCTCCAAGAAGAATAACAATAAATTTTTCTCCCGGAAATATAAGAAAGACCGGAACTTATTTTGATATGGCTATTGCAGTATCGATACTTAAGGCTTTAGACATTGTGGATGTGGATATGGAAGACAAAATGTTTGTAGGAGAACTGAGCCTTAATGGAGAGGTTGTTTCCGTAAATGGAATATTGCCTATAGTTCTTCATGCATTGGAAAATGGAATTAAACAGTGTTTTATTCCGGAAGAAAATATCGGTGAATGTCAGCTGATTGAAGGGATAGATGTTATAGGAGTAAAGAATCTTAATGAATTGGTGGTTTTTCTTTCTAACGAGGGATATATAGAAAAAAGTTTGCCTACCATCATAAAAGGCAATGAAGAAAAATCTACCGGCAATGATTTTTGTCACATAAAGGGGCAGGTACAGGCAAAAAAAGGAGCGGAGATTGCGGCAGCAGGTATGCATAATATTTTGCTGGTAGGGCCACCGGGGACGGGAAAAACTGCCATTGCAAGGGCATTGCCTTCGATACTTCCAGATATGAGCTGGAAAGAGAAAATAGAAATTTCGAAAATTCAAAGTGTAGCCGGCACATTGAACGGAAATCTTGTTATGGACAGACCTTTTAGAAATCCTCACCACACATCAACTGTTGTGGCATTTACGGGAGGGGGAATGAATCCAAAACCTGGAGAACTTACTTTGGCTCATGGAGGAGTCTTGTATATGGATGAATTTCCTGAATTTTCAAGGAATGTTATGGAGGCTTTAAGGCAGCCCCTTGAGGACAGAAATGTAGTAATATCACGAAGTGGGGGAAATTATAAATTCCCGGCAGATTTTATTTTGATGGCATCAATGAATCCCTGCAGATGCGGTTATTACCCTGATAGAAACAGGTGTGATTGTACAGAGCGGGATGTGAGAAAATATCTTGAAAAAGTAAGTGGTCCCATACTTGATAGAATTGACGTCTGTGTCCATATGACCCCGGTGCCGTTTTTTGAACTAAAGAAGGAAAAGAAAGAGGAAACATCAGAAGCAATAAAGAAGAGAGTTAACAGAGCCGTTGAAATTCAAAGGGAAAGATATAAGAAAGAAAAATTTGATTATAATGGACAGCTTTACGGAGAAAAAGTAAAAGAATATTGTCATTTAAATAAGAAAGAACAGGAACTGATTGAAGAAGTATATGAAAAGATGCAGCTAAGTGTAAGAGCATATGAAAAAATATTAAAAGTTGCAAGGACTATTTCGGATTTGAAAGAGAAAAAGGAAATATCAACATTAGAAATAGCGGAAGCAGTAAGTTACAAATTTTCAAACAATATGGGGGTCAGATGAAAGAGGAATATAAGACAGAAGAATTTAAGAAAAAATTAAGGGACAGGGATATAAAAATGGTTTGTGTAGGAGAAAGGGATTATCCTGAAAAACTGATACCTTATGGGGATAAGCCGGAGGTGCTTTTCTATAAGGGGAGACTACCGGATAAAGATAAGCCTATAGTGGCAATGGTGGGGGCAAGAGCCTGTTCAAACTATGGACGAACTATGGCAAAAAAGATTGCAGGGGAGCTGGCTTACAATAATGTCCAGATAATAAGTGGAATGGCAAGAGGCATTGATACATATAGTCAATTAGGAGCAGTTGAGGCAGGGGGTGCAACCTTTGCCGTGTTAGGCTGTGGAGTAGATATATGTTATCCCACTGAAAATATAGAATTATATGAAAATATAATCAAAACAGGGGGCATTATTTCCGAATATCCTCCCGGGGACAAACCATTGGCATGGCATTTTCCAATGAGAAACAGAATAATAAGCGGACTTTCGGATAAAGTAGTTGTAGTGGAGGCAAAAGAAAAAAGCGGATCCCTTATAACAGTTGAGTGGGCTTTGGAACAGGGAAAGGATGTAATGGCTGTGCCGGGTCGTGTAGATGACAAATTAAGTGAAGGCTGTAACCGATTAATAAGGAGTGGTGCAGGGCTTGTAAGAGGCGCAAAAGATATATTGGAAGAACTTAAATACGAAGTATTTAATAAAGAAAAGGAAAATGCAATTAAAGAAAAAATACTTGAAAAAGATTTTTTGTTGTTGTATAGTGAGTTAGGTTTACAGCCGAAAAGTATAGATGAATTAATGGAAAAGACAGGAATAGAGTACGGAATACTGGCAGACATGTTGTTACAATTGCAGTTGAGAGGGCTTGTAGAGCAACCGTCAGATAACTATTATTCGAGGCTGGAATAAAGTCTTAGAAGGAGATGTTTATGGCAAAGTATCTTGTGATTGTGGAATCACCGGCAAAAGTAAAAACTATAAAGAAATTTCTTGGTTCAAATTATGATGTGGTAGCATCTAACGGACATGTACGGGACATGCCTAAGAGTTCAATGGGAATTGATTTTGAAAATGATTATGAACCTAAATATATAACGATAAGAGGAAAAGGCGAAAAGCTTGCAGAACTCAGACGTCATGTAAAAAAAGCGGATAAAGTATATCTGGCAACTGACCCGGACCGTGAAGGAGAAGCTATATCATGGCATCTTGCCCATGCACTTAAATTAGACCCAAAGAAAACCGCCCGTATTACATTTAATGAAATTACAAAACAGGCAGTTAAGGAGTCTTTGAAACATCCAAGAGAAATAGATATGGACCTTGTTGATGCACAGCAGGCAAGACGTGTAATGGACAGAATGGTAGGTTACAGCATAAGTCCACTTTTATGGCAGAAAATAAAAAGAGGTCTTAGTGCAGGACGAGTTCAGTCAGTAGCACTTAGAATGCTTTGCGACAGAGAAGATGAAATAAATGCATTTATTCCAAAAGAGTATTGGGATATGGATGCAGTTTTGAAAAATAAAAACAAAGAATTTACCGTAAGCTTCTACGGAGATAAAAAAGGTAAAATAGAAATTACAGGAAAAGAACAGCTTGATAAAATCATCAGCCAGTTAAAAGACAGTAAATTTACTGTTAATGACATAAAAAAAGGAAGCAGAACAAGAAAGTGCCCTATTCCTTTTACAACAAGTACAATGCAGCAGGAAGCATCTAAGGCTCTGAATTTCTCAACACAGAAGACTATGAGAATAGCGCAGCAGTTGTATGAAGGTGTAGAAATTAAAGGTCGTGGCAGCATTGGTCTTATCACATATCTGCGTACAGATTCCACAAGAGTATCTGAAACGGCAGAAGCTCAGGTAAAAGAATTTATTCAGGAAAATTACGGACCTGACTACATGGCAAATGAAATTGCAACAAAGAAATCAAATAAAAAAATTCAGGATGCCCATGAAGCCATAAGACCTACGGATGTCACACTGACACCGGATCAGGTAAAGGCACAGCTTCCAAGAGACCAGTTCAGACTGTATCAGTTAATATGGAAGCGTTTTGTGGCAAGCCGTATGGGAAATGCAGTTTATGAAACATATAATGTAAAAGTTGGAGCAGGAGATTATTTATTCAATGCTTCTACGTCAAAACTGGATTTTGACGGATTTATGAAAATATACACTGACAGCGACAATGAAAAGGTTGTTACTAACAATGTTATAGCAAAGCTTGAAAAAGACTCAGAAATCGAGTTTGTTAAGTTTGAAGAAAATCAGCACTTCACACAGCCACCGGCACACTTTACGGAAGCCGCATTAGTTAAGGCAATGGAAGAGCAGGGAATAGGAAGACCAAGTACCTACGCTCCGACAATCAGCACAATTGTCGGCAGAAGATATGTAACAAAGGAAAAGAAAAATCTTTATGTTACAGAATTAGGTGAGGCAGTTAACAATGTAATGAAGACGGCATTTAAGGTTATTGTTGATACAGAGTTCACAGCCAATATGGAATCTCTTCTTGATGCAGTGGAAGAAGGAACAATTGATTGGAAGACTATTATCAGAAACTTCTATCCTGATCTTGACGTAATGGTTAAGAATGCTGAAGAAAAATTAGAAAAAATTCATATTGCAGACGAAGAATCGGATGAGATATGTGAAGAGTGTGGAAGACGTATGGTTATTAAATATGGTCCACATGGAAAATTCCTTGCATGTCCGGGATTTCCTGAATGTAGAAATACAAAGCCTTATTTAGAGAAGGTAGGAGTGCCATGTCCTAAGTGTGGAAAGGATGTTGTGTACAGAATGACTAAAAAGGGACGTAGATATTATGGATGTATAGACAGCCCTGAATGTGATTTCATGTCATGGCAGAAGCCTTCAACAAAGAAATGCCCACAGTGTGGTGGATATATGGTGGAAAAGGGAAACAAGTTAGCCTGTGCCAATGTTGAATGTGGCTATGTTGAAACAAAAGAAAAGGCTAAACAGTAATGTGAAACATAATTTTGTGGAAAAATTGTGGAAAAAATAACAATTGTCCACAAAATAGCTGACTTGTAAAAGTAAATTCCGTATGAAAGACTAAATTCCACCCACTGTTAAA
>URKY01000054.1 GCA_900548465.1 uncultured Eubacterium sp.
AGGCTGATATCATTATGATTCTTATTAATGATGAACTTCAGGCAGATATGTACAAGAAAGGTATTGAACCAAACCTTGAAGCAGGCAATATGTTAATGTTTGCTCATGGTTTCAACATTCATTTTGGATGTATTAAACCACCTAAGGATGTAGATGTAACAATGATCGCACCTAAGGCTCCTGGTCATACAGTACGTTCAGAATATCAGGCTGGAAAGGGTACACCTTGTTTAGTAGCTGTAGAACAGGATGCTACAGGTAAAGCTTTAGACTTAGCTTTAGCTTATTCTTTAGGAATTGGTGGAGCAAGAGCCGGTGTTCTTGAAACAACATTCAGAACAGAAACAGAAACTGACTTATTTGGTGAGCAGGCAGTACTTTGTGGTGGTGTTTGTGCATTAATGCAGGCTGGTTTCGAAACATTATGTGAAGCAGGTTATGATCCAAGAAATGCGTATTTTGAATGTATTCATGAAATGAAATTAATCGTAGATTTAATTTATCAGTCTGGTTTTGCAGGAATGAGATATTCAATCTCAAATACAGCAGAGTACGGTGATTATATAACAGGACCTAAGATTGTAACAGCCGAAACAAAGAAAGCTATGAAGCAGATTCTTTCAGATATCCAGGATGGAACATTTGCAAAAGAATTCTTACTTGATATGTCACCTGCGGGTCGTCAGGTTCACTTCAAGGCTATGAGAAAGTTAGCATCAGAACATCCATCAGAAAAAGTTGGAGAACAGATCAGAAAACTTTACAGCTGGAATAACGAAAACGAAAAGTTAATCAACAACTAAGCGAAAAACTTTTTCAGGCGAAGGCCTAAATAAAAGAGAGTTCCCATTTCCGTGCTTGCACGGGAAAATGGGAACTCTCTTTTATTTAGCACCGTACATTTGAAAAATGTACGGTGCTTATAGAACTCAAAACAGTTGTTTTGAGTTCTATAAGAAAGCCTTCACCAGAAGTTTGTAATTATTATTATGAACGATGTAAAATTATAAATAAATTGAAGACTTGACAATAGAATTTACACAAATATGAATCGAATTAACTTATTTTGTGCAAAGCAAAGTAACAATATAAGAGGATGACAATAAAATTACACATTTGCAGTTGATATAAGAACGTTTTGTGTAATGAGGGAAAGAACAACTATATAGTCACATAAATTATACAAAAAAAATATGCAATATGAGAAAACTTTGTAATCCACGGAATTATTTTGAGTCTACAAAAATAAAAAAGCATATAAAAAAATAACTTTGTCTTCTTGCCAAGAGAGATAAAAAGATATATATTAGGACTATCATATTTAAGATTGAAAATGAAAGGAAAGACTATGGGGAAGAGAATTAGCGTTTTTTTATGCACGGTGTTAATGTTTATGCTTCTGGTTGTTGCAAAACCACAAGGAGTGGGCGCACAGAAAACCGGTGGACAGGGAAAAGGTGACTGCTATGGTGTTGATATTTTTACGGATGCAGCTACGGAAAACATCACAAAAAAAGTTGATGAAACCAAGAAGGCTAAGGCTACAAAAGTATCTGTCGGTACCACAAAAATTACAAAAGTGAAAATAAAAAAGCGAACAGCAAAAATAAAGCTGAAAGCTGTTAAAAATGTAACCGGATATACAGTTATGGTTAGCACTAACAGCAGGTTCACAAAGAAAAAGACCAAGGCTATAAATACAACTAAAATAAATTGCTCAATAAAAAAATTGAAAAAAAGCAAAAAATATTATATTAAGGCAAGAGCTTTTGTAGAACAAAAAAATGTGAGATATTATGGAAGCTGGAGTACAACAAAGAAAGTAAAATAACGGAGGGAAAATTATGGCAAGCGAAAAAGATATAGAAAATCTCATTAAGATGTTAGACGGAAAGGTTCAGTCAGGAACAAGCAGGATAAATGTTGTAGCATCTGATAATGTTGCTGATGGAGAGGTTAAGGAAATTCATCACCATGGAAGATGTGATGTTGGAAGTGCATGGGCCAAGGGAACAGTGAAAAATCCTGAATGCATTGACATACCAACTGAAGAGGAAAATGACAGATAAATAATAATTAAAAAATTCAGTAGCATGCAGCTACTGAATTTTTTTGTACATACAATAAGAAAAAACTGCCACAATAAATTCCGTAATCCAGAAACTGTTCCATACACCGGAGGCACCCAGAATAGCATTAAGAATATAAGAAATACTTAGCATTACTGCAATATATCTTGAAAAAGAAATTATAAGGGAAGCAAACCCTTTTCCAAGAGCTTCCAATGCCCCGGATACAGTAATGGAGATTGAAGAAACAATAAAACCAATACTAATAAATCGAAGGGCACTGCAACCAATAGAAACAGTAAGTTCATTGCTTGAAAACAGACCTATTAAATGTTCAGGGATTATCATGCAAAGTAAAGTTCCCATAGTCATAACAATAATAATTATGCTAAGGGCAGTTTTAAAAATTTTGCTTACACGAAGCTTTTCTCCGGCACCATAATTAAAAGAAATAAGAGGTCTCATTCCCTGAACCACGCCGTTGGCTGTGAGATAAAGGAATGTCTGTAATTTGTAATATGCGCCAAGAACCAATACATAACCGGCGGAGTAAGCTGAAAGTATGCTGTTTAACACTGATACCTGAAGAGATGGTAATGCCATATTCAGAGTGGCAGGAAATCCAACGGCATATAATTTCTTTAATATGTGGGCATCAATTATCATATCTTTTACTTTAATTTTTACAGGAATAGGCTTTACAATATAAATAATTATATATCCTAAAAGTGTTGCAATCTGGCCTATAACTGTGGCTATGGCAGCACCTTTTATTCCAAGTTTCGGAAAGAATCCCACACCGAAGATAAACAAAGGATCCAAAATAATATTTGTAACACAACCAATAATCATACAAATCATGGAAACCTTCATACGCCCAACTGCCTGAAAAATCTTTTCAAAACTAATGGAAATGGATACAGGAAGTGAAAAGGAAAAAACAATCTGAGAGTAAAGTATTCCCTGGGAAACTATATCGATATTATCCGTAAAAATATTTAAATACATAGGCATAATTCCAATACAGAATATTGTAAGTAAAATACCGTGTACAATATTGCAAAGCATACCAAGAGAAGTGGCACGATTAGCTAAATGTCCCTGTCCTGCACCAAGATAAAATGCTACCAAAGCGTTAATGCCAATACCAAATCCTACAGTGACGGCAGTAACTATATTCTGGATGGGATAAACCAGAGATAATGCTGTCATGGCATTTTCACTGATTTGAGCAACAAAATAACTGTCAACAATATTGTATAAAGAATTAACCAGCATAGAAATTGTCATGGGAAGAGCCATAGACAAAACAAGTGGTAGTATGGGCTTTTCTTTCATAAAATTTTGATTCATTAGTATTTTCTCCATTTCTTATTTAAAAATCAGCAAAATAAAACCACACAACTACAAAAGCTGTGTGGCGAAAATAAAACATAGTCTTAAAAAAATCCACTCCATAACAATGGTTTTAAATGATTATAAACATAAAACATTTACATGTCAATAAATAAAAATATGTGCAATAAAAAAGAGAGGGCATACGTTTAATAAGTATACAAACAGAGAAAGGGAATAAAAACAATGTATGGTGGGCTTGCAGCAAACAGAAATTTGACTAAATACTATTTAAAATGTAGTATTGTAGGAGAAAAAATTAATAAAGTAGGTAATCTGATGAAAAAACAGGAATTAAAGAAGACAAGTGCAAACAGTCAGATTGATGAAAACTGGTTTGAGGCAATTGCAACCGGTGATGATAATGCATTTACAAAATTATACTATGCCAGTTATAAACAGTTGTATGGTTTTTTATTATCTCTGACTAAAAATAAAGAAGACGCGGAAGATTTATTACAGGATACATATATAAAAATAAGAAATGGAAGTCAGTTATATAAGAAACAGGGAACCCCAATGACCTGGATGTGCGCCATTGCGAAAAATCAGTATCTGGATTTTGTGAGAAAATATGGAAAAAACAGAAGTGTTGATTTTGGAGAGGTGGAAAACTATATTTCCGAAGGAATGGAGGAAAGCCGTGATGATACTAAAAAGGTGGAAAACAAAATGCTTTTGGAAACAGCCTTTGGAATTCTTGGGGAAGAAGAGATAACAATAGTCGTGTTGCATATGATAAACGGTTTGAAACATAGGGAAATTGCAGAACTGACAGGACTGACTTTATCAACGGTGCTGTCGAAATATAATCGGTCATTAAAGAAAATGAAATCAATAATAGAGTAGGAGGTCATTGTGCAGGAAAAAGATATTAGAGAAAAACTAAATCAGGAACTTGAAGAAATGGCTCCTGACATGCTTGAAAAGATTTTAAGCAAACCAATTGAACCGGTAAAGAATGAGAAAGAGTTATTTGGCAGAAATAAACCTTTGTTTAAAGAAAAAAAGAATATTAAGCAATATTTTATTGTTCCGGCAATGCTGGCAGTAGCAGCCTGTCTTGTTATGGCAGTAATTCTTATGAAACCTTTATTTAATGTTCAAAATAATAATACAAAGATGGCATTTAGCATTATTGTGGATGTTAATCCAAGCGTTGAAATCCAGGTGAATAAAGACGGTAAGGTTGACAGAGTTTTGGCAGATAACAAAGATGCTAAAAGCATGATAAGAGAGATAAATGGGGAAATAAAGAAGGACTATGACTATAATGATGCCATGAAGGTAGTTATAAAGAACTTTAAGAAAAACGGTTATTTAAAGAAAAAGAACAGTGCAATGCTTGTTTCCTTAACAAATGAAAAGGAAGATGTATCTAAAGAAAAATTAAAAGAGATAAAAATTGAGACAACAAAGGTTTTGGCAGATAAAAAAATAAAATGCAAAACCGTGTTTCAAAATTGTAAGATTGATGGTGATGTAAAAAAAGTTGCAAAGAAAAATGATGTGTCTGTTGGAAAGGCTTCTCTTTGCATAAAGCTTGCTCAGAAAGAAAACACAAGCGTAAAAAAAATGTGTAAAAAAAGTATTGATACATTAGTTAAAAAGGTAGAAGAAATAAAGAAAGATGTAAATGAAGACTGGATAATTGACGATGATCTTCAGGATAAACCCGAAAGTGAAACAAATACTTCGGAAATCATCTCTGATGAAACAGAAACTAATGAAGAAGAAAAATCGGAAACTGAAAATATTTCAGAAACCGTAACTGATTTAATACCTGAAACGGTTACGGTTGTAAGTGAAGAAACAACAATATCAGATGTTAACCAATAAAACTGATATTTTCTTCACCCTGATGAATGTCCAGTTCGTTAAAACGGCGGTTGATGTAGTTTAATACTTTCTTTTTATTGGCACTCCAAAGTGGGGCAACAAGAAGCAATTTTGGACCATCGCCGGTTATTCTGTGTATAACAATATTTTTAGGAATATAAGTGATACATTTTGCCAGAATATCAGTATATTCTTCAAGAGACAAAATATGGAATGAATCTGAAAGATACTCCTTTTCCAAAGGGGTATTTTTTAGTACATGAAGAAGCTGTAATTTAATGCCGGCAATATTTTGGGAGCAGACATATTTTACGCTGTTTATAATGTCATTTTTCGTTTCATTTGGAAGTCCGATTATTAAGTGGACAATAACATCAACATTAATTGAATTAAGATCTAAAACAGCTTTTTCAAAAACATCAAGGGAGTAACCACGGTTAATATGTTTTGCAGTATTTTCATTACTTGTCTGAAGACCTAATTCAACCCATACGGGCTTGATGGTATTAAGCTCAGACAAAAGCGTAATTACCTCTTTTGGAAGACAATCCGGCCTTGTACCTATTGACAGGGCAACAATATCGGGATGGTTAATTGCTTCAGTAAAAATTTTTCTTAAATAATCTATATTTCCGTAAGTGTTGGAAAATGACTGAAAATAAGCAATGTATTTTCCATCTGTAATTTTTTTGGAAACAAGTTTTTTGGCTTTCTCTATCTGTTCCGTAATGCCAAGATTATGCTTCGTGGCAAATTCTCCGGATCCGCCGTTACTGCAGAAAGTACAGCCCTTGGTACTCAATAAACCATCTCTGTTAGGACAGGACAATCCTGATGAAAGAGAAAGCTTATAAACCTTGCAACCGAATTTGTTTTTCAGGTAATTATTTAATGAATTATATCTCATAAGAAAACTCCCATTACAGATTTTATAGCTATTATATTAAAACATAAGAGTATGTACTCAGTAAAAAAATAAAAGTCCCAATGACAAAAGCAATGGGACCGGTGCTAAACATTGAAATAATGGTTAGCTTATGAATAAAAACGGAGACGAAGGGATTCGAACCCTTGTACCAGATTAAACTGATAAACTGATTTCGAGTCAGCCCCGTTACGGCCACTTCGGTACGTCTCCACACCATAGAAATTTATAACATATTTTAACATTAGTTTCAAGAAGATAATGATTTTAT
Organism: uncultured Eubacterium sp.; assembly: GCA_900548465.1. Taxonomy (GTDB): domain Bacteria; phylum Bacillota; class Clostridia; order Lachnospirales; family Lachnospiraceae; genus Eubacterium_G. Next base: position 6,500 of record URKY01000054.1, read on the forward strand.
ATTTGTGACAATATAAAATAGGTGTTAGAAGAAGTGAAAATATTTTTATTAGAATTTTGAAAAAAATGTAATGCACAGTGACGGAACAGATAAAGCCATTGATGGAAATAAAGGTTCAAGATGGTCATCAAACTTTAATGATGATGCATGGATGTATATTGATCTTGAAAAAGAAACATCTCTTGATAAAATATTAATCACATGGGAAAACCAGTCCGGTTCTTACATTATATAAGATACATCATTGACTAGCGGTCTTTTTTAGACTAAAATATTAAAGATTGTATATAGATGAAAAATGTTATGCATTTTAATATAAATAGGAGGATTTTGCAATGGGAATGACTATGACTCAAAAAATTCTGGCAAAACATGCCGGGTTAGACAGCGTTGTGGCAGGACAGTTAATAGAAGCTAATCTTGACTTAGTTTTAGGTAATGACGTTACTGCACCGGTTGCTATCAAAGAAATGAAGAAAATGGATGTTGACTGTGTATTTTGTAAGGACAAAATAGCTTTGGTTCCGGATCATTTTACACCTAATAAGGACATTAAGTCAGCAGAACTATATAAATGTGTAAAGGATTTTGCTGAGGAAAACGACATTACAAATTATTTCGAGACAGGAAGAGTTGGTATTGAACATGCACTTCTTCCGGAAAAAGGTCTTGTTGTATCAGGAGATGTAGTTATTGGAGCAGATTCACATACATGTACATATGGCGCACTTGGTGCTTTTTCAACAGGTGTTGGAAGTACTGACATGGCAGCCGGCATGGCTACAGGTAAGGCTTGGTTTAAAGTACCTTCAGCAATAAAATTTAATTTAGTTGGAAAGCCTGCAAAGTGGGTAAGCGGAAAAGACGTTATTCTCCATATTATTGGAATGATAGGAGTTGACGGAGCATTGTACCGTTCAATGGAATTCATGGGAGAAGGAGTTTCTTACCTTTCAATGGATGACAGATTCGCAATGACAAACATGGCAATTGAAGCAGGCGGAAAGAATGGTATTTTCATTGTAGACGATAAGACAAAAGAATATATGAAAGAACATTCAACAAAAGAATTTACAGTATATGAGCCTGATGAGGATGCTGTATATGATGAGGAATATACTATAGATTTAAGTGAATTAAAGCCAACAGTTGCATTCCCTCATTTGCCGGAAAACACAAGAACAATTGACAATGTGGGAGATGTGAAAATTGATCAGGTTGTTATTGGTTCATGTACAAACGGAAGAATTGAAGATATGAGAATTGCTGCTAAGATTCTTGATGGAAGAAAAGTGAAAAAGGGAGTAAGATGTATAATATTTCCTGCAACTCAGAAAGTTTATCTGCAGTGTATAGAAGAAGGTCTGGCAAGTATTTTTGTAAAAGCCGGATGTGCAGTAAGCACACCAACATGTGGACCTTGTCTTGGTGGACATATGGGTATCCTTGCAAAGGGAGAAAGAGCAATTGCCACAACTAACAGAAACTTTGTAGGCCGTATGGGAGACCCTGAATCAGAGGTATATCTTGCAAGTCCTGCTGTTGCAGCTACAAGTGCAGTTACCGGAAAAATATCAGGCCCTGAAGAGTTAGGATTATAGGAGGTAAGATATGAAGGCAAGTGGTAGAGTTTTTAAATTTGGAAGTAATGTAGACACAGATGTTATTATTCCTGCAAGATATCTTAATGTGCCTGATCCTGCAGAACTGGCAAAACATTGTATGGAAGATATTGATAAGGAATTTGTAAATAAAGTTTCAAAGGGCGATATAATTGTTGCCGACAAAAACTTCGGATGTGGATCATCAAGAGAGCATGCGCCAATAGCAATTAAGGCTGCAGGAGTAAGCTGTGTAATCGCTGAGACTTTTGCAAGAATTTTCTATAGAAATGCAATAAACATAGGACTTCCTATTATTGAATGCCCTGAAGCTGCAAAAGGAATTTCAGAAGGAGACCAGGTAGAGGTTGATTTTGACAGCGGAAAAATTTACAATAAAACAAAGGGTGAAGAATATCAGGGACAGGCATTCCCTGAATTTATGCAGAAAATTATCAGCAGTGGCGGATTAATTAATTACATAAACAACAAATAAAACATATATTCAGTAATGAAAAATTATTAAAATTAGGATAGGAGAAAAAATGAAAGAAATACTTTACAAGAGTACAAGAAGCAAAGATGGATATTTGAAAGCTTCAGAAGCAATTTTAAAAGGTTTGGCAGATGATGGTGGGCTTTTTGTTCCAACAGAAATCCCAAAGCTTGATGTTTCAATTGAAGAACTTTCAAAAATGACTTATCAGCAGGTAGCATATGAGGTAATGAAGTTATACTTTACCGATTTTACGGAAGAAGAGTTAAAGAACTGCATTAACAAGGCATATGACTCAAAGTTTGATACAGAAGAAATTGCACCTTTGGCTGAAGTTGATGGAGCATACTACCTGGAATTATTCCATGGAAAGACAATTGCCTTTAAAGATATGGCGTTATCAATTTTGCCACATCTTCTTACAACTTCCGCAAAGAAGAATAATGTAAAGAATGAAATCGTAATTCTTACAGCTACATCAGGTGATACAGGAAAAGCTGCCATGGCAGGTTTTGCAGATGTACCGGGAACGAGAATTATTGTATTCTATCCTAATGGTGGTGTAAGCCCAATTCAGGAAAAGCAGATGGTTACCCAGAAAGGTAACAATACATATGTTGTAGCTATTAAAGGAAACTTTGATCAGGCACAAAGTGGTGTAAAAGCTATTTTTGGTGATAAGGAACTTGCAAAAGAAATGGATGAAAAAGGATTCCAGTTCTCATCAGCAAACTCAATTAATATTGGACGTCTTGTACCTCAGGTTGCATATTACGTTTATGCTTATGCTAAATTATACGCAGAAGGAAAGATTGCAAAGGATCAGCTTATTAATGTAGATGTTCCAACAGGAAACTTTGGAAATATTTTAGCTGCATACTATGCTAAGAATATGGGACTTCCAATTGCAAAATTAATTTGTGCTTCAAATGAAAACAAAGTATTATTCGATTTCTTTAAGACAGGTGAATATGATAAGAACAGAGAATTCATTCTTACAACATCACCTTCTATGGATATTTTAATTTCAAGCAATTTAGAGAGATTAATATACAAAATTGCGGGAAATGATGCTTCAAAGAACACAGAATTAATGAATGGTCTTAAGAATGAAGGAAAATATGAAATTACTGATGCCATGAAGGCAGAACTTACTGATTTCTATGGAAATTATGCAACAGAAGAAGAAACTGCAAAGATAATTAAGGACACATACGAAAAGACAGGTTATGTAATGGATACTCATACAGCTGTAGCAGCCTGTGTATATAAGAAATACATTAATGAAACCGGTGATGATAAAGTAACAGTAATAGCTTCAACAGCCAGCCCATTCAAATTTACAAGAAGTGTTATGGATGCAATTAATCCAAAGTATGATGCATTAAGCGATTTTGAATTAGTAGATGAATTGTCAAAGATTGCTAATGTAAAAGTACCTAATGCAATTGAAGAAATAAGAAATGCTGAAGTTCGTCATAATAATTTAGTTGAAGTTGATGGAATGAAGGACATTGTAAAGAAATTTCTTGATATTAAATAAAACACTATAATAAAAAATATTTTAACAATAAAGCCGTGGTAAGTTTATCTTTTAAATTTATCACGGCTTTGTTATGGCTTATTAGAGAAAAATTTGGTATAATACAATAGTTGTGGTCACGGGCAGTAAAGGAGAATATAAATGAACAATTTTTTCGGAATGCTGGCAAGAATGAAATATATTAACCGCTGGGGACTTATGCGAAATACAAAGACTGAAAATATTGCCGAACATAGTCTTGAAGTAGCAATAATAGCCCATGCATTGGCAGTTATAGGAAACACATATTTTGAAAAAAAAATAGATGCAGAGCATATAGCTATGCTTGGAGTTATGCATGATACAACGGAAATTATAACAGGTGATCTGCCGACACCTATTAAATATTATGCACCTGAAATAAGAGATGCCTACAAAAAAGTAGAAAATGTGGCAGCAAATCAGTTATTGTCAGAGCTTCCGGAAGAAATGAGAAGTTCATATAAAAATATCTTAATAGAAGAAAACAATACAGATTGGAAATATGTAAAGGCAGCTGATAAAATGTCTGCATATATTAAATGCATAGAGGAAAGAAAAACCGGAAATAAAGATTTTATAAAAGCAGAGGAAACAATAAAAAAATCATTGGATGATATGAAGATGGAAGAAGTTGATAAATTTATTGATGTGTTTCTCCCTTCTTATGCAATGACACTTGACGAAATTAACAAATAATTATAACGGAGAATTGAATGAAAAAAGCAGTATTCATAGCGGAAAAACCTAGTGTCGCCGCTGAGTTTGCTAAAGCCTTAAAACTAAATACAACACGAAAAGATGGATATATGGAAAGTGATAATGCAATTGTTACGTGGTGCGTGGGTCATTTGGTTACAATGAGTTATCCTGAAGTATATGATGAAAAATATCGAAAATGGAATTTAATAGATTTGCCTTTTATTCCAACAGAGTGGAAATATGAAGTTATACCTTCGGTAAAAAAACAGTTTAAAATTGTAAAAGATATTCTTAACAGAGAAGATGTGGAAACCATCTATGTATGTACTGACTCGGGACGTGAAGGAGAGTACATTTACAGATTGGTAGCACAGGAAGCAGGGGTAAAAGATAAGCAGGAAAAGCGTGTCTGGATTGATTCACAGACAGAAGAAGAAATCCTTAGAGGAATAAGAGAAGCTAAAGATTTATCAGAATATGATAATTTGTCTGATGCCGCATATTTAAGGGCAAAAGAAGATTATTTGATGGGTATTAATTTTTCAAGACTGTTGACTTTGAAATATGGAAATTCAATACAGAATTATTTAAAAGATGGGTGGAAATCCATTAATGTTGGAAGAGTTATGACCTGTGTACTTGGTATGATATGCAATAGGGAACGTGAAATCAGGGACTTTAAAAAGACTCCATTTTACAGAGTTATTACGAGAGTCAGCATAGCGGGAAGAAATATTGATACTGAGTGGAAAGCAGTAAAAGGTTCTAAATTTTTTGAATCGCCATTACTTTATAAAGAGAATGGATTTAAAGAAAAGACAACGGCTCAGGCTTTAATAGAAGCACTGGAAAAGTATGGACCTGCCCAAATAGAGGGTACTGTCGTAAATGGAAATTATCCATTAGAAATGACAATAAAGTCCATTACAATGAAGGATGAAAAAAAGCAGGCACCGCTGCTATATAATCTGGCTGAGTTACAAAATGACTGTTCAAAGATGTTTAAAATAAGTCCTGATGAAACCTTAAATGTAGTTCAGCAGTTATATGAAGCAAAGCTTGTTACTTATCCAAGAACTGATGCCAGAGTTGTATCTACTGCAGTGGCAAAAGAAATACATAAGAATATTTCAGGACTTCAGGGATATGGTCCATGCAGTATATTTGCTAAAAATATACTGGCTAATGGAATGTATAAAGGCTTAGAAAAAACAAAATACGTTGATGACAAGAAAATCACAGACCATTATGCCATAATACCAACAGGTCAGGGGCTTGGTGGACTTGGAAAACAAAAGCCGATAAACCAGAAAGTATATATGGTGATTGTAAGAAGATTTTTAAGTATATTTTATCCACCTGCAATATATAAAAAAGCAACACTTATTGGTGTGATGCCGGCTACCTACTTAGATGAAACCACGACAACTGAACAGTTTTCATCTAATTTCAAAATTCTTGTTCAAAAAGGATATTTTGAAATAGCAGGTGTGCCAAAAGAAAAGAAAAAAAGCACTAAGGCTGACAGCAAAGAAAAAGATAGTGAAAATTCGGAAAATGAAGATAGTGAAAATGAAGAGCAAAGTCTTGATGAAGAATTCTTCAATTTATTGCATAATAAGAAGAAAGGTGATAAAATCACTGTCAATGAATGCAGTATAAAGGAAGGAGAGACAACACCTCCTAAACGATATACGTCAGGTTCCCTTATTCTTGCTATGGAAAATGCAGGTCAGCTTATAGAAGATGAAGATTTAAGAGCTCAGATTAAGGGCTCGGGAATAGGAACCAGTGCTACAAGGGCAGAAATAATTAAGAAACTGACTAATATTAAATATATTGCATTAAATAAAAAAACACAGGTTATTACACCTACACAGCTAGGTGAAATGATATTTGGAGTAGTGCATGGCTCAATTAAGTCACTGCTCAATCCGGAACTCACGGCAAGTTGGGAATTAGGTCTTACTCAGGTAGCTGAAGGAAGAATAACTTCCGAGGAGTACATGGAAAAATTAAACACATTTATAATAAGCAGATTCAGGAATGTTATTAATTTAAATAATACAGGACAAATGACAAGCTATTATAATTACGTATCACAATTTTATAGGAGGAAAAAATAATGTGTGGAATCGTTGGTTATGTAGGAGAAAGAGATTGTACTGACGTACTTCTTGACTCTTTATCAAAACTGGAATACAGAGGTTATGATTCAGCGGGAATCGCAGTTTTTGAAAATGGAAATATATCCGTAGAAAAGTCAAAGGGTGAACTTAAGAACCTAAGAGAAAAGATTGCAAACGAACATAAGCCTGATGGTCATTGTGGAATAGGGCATACAAGATGGGCAACTCATGGTGAACCATCAGATATTAATTCTCATCCACATGGAAGTAAGAGAGTTTCAATTGTTCACAACGGAATTATCGAAAACTATAAAGACATTAAGAAATTCCTTACAGGCAAAGGATATACTTTCATTAGTGAGACAGATACAGAAACTGTAGCAAAATTACTTGATTATTATTATGATGGTGACCCTATTGATGCCATTATCAAGACATTAAATGATATAAGAGGAGCTTATGCATTAGGAATTTTATTTAAAGATTTTCCTGATAGAATATTTGCAGTAAGAAAAGACAGCCCTCTTATTATTGGTGTCGGAGATGAAGAAAACTTTATTGCTTCAGATGTACCTGCAATTCTTAAGTATACAAGAAGATATTATCTGCTTGAACAAAATGAGATTGCAACCATAAGAGCGGACAGAGTTGAATTCTGTAATATGCACAAACAGGAAATTACAAAAGAAGTTCAGGTATCAAATCTGGATATGAATGCAGCTGAAAAAGGTGGATATGAACATTTCATGCTTAAGGAAATCCATGAACAGCCAACAGCTGTAAAGACAACAATAACACCAAGAATAGTTGACGGAATGCCAAATCTTTCAGAATGTGGCATGACTGAAGAAGATCTTAAGAATTATAGAAAGATATTCATTGTTGCCTGTGGTACTGCAATGCATGCCGGTATGGTAGGAAAATATGTAATTGAAAAATTAGCTAGAACAGAGGTTACAGTTGATATTGCTTCCGAGTTTAGATACAGAGATCCTATTGTAA
>URKY01000055.1 GCA_900548465.1 uncultured Eubacterium sp.
CTGTAGTAAGCCTATGATATGTAACGGCTCAGGCAGCTATCGCTAACAAGTAATACACTGACAAGTGAAAAGAATATAATTACTTAAAATAATGAACTCCTGTATACCGGAAATGGTGTGCAGGAGTTTTTACTGTCATAAAAATTATAAATAAAAAGGATTTTGTTTAAAAAGAATAAAATAAGCAGACATTTTATAGTATAATATTTTACATAGGAACAAGCGAACCAGTTTTAAAGGAAGAATTTATGAAAAATATTTAAAAGCACTAATGGTAATTGGCATAATTACATTGGGAATGAATTTGGCACAGGCAAAGACTCAGGCAGCAGAACAGACTACGGTACCACAGGAAAAGTGTAAAAAAGGGTGGATATGTAAAGAAAAAAGTCTACGCATATAACTTAAAGTTGGAGAAAGTGACAAAAGTTGAAAAAGGTGTGCGTTATTACGTTTACAAGAAATGCAATATTGGATATTCATATAAAAAGGTGAAGGAATAAATTATGGAAAAAGTATCAGTTGTTGTACCAATATATAATGTAGAAAATTATTTGGAAAAGTGTGTACAGTCTGTACGAAACCAGACCTATAAAAATCTTGAAATTATATTGGTTGATGATGGAGCAACAGACAGTTGTGGACAGATATGTGACAGGCTTGCAACAGAAGATGAAAGAATAAAAGTTGTGCATAAAAAAAACGGTGGACTTGCCTCAGCAAGAAACGCAGGTTATCAGGTGGCTACCGGAGAATACATTATGTACATCGATAGTGACGATTGCGTAAAAGAAGAAACAGTGAAAAGATGTGTTGATGTAATAGAGAAAGATAAGTCGGATGTTGTTATTTTTGGATATGAAAAAATGTCCGAAGATGGAAAGGTATTAGAAACATGTAGCTGGGGCAATAAAATATATAGCCATAATGAAATGACAGAGTATTTATATAGGGCTATTTGTGAAATGTCCTTTGGATATGCCTGGAATAAGTTATATCGCAAATCGGTTTTAGACAAGTCAGGTGTATTAGGTGATGCGCAAGTTATTGACAGAGAAGACTTAGTGTACAATCTGGAATTGTTAAAATATTGGAATAAAATTACCTATATAGATTATGTTGGATATGAGTACTTTCAAAGAAGTACAAGCTTGTTACATAATTCAAATTTGGCAAGATTGAATGGTGTGGAGTATTTCGTAGAAAGAGTACATAATATTGATGTTGGCAATACGCAGGGAAAGGTATTCAACATGATAGTCTTGCATTATTTGGCTGATGCAATTATAAAAAACATCTTATGGAATACAGAGTTAAGTGCAAAGGAGAAAAAGCAATTAATAAAAAATACGATAAACAGATGTCCATTTAAAAATGAACTGTACCAGGATGGAGATAATCCTAAACATTTAGGTCAGTTGTTTAAAAGTGTAAAAAGTGATAGAGTGGGATTCTTTTATTGGTATGTGAGATTAGGCGATTTAAAAAGAAAATTGGTGCTATGTCGAGATTTAGCACAAAATAAAATGAGAAGTTCTGTCAGCTAATACGATATTTTCAAAAAATAAAAATTGTTCTAAATCTTACCTGATAAGTAAATTTTAGAACCCAAAAAACAGCTATTAGAACTCTGGAATATTACAATAGTTTATATTTCTTTTATAATGAAAAACAATTAAAAATTTAAGTAATCACAAAATATATTCAACACTTTACCTTATTTTGATAGGAAAGAATAAAAAACATTGACTAATAATTCACGTTACATTATACTGCCACTCGTAGCAATAACAAGGGCGTTAGAGCAAAACTCTTACGCTCTTTTTCTTTTGCACAAATTTGTATCGCGACACAAACAAATGAAAAAATCCAAACAAATACTACGAGATAAGTGAAATTAAAACATGACACAAAGTTTAATGGGAGGAGACATAATGAGAAAAAGCAGAACATTATTTAAAAAGATTGCAGCCATAACAATGGCATTGACTATGTCAGTTTCAATGTCAGCCTTAAATGTAGAGGCTTATAGTGGCTTTACAGGTGATTACACAAGAAGTGAAAGATTAGCACAGCCAAGTGTATCTCACACATTTAGTAAAAACGAACTGGGTGTAGTAAATTTTGAAACAACCTGGGGAGACAAGGATGCAAACATTGCAAGCATGGACAAATATATTGATGAAGCTGATAAAAAAGGGACAAAGATACTTGTATTTCCGGAAATGTGTGTAACAGGTTACGTTTCATCTTCTGATGAAACTTCAACAGAATATCAGATGGCAGTTAATAGTGCTGAGCCATTAGATGGGCCGACTGCAAAACATTTTGCAAAAATAGCTGATGAAGACGATATGTGGATTATATATGGTGCAACACAGACTATTGAAGGAGATAGCAATCATGCATATAACTCAGCATTTGTTTGTTCGCCGGAAGGTGAAGTTACAGCATATCAGAAAATAACACCGGTTGAAGGTTCATGGTGTGTAGCCGGAGATACACCGGTTATTATAGATGCAGGTGAATATGGTAAGTTAGGCATCAGTATTTGTTACGATACATATTCAACACCTGAAATTGAAAGATATTATTCAGCAATGGGATGTAATATTTTAATTAACCCTACAGCTACAGGTGGTAACTGGGCACAGAATAATATGTCAGGTTGGGAAGAATATTATAAACTTCGTTTAGAGAGTATTGCATCAAGAGATGGATTTACAATTTTAAGCGCTGATTTGGAAGGTCAGGACGGTAACACATTATTCCCTGGTGGTAGTGTTATCTTAAATGGTGTTTTCAGCGGAGTAAGATATTTTGCCGGTGAAGAAAAATCAGATGGTGAACTTACAAACAATGCACACATTGTTACAAATGAGGCAGGTTTGTTAACCAACACGGTACCCGTAACAGCAACTACAGGAACAACATGCTCAAACAAGGATTTTAATCCTGAAATGTATGTTAATTTATATAAACAGGCAGCAGATGCTATGGAAGCAAATGGTGGCAAGTTAAGTTACAAGCCTACAACAACAAAAGGACCGAAGGCAGCTGTTGTCAATACGACAGGTTATTGGGGAAACAAAAAGAAAACAGTTGCAAAAATGAAGGAATATATTGAAGAAGCACATGAAAAAGGTGTGGAAATGTTGGTATTCCCTGAAACAGTATTATCAGGTTATGGATATTTAACACCTGACAAGGATCCGTTCTATCAGAAATACGGAGTTGCAATGCAGGTAGCAACTGCTGAAACAATTCCCGGCAAAACAACAAATGAACTTTCAAAGTTGGCACAGGAATACAATATGTATATTTTATTTGGTATGACAGAAAAGGATGAAAAGGGACCTATTTACGAAGCAAACGATACATCCCAAAAAGCAGAGAAGGTATACAATGCAGTGGCAATTTTATATCCTGATGGAAAGATTGATTCTTATCAGAAGATTCACAGAGCAGGAAATGAAGACCAGTGGTCTGTATGTGGAAGCACTCCGAAGATTATAGAAACAAAATGGGGCAAGGCAGGAATTGACATTTGTATGGATGGTCATTTCTTCCCAGAACTTGGACGATACTATGCAGCAATGGGATGTACATTGTTTATTCATCCAACTGCAACAGGTGGAAATGCATGGTATAGAACAACAAGAATTGCATCATATACTGACCGTGATGGAATGGCAGCAATAACAAGTAACCTTTTAGGTGGTGATGGAATTTACACAGCACCTGGAGACACACCTTATGATCCAAAAGATACAGAAGGCAACTTTGATGATGAAGGTAACTTTATTGGAGGCAGTGAAATTCCTGAAGCAACAAATTACGATTCATCAAGTCCATATTGGAACAATGCAAACTGGACATATGGCACATTTGCAAGTATTAGTTTTATTAGCACAATGGGTAGCACATCATCACAGACACCTACACCACGTATTAATTACAATGGAACAGGCTCAAAGTCTGAAGGTTTTGCAGAAAGAAACAATACAAGTCCTTTAGGTCTTGAAATTGCAGATATGAACTTAAAGGGAACAGGCTTTAGTAGAACAAGTGTAACATTTAATCCAACTCTCTTCTCAAAGATGTATGATAAATTGGCAACACTTTATCGAAAAGGCTATACATCTGTATATGGTGAAGATGCAGTAAAAACACAGGTTACAATTGATTTGACACCTGATACTACAGAAGAGACAACAACAGAGGCACCTACAACATCAAAAGTAACACAGCCGGAAAGTAAGAAAACTTCTAAGGCATCAAAGAAAGTTGTGATAAAGAAAGTAAGCAGTAAGAAACTTTCATCAGAGAAAGTAAAAATTACATTCAGCAAAATTAAAGGCGCAAAGAAATATGTTGTTCAGTTCTCAAAAACAAAGAAATTTAAAAAGGCCTTACTTACAAAAACTGTAAAAAGTACAAAAGTTACAATAACAAATAAGAAACTTAAAAATAAGAAGAAACTGTATGTTAGAGTAAAAGTTTACAAAACAAAAGTGTGGTCTAAGGTAAAACCTGTAAAAGTAAAATAAAGTATTTGTTCAAAAAACAATATGAAACAAATTTTACATTAAAATAAAACCAATTTAATAACAGAGTGGCATTTGATACACATATACCAAGGTAAAATAATGTGTCAGATGCCACTTTCTTTTTCTTGATTTTTACATGAAAAAATCCTATACTTGCTAGTAAATAGGAAAGATTAAGCTTAGTAAAAACTGAGAAAATGCAAAATAATCATTATAAATAATTAAAGGTTGAACTATTTATATAATCCCTCTAGCCTAGGGTAGTTGTCACCCACCTCCCATACTAGTATGATAGGTACCAGAAGGAAAGGTGATTGATATGAGTTACGCAAAATATCCAAAGGAAATGAAGGAAGCAGTAGTGTCGAGAATAATGTCAGGAGAAGAAACGATAAGTGACATAGGAAGAGACACAGGAATAAACATTAACACGTTGTACAGATGGAGAGATGCAGCCCAGAAAAAAGGACTGTCAGCAACTACCAAGTACAAGAATGCTGATAAATGGAGCAGTCAGGACAAGTTCACTGTTGTATTGGAAACAGCAAATCTGTCGGAAATAGAGTTTTCAGAGTATTGCAGACAGAAAGGAATCTATCCGGAACAGGTAAGGGAATGGAAGGAAGCCTGCATTAATGCAAATGATAATGCAAAGGAAAACAACACAAGGGCAAATAAGGAACTTCGAGAAATAAAGAAAGAGAAGGAAAAAATAGAGAAGGATCTTGCAAGAAAGGAAAAGGCACTGGCAGAAACAGCAGCCCTATTGGTATTGAGAAAAAAAGCAAATTCGATTTGGGGGATGGACGAAGAGGAAGAATGATCAACGCTTCAGATCGCAGACAGGCAGTGGAGTTGATCAGTGAGGCAGTTAAGGAAGGAGCAGCCCTGTACAAGGCATGCCGAGAGCTGGGAATAAGTAAGAGAACCTATAACCGTTGGAAAAACACAGACAACGCTTATATAGACAAACGCACAACATGCGAAAGACCTGAGCCACAAAATAAAATGACACAGGAAGAAAAAGAACAGATATTGGAGATTTGTAATTCAGAGGAGTTTGCTTCAAAGTCACCGAGTGAAATAGTTCCAATACTAGCAGACAGAGGAACATACGTTGCAAGTGAAAGCACATTTTATAAGGTGTTAAGGGAAGCAAAACAGTTGAAACATATAGGGCGTGAACACAGAAAAACAAGTCGTCCAATGTCAACTCACAAGGCAACGGAGCCAAACGAGGTGTGGATGTGGGACATAAGATATTTAAATGGACCGATACTTGGAAAGCATTACTATCTGTATTTATTTTCAGACCTGTACAGCAGAAAGATAATTGGTTGGGAAGTGTGGGAAAACGAGAATGCAGAACGCGCCAGTGAACTGGTGAAAAGAATATACAGGGACGAAAAAATATACATGAGAAACATAAAAGAGAGACCATTAGTGTTACATTCAGACAATGGAAGCCCAATGAAGGGAGCAACAATGCTGGAAACACTGTATGCCCTGGGAATTACACCGTCAAGAAGCAGACCAAGAGTAAGTAATGATAGTGCATATGCAGAGAGTCTGTTTAAGACATTAAAATATGTATCAGACTATCAGCCACAGGGATTTAAAACACTGGTTGAATCCAAAGCAGAAAAAGGAAACAGAAAACGGGGCAAAGCCTCATAGATTTTAAAGAAAGGAAAGTTGGGAGGGTGACAACCACCCAAAAAAATTCCGCATACTTTCCAAATACAATCAAGTTTGAAAAAGATTTAAAGACAAGGAGGAAATAGATATGTGTATGTTTTGCAAATGTGATACAGTTAAACAAAGTACTACAACTCATGTTGTTAATTACAAAAATAGTATCATTGTGATTAAAAATGTTCCTTGTGAAGAATGTGAGCAGTGTGGAGAAAAATATTATACAGATGAAGTAGCTGAACAGTTAGAAAAGATGGTTAATTTAGCAAAGCAAATGATGCAGGAAATTGCAGTGCTAGATTATTCAAAGGTAGCATAAAAAGATAAAGCAGAAAGAGGAGTGGCTGTAGTAAGCCTATGATATGTAACGGCTCAGGCAGCTATCGCTAACAAGTAATACACTGACAAGTGAAAAGAATATAATTACTTAAAATAATGAACTCCTGTATACCGGAAATGGTGTGCAGGAGTTTTTTAACATAAAATTAAGCTGTGCTACATTCTGCTTTAGGGAAGGATGAAAAAGGTTATTTAATGGATACATGTCTAACGGCACAAGATAGATATAAGGCATACTTAGATTATTTTGAAATAAAGTATGAAAAGAATTGAAAGGAGAGAACGATGAAAGTACTACTGGGAACAACTAATCCGTCAAAGGTAAAGAGGTTTTCTAAACTGTTAGAAAATTGTGATATAGAATTTATAACATTAAAAGATTTAGAGATAGAAGATGAACCGGATGAGACAGGAAAAACGCCGGAAGAAAATGCAATATGCAAAGCAAGATATTATGGCAAATATTTTGATAGGGTGATTTGTAATGATTCAGGATTATATTTTGAGGAACTAAGTTTAGAAGATGAGAGACAACCGGGATTAAATGTCAGAACTCCAATGGGAATGAGTAGATTATCAGACGAAGAAATGATTGAGTATTATTCAAATCTTATAGCGAAGCTGGGCGGAAAGGTGTCTGCATATTATCTGGACGGTATAGCTGTTTATAACAATGGTATAATTTCATCATTTATGGATAAAGAGTCAGCAAAAAATATAGGTGCTTTTTATATGATAGATAGAGCGTCAGTTAAAAGGTTTGCGGGCTGGCCGCTTGATTCATTATCTATCAGTAAGGAGACAGGAAGATATTTTGTTGATGGTAGTGATACTGAAAGTAAGGAAAATATAATATATGGTGAGTATGAAAGAAGAATAGTAGGATTTTTGAAGGAAGCCTTGGGGATAAAATAGGAGAAATTAAAAATATCATGACACTACAGGAATTTATAACCAAATTTAATATAAATCTAAATAAACAACAGTTAGAAGCAGTGCAGAGCGTCGAAAAGCCTACACTGCTTTTAGCCGTACCCGGAAGTGGAAAGACTACGGTTTTAATTACAAGACTGGGGTATATGATTTATTGCTTAGGAATACGACCGGAAGAAATTCTTACAGTTACCTATACCGTGGCAGCCACAAATGATATGCGAAACAGATTTGCAACTATATTTGGGGATGAACTTGTGGCAAGGCTTGAGTTTAGAACAATAAACGGAATATGTGCAAAAATAATAGGATATTATGGCAGATGTGTTGGAAAAAAGCCATTTGAGTTGGTAACGGATGAGGGGTATAAAACTAAATTATTGTCTGCAATTTATACAGAGGTTGTTCGGCAATATCCAACGGAAAGCGACTTGAAAAACATAAGCACTTTAATAACTTACATAAAAAACATGCAGCTTTCGAAAAACGAAATTAATAAACTTGGAAAGGAACAGGACATACCACTTTTAGATATTTATAATGCATACTGTGAGCAAATGAAAAGACAGTCGTTGATGGATTATGATGACCAAATGGTGTATGCCCTGACAATGTTAAAAGTATCTTCGCAGATTTTAGGTTATTTTCAGGAAATGTATAAATACATTTGCGTTGACGAGGCACAGGATACTTCAAAAATCCAACATCAGATTATAGCCGTGCTTGCAAATAAATATAAGAAAATATTTATGGTAGGAGACGAAGATCAAAGCATTTATGGGTTCAGGGCGGCATATCCTGAGGCTCTTCTTTCATTTGAAAAAAATTATGCAGATGCAAATGTATTGCTGATGGAAGAAAACTTTAGGTCAAATGCAAAAATAGTTGATGCGGCAGATGGATTTATACAGAAGAATAAATTAAGGCATGAAAAACATATGAAGGCATTTAGGGAGGCTGGAACTGACATACAGAAAATTCATTTAAAAAACCGTCGTGCACAATATACTTATCTGGCAAAAGTGGCAGAGAATACAGAGGTGGAGACTGCAGTACTTTATAGGGATAACGAAAGTATTATTCCGGTAGTTGATTTGTTGGAAAGAAAGGGGATTTCCTATAGAATCAAAAATGCGGATCTGACTTTCTTCACACATAGAGTTGTGATGGATATAAAAAATATTATCAGATTTGCGATGGAACCAGCCAATACAGAAATTTTTATGCAAATATATTACAAGATAAGTACATATATGAGTAAACTTGTGGCGATAGAGGCCTGTAGAATAAGTCAGGAAAAAGAAATTACAATTTTGGATGCGGCTCTTGATTACGGGAAAATCCCGGCGGGAACACGAAAAAGTGTAAAGGCAATTCAGACACATTTAAATAGAATACTTGAAGAAGATGGCGGAAAAGCGATTTACAGAATTATACATTTTATGGGATATCAGGACTATTTGGAAAAGGCTAATATAAAGGATAGCAAACTAAGCATAATTAAGGCAATTGCATACAATGAGCCCTCAGTGTTGGCGTTAATAAGCAGACTGGACGAGCTTGCCACACTAATAAAAGAAAAGCCGTATGATAGCGAATGTAAATTTATTTTATCCACAATTCATTCAAGCAAAGGTCTGGAGTACGACAAAGTATATATAATGGATGCAGTGGATGGAATTTTCCCGGAGAATGTTATAGCAAATTATGAAAAGAGAAAGGCAAAGGATGAGGAATCAAAAGAGTATGAAGAAGAAAGAAGACTGTATTATGTAGGTGTAACCAGAGCAAAAAATGAACTTTGCATATTTGAATTTGATGAAGGTTCAACATTTACAAACGAGCTGCTTGGAATTGAAAACAAAAAGAGTAGAAATTTGAATAATATATATGCAGGCACAAACGTATCATCAAGTGGTAATAGGTCGAAATCAGCACATTACAAAAGGAGTGTATCAATATCATATCAGAAAGCAGAAACGAAACGTAAAACAGTTACGGAATCTGAATATGCAGATAAAATAGAAGAGATATATTTGACAGGTACCATTACCCATAAAAAGTATGGTTTGGGCAGAGTGATTAAGATGTCCGGTGATTTATTAGAAATCGAATTTGAGGGAAAAGTAGCAAAATGCAAATTAAAGTTTATGATGGAACATTCGCTGATTGAATAAATTAATATTATAAATATATATTTTAACTATGTAGGAATTTTATGATACAATAATAGCGTAAGAGTAAGCAGAGAAATTGAAAGGAAGTTACTTATGAAAAAAACGCTAAAGATATTAATATTAATTGGATTAATTTCGTTGGGAATTAATTTTACAGTGGTAAAAGCTGAAACGGTAGAAGAAACAACGGTTCCTGCAACCACAACAGTAGTGCCACCGGAAACAACAACGGAAGAGCCAACTACTGAGCAACCAACCGTCGAGCAGCCGACAACTAAACCGGATGCTGACCTGACAGGAAAAGATGTAAAAAAAGGTGGATATGTAAAGAAGAAGGTTTCCGCATATAATTTAAAATTAGAAAAAGTGGCAACGGTTGAAAAAGGTATTCGCTATTATGTTTATAAGAAATGCAATAACGGATATTCATTACTGCAGGTTGGAAAACAAAAACTGTTAGTTGAATCGAAATATATTACATATAAGTGTAATGTAAAAAAAATAGTAAATGCTTCAGATAAAAAATATTCGTATACAGATATGAAAAGAGATTTAAAAAAAATAAAGAAAGCCTACGGTTCTATATTAAAGGTTAATGTAGCAGGAAAAAGTTTAGATAAAAGAAATTTGTATTACGTTACTTTAGGTAATGCGAAGGCGAAAAAAACAGTTTATGTAGAAACATCCGTACATGCAAGAGAGTATATGAATACTAAATTTATGATGAAAGTTATTGAAGATTATTGCAGAGGATATGATACGAAAAAATATCAGGGAAAAAATTACAGCACAATCTTTAACAAAATTAAATTAGTAATTATGCCAATGGTCAATCCGGATGGAGTGACAATCAGTCAGTATGGACCGAAAAAAATAAGAGATACTAAACTACGTCAGAATCTTTACAAAATGAAAAATGGAGTTGCTTTTAGAGAATGGAAGGCAAATGCCAGAGGCGTGGATATTAATAGAAATTACGCAGAAGGATTTAGCAAAGAAGGGGCAAAGTCCCCCGGATATAAGAACTATGCAGGAAAGAAGTCTGTATCTGAACCGGAAACAAAAGCACAGATATCTGTAGTAGAAAAAGTAAAACCTAATGTAGTAATCTGTTATCATCAGGCAGGTGAAGTTATGTATCACCGCAAGCATACAAAGCTTAGTAATATGCTTTATTCCATGACAAAATATACCCACATAATAAGTGATGAAAAACAGTATGGAACATTCAGTGATTATCTGGATGACAGAAAGATATTAAACTGTACATTGGAAACAGGACCGGTACCGGCACCTGTAAAAAACAGCAGGTATAAAAAAATTTATAAAATAAATAAATATGTTCTGGTAGCAGTTGCTAAGATGTATTTATAATAATAGAAGGCGAGGTCCGGGTTTGGGGATTTCGCCTTTCTATATGTAAGAAATTGACCTCTTTTAGTTTTGAAATATATATTTCTGTGAAATCCAATGTATCGGGGAGATAATATAATAAAATGTATTATACTGAAAGAACGGATATTTGCACGTGGTTGATTATAAATTGAAATAGAAGGGGGAAGGGAGTTGAATAAGAGAAGTATTTTTTTTATAAAAAAATGAAACTTTTTGGCACTTTGAATAGTCTAAATAGTATAAAGCGTAAAGGAGATAAAATTGAAAGAGAAAAAAGAAGATATAATTAGCAAACTTCTTATAAATAATTATGACAAATATTATCATATAGCATATAGCTATGCTCAAAATAAAAATGATGCACAGGATATAGTACAAGAAGGAGCGTATAAGGCTATATATAATTCAAAAAAAATGCGTCAGGTAAAATATGCAGACACATGGATATGCAAAATTATTATAAATGAAGCAATTAATTATATTAAAAAAAACAGGTTTAATTGGGATATAGATATTGTAAGTGAAATGAAAGATGAAAAAGATGTGTTTAAGATTGAAGATAATAAGATTGAATTGAAACAGGCGTTGAACAAATTAACAGATAAAGAAAGGGCTGTAATTGTATTAAGATATTTTGAAGAAATGAGTTTAAATGATGTTGCGTACATTTTAGGTGAAAACTTAAGTACAGTAAAAAGTAGGATATATAGGGCACTTGAGAAGTTAAAAGAGTATATGATAGTTGAATAAATTGTGATATGAAGGAGAAATTAAGATGGTAAATGATGAAATGTTGAAAAAACTAAAAAGTCAATATATTGGAGTCGAAGTTCCGGATGATGAAAAAATGAAATTAAATGAAGTTTTAGAGTATGCGAAGATTGATAAAAAAAGAAAAAGGAAAAAAGTTATAATTGCAAGATGGATGATTTCTGTTGCTGCATTGCTGTTAGTTGTAATTATGCCAAATACAAATGAAACCTTGGCATCATCTTTGAAAAATATACCTTTGGTGGGAAATATTTTTACTGTAATAACAGTTAGAAAATATGATAAAGATAAAAATATCAAAGTTAATATGGCAAAAGTAGATTCTAATGGAGATATTAAAAACAAAAAAACAGTTGAAAAGTTAAATAATGATATAAAAAAATATACAAACAAGATAGTGAATCAATATAAAGCTGATTTAGGTTCAAGTGGATTTAGTGATTTATATATGAATTATAAAATTGTTGTTAATAATGATAAGTGGTTTACAATAGCATTTACAATAAATGAAACCGGAGCAAGTGGATACGAATTTCATAGATATTACAATATAGATAAATCAAGTGGAAAGATTGTTAGTCTAAAAGATATGTTTAAGAAAAAATCTGATTATATAAAGATTATAAGTAATGATATTAAACGACAAATGAAACAACAAATGTTGACTAAAGACGTTGTATATTTTATTAAAGATAATGGCATTTCTACAGGATTTAAAGAAATATCAGGCAATCAAAACTACTATATAAATAATGAGGGAAATATAGTAATTGCATTTGATGAGTACGAGGTAGGACCGGGATGTACTGGGGCGCCTAAGTTTGTGATATCAAAAGATATAGTAAAAAATATTTTAAATAATTAAGAAACATAAATACAGATAATGGAGATGAAAAAGATGACAAGAGATGAAAAAAAACAAAAGAGAATAAGACAACTTAAAATGCGTGTAGTATCCACGTTATTAATATTGTGTTTAGTAATCGGAGCAGGCGGTTGTACTTTAATAGAAAAAAACAAAGGGAGTAAAATAGTTGTAAGAGTTAATGGTGGAGTTGTTGAAAATACAAAGAATGTTGCAGCTAATGGTGAAAAGGCTTCAACTGAAACAAAGAAAGAAAACGGTAAAACCGAAGAGAAAACAACAAAAGATAATAAAAGAGTAATTGATCCCAATAAACCTATGATTGCATTAACCTTCGATGACGGGCCGGGGGAGAGAACATTGGAATTGCTGGAAACATTGGAAAAATATAAGGTTAGAGCTTCGTTTTTTATGTGTGGTACAAGTCTTTCCAGAAACGATATAAAGGTAGAAGAAATTTTAAAGAAAATGGATGAATTAGGATGTGACATGGGAAATCATACGATGGATCATCAGTCATTGCCAACATTATCCTCGAAAAAAATCAAATGGGAAGTGGAAGGGGTTAATGATTTGATTAAGAAGCATGTTGGACACGGAACTAAATTTGTGAGACCACCTTACGGAGCAGGAATCAGGGATAAGAGGGTAAGTAAATATGTAAATGCACCTATGGTTTGCTGGTCTGTGGATACATTGGATTGGAAGACAAAAAGCAAAAAGAAAACAATAAGGTCTGTTATGAATGATGCTCATGATGGAGATATAGTGTTGATGCATGACATTCATGGATGGACAGTAGATGCAGTAAAAAAGATTGTTCCAAAACTACTAAAAAAGGGATATCAGTTAGTTACAGTATCTGAAATGGCAGAGGCTAAAGGCTGCAAATTAGAAAATGGAAAGCCATATTTTGAATTCTTCTAGATATAAGAACCGTTATGTTAAATTAAAAACTTAGCATTGCGGTTTTTATATGCAAAAAATTAACTTTTCACAGGAGATAAATAACCAGATAGAACCAGATACAATAAGACTTTTGAGAGTGTGTGATGCAGGAATAAAAATGG
>URKY01000056.1 GCA_900548465.1 uncultured Eubacterium sp.
GAGCAAAGGGGATGAAAGAATCTACAATAGTAGAAATTATTATAAGTTACTCAACTCTATGATGAGTAATATGGGTGAGGTATCTACAATAGTAGAAATTATTATAAGTTACTCAACAATACACAAAGCTGATTAAAAAACTTGATCTACAATAGTAGAAATTATTATAAGTTACTCAACAAGTATTAGGAGTAGACAAGCGGACCTATCTACAATAGTAGAAATTATTATAAGTTACTCAACCAAGAACAACACCAGTCAATACAGCAAATCTACAATAGTAGAAATTATTATAAGTTACTCAACTCGTCTAATTCTTCGAACCAAAGATACTATCTACAATAGTAGAAATTATTATAAGTTACTCAACTACTGGTGCTATTGATGATATAGAATATCTACAATAGTAGAAATTATTATAAGTTACTCAACAAACCGCCTATTTATCGGGGATTGCAAATCTACAATAGTAGAAATTATTATAAGTTACTCAACTATGCGATGGAACGTGTATGGAAGAGATCTACAATAGTAGAAATTATTATAAGTTACTCAACGCAGAGAGTTCAGAACCAGTTAGAGTATCTACAATAGTAGAAATTATTATAAGTTACTCAACCTAAAAAGAATATTAAAATAATGCTCACATCTACAATAGTAGAAATTATTATAAGTTACTCAACGAAAATTCCGAAATATATGACGCAATGATCTACAATAGTAGAAATTATTATAAGTTACTCAACCTGTGATTAGTGGCATTTCAATATTATATCTACAATAGTAGAAATTATTATAAGTTACTCAACATCACATCTCAAATCACGAAAAAAATAGATCTACAATAGTAGAAATTATTATAAGTTACTCAACAAAATCAGTCTAAATACCGATAAAAATCTACAATAGTAGAAATTATTATAAGTTACTCAACTCCTATATCGTCATTTTGCACTATTTATTAATTTGTAGGAGTTGATTTTTGATTCATTTTTGTTCATTATATACATAAATTAGTTAAGTAACTCTTATCCTTTTCATATAAAAACCTAGGTTTGCAATTATTTTATTATAAAAAAATCTTTCTCATCATTTTTAGCATACCCGAACCTAAATGTTTCGCAGGTTGCCGACATTTTAAAAATAATAACACTGTCTTCTTGCCCAAAAGATTTTTCAAACTTGTTTTTCAAATCACTAATTATATTATCCAGTATTCTTTGACTGTTGTCAATTTCAAAAACTGAATATTGCAACCTATGACCAAATTTTGAAAGATATTTAGAAAATTTTGTTCTTAGTTTGTCATTCGAAATATCATAACTTACTATTATCATTAGCTATCCTTTCCATTATACACAAATCGGGGCAATTCTGTCACGCTTTTCTTTTTCATAAAATATCTGTAATAGCTTTGAATATACATAAAAATGGATTCCTTGTATTCCAATATTGCTTTCATTAAAAATTGGATATAATCGGGATTATTTTTGTACTTTAGTACCCATCTGTGATTGTATACATCGAAATGTTCTTCTTTACATTGTCCAAGATTTATTGCTTTTCTTACTTGCCAATCTATTATCGGCCGCATCGGCTCCATTATGTCACATACCAACGATTTTCTCATATAAAAACATTTATGAAAAACTCCATAATATGTATCAAAACCATAAACCTGCAAGATTGCGTCAACAATATTAAATAGCATAGTATACCCTATATCTAATGTTGTATTGATATAGTCACTTTTAACTCTTGGTTTACGCCCTTTCCACGTAACAACGTCAAATATTCTTGGAAAATATACCCTTGCAGCATTGCCTTCTATTCCCATTATTTCCAAATACTCTATGTCCTCATTTAATTGAGGTAACATACTTTCAATAAGCTTTATACCATCTTTAACATATTCAGATTTATTTCTTATGTTTTTTAATGCCTGCAACTGATTTTCAATTTTGTTTTTCTCAATCAAGCGTCCTATGTCATTACTGTCATACTCATACTGACATTTATGTAGTAATGTATTTCCTTCCATTCTTGCTCCAAGTATCTCATATACCTTAAACGTTGTTGTCATTAAGCATATTGAAAATCCAAACCTTTTGCTTCTTTGTATCAACCCACTTGTTATAGAGATATTTCCAATAACACATACCATAAATAATCTGTAACAAGTAGATTGATGTTTTATTTTTCCATTTTTATCTTTTACAATTATATTATCATTGGAAAATGATAATTTTTCCCCTTGATTTGTAAACAAAAAAATAATTTGTTTTTTATTAAAGTCATTTGCATTTAACATATATTATTCCTATCCAGCGCTCTATCACATGCATCATTGTATATACAATTTCTACACTTTTCGCTATTGTTTTGAACAAATGTTTCTATATCAAATGTCCTCATTGATTCAATAGTTTGTTCAAATTTTTCCTTCATATGGATATCATCCCCCGGTAACTTTATTTTATAACGCTTATTATCATCAATACTTTGAATCTCTAATCTTAGAACATCATAGCCCATTTCTGTCATACAATAATATTGGGCATATAACTGAAATATATATCCATCATATATTTCAGTTATATGTTTTTTTCTTTCAACCAACATTTTCTTATCTGCATCATACAAATCAATTTTACCTACAACACAGTATTCTTCTGAATATACTTCCAATGAAGTAATAATATTTTTTCTAGAAGAATAATTATTATTGTCTACTGTTTCATGTGCTTTTGTTCCGTTAAGTTGCTTGTCCGATTGAAAAGTAAGTACACTTTGCGAGTCATATAAGTTATGAAAATATATAGATATCGGGCAAAATATAAAATCATTTATATTTGTAATTTTAATTAAATCTTCCATTACAGATACCTTTTGTTTTGCATAAAATCAAACCATTCATAATGTTTTATTCCCAAAATATTCTTTGGATTGCTGTCCTGACTCCAATTTTCTTTTATCTGTATAACCTGATACAATCCCTTCATCGCTATACAATATGCCCCATTTGCATCCGCATTTTCCGGTGCACTATTATCACAGACTTCTGAAGAGTCATAAAAATAATTATTTTCATTCAATACTGGAGATATAATTTTATCGTATTCGTTATCTTTTGAACCATTATCAGGCATGCTGTTTCTAAGTTGTACAATAAGTTTAATTATCTCTTTAATTTCATTACAGATATTTCTTTGATTTTTTTCATCTAATTGTGATATTGATTTTAATATTTCTTCATTATTTTCAAATTCTATATCATATTTTTTCAATGTATTTGCCATTTCTTTAGTTAAATCAACTTCTGTAATTTTGTTCCATCTTCCGTTATTGTATTCTCTTTTCAACCTTATTCCATTAGTATATATGGTCCATTTACTTTTTGCCAAAGTAATATTGTATGTTTCAAAATTATTGTAATCAAACTTTAATTCGAACATTTTCATATTTTTGTTATATTTGATTGAATCAAACTTTGTCACAAATTCTTTAGCATTAACTTTATTGTTAAAAATCGATACAAATCCGGTAGTTGGATCAATTTTTGATGTGTATGCTGCTGGTACATAAAAAATAAATCCACATTGCTTGCCTACATGTTCCTTTTGTCCTGGCACATAAGTCAACTGATATCCTCTTAATAAGCCTCCATCTTCATCAACTTTTTTATTTTTATCCACAAGATAATTCAATTTATTTATGAGCATATTTTCAAATTTTTGATAGACCTGTCTTTCAACCTTAAATCTTCCTCTCTTGAATCCCATATTCAAATCTTCCATCACAACAATTGCATTATATTTTACTATCAATTGAGCTATCTCATGAACTACCAATGACAAATATCCTTCTTTCAACTGCTTTATTTTCCCTATTTCTTTCCAGTTTTTTCTTGCATTATCACGTTGAATTTCCGTTTCTCTAAGTTTTGCTTTATAATCATATCCATTAACCACATTATAGTTCTTTTGATATACTATATTTCCTTGTAAATCTATAACAGATACGTATATAAGATTTCTTTCTCCTCTATCAATTCCAATAATATGAATGTCATCTCTTTTTGCTATATATTTTAGTGCAATGTCATTTATTGGCATAAATGAAGATGCCTTGAAATTAATTGTTATAGGTAAATGAATAAAGTATTTATCAACCGTATACCTATAGTCCTTTACTATATCCTGCTTGGATACACTATGTTTCACTTTTTCATAGTAGTTCTGTGCTCGTTCTGACAACACATCCGTCATTCCGTTCATATACTGATATATTTCATTATAAATATCATCAGGAAATGATACTTTATTTCCTGTTTCATCTTCAATGCATTTATTGACCAATATGCTTCCCGCTTTATGTACAATAGGTTTTTTTATGCTGGATTTTCTGAAGAATATTTCCGCCTCTCCGTTTAGTTTAAGTACCACATCTTTAAGGTTTTCCTCACTAAATAAATTTTCAAGGTACATTGTATGAAGATTTTTGTTTCCTATACTTTTTTTAGCAAAATCCTTATTGTATATTTGGAATATATATAATTGCCCATTTTTTTCCAATTGTTCTATATCTTGTTCACTGATGTATACCCACTCTATTTTATATCCCTGCTGTTCCACTTCTCTGTAAAACTCACTTATATCATTGTATGATTCAGTATCAGAAAATTTAAAATCAAAATTTTTCCATTCTTCGTTTTTATTTATTGATTCTTTAAAGAAATCAATTAAATCGTGACAAAAATTAATATCAAAATTTTCATTAGATTTTATATGCTTTTTACTATTATATCCACTTAATATATATTGAGACGGATTATAATACTCAATTCCTTTTTTTGAGAACATAACCTTTGGCAACATTTTGTTTGCTCCCGGTAACAGTCTGTACACCATCTTTTTATAATCGCTGTCATTTATTCTGTTATTTCTTCCTTCAATCACTTCCTTGTTTGGTTTGTTTCTTATGTTAAATATTCCAATATAATATTTTCCATCTTTTAACATAATAATAGCATTATTTGAAAACTCTTTTGATTTTGACCATCCATCTGCCAATGTAGGGGATCCAAAGTTTAACTTCATTTTTTCCTGACTATATGGTTTTTGTGTTACATAGTTTCGTACTCTATTATACAGTGATACCAAAGGACTTAATTCCTCGTAGATATCCTCAATTTCAGAATAAAAATCCATATCTTTTTCAATTTCCTCGTCAACAAGAAATATCTTTATCCAATGATAAATATTCATAATGTCATCAAGTTTATTTTTTATTTTTTCAGCCTCTTGCTCATTTTCAAGCAAAACAATATCATCTCTATACTCTAATGTACTAATATCACACTGTTCTATTAAAGTTATAACCGTTCTAATGTATTCCTCTGCTTTTTTATATCCCCAATTGTAAAATTAAACGCAAAAAGCACCTGTATTCCAGATGCTTTCTTTTCTTCTATATCCAATTATTTGTTTTCTGTTCGTCCTCTCCTTCATACTTCATTCCCCAAATCTTTCACACATATTTTTTCCGTTCATATACAAGACATTTCCGTTGAAAATCTTGAAATCAAATACTCTTTAATTATATTTTATCTATAAACATATTTCAACAAAATTCTTGTATTTTTTTATTTGCGCTTTCCTAAAATTCTTGCAATTAACCCCATTTTTATGTATTCATTTTTAAGATATCTTTTCCCATATATACCCAAGAAAGCACCCGGCCTTCAGCAATCCATAAAACTGCCTAAAAACCGGGTACTCCCTTTTGTCCAAAATCTTTTCTTTTGTAATTTATGTCTAGTTTATCATTTGTAATCAACTATGTATCTAAATATAGCCATTATCTTTCAGAAAATTATATATTCCGTCTTCTCTGGGTGCTCCACAGACGTAATCTGCCATCTGCTGAAGTTGTTCAGAACCATCTATATCTTTAACTGCCACACCTGTCGCCGCATTTTCAAGCATCTCCCAGTCATTCTCCTGATCTCCAAACGCCATATAATCATTTTCGTCAAATCCATAGTATTTCATCAATTCACGGATTCCGGTCTGCTTGGATATTCCTTCTGCCATAACGTCATAACATACTGTAGGGCATGGCACGATTCGCGCAGAAATATCTTTTTCCAATTCAGAAAAATCGTAACCCATTGGACCGAATATATTAATTTTAATTACTTCCTCACCTTTCCATTCCGTATACGGTGGAAGCTCCTCCTCGTAATACGTTTTTCCTTCGATTAGGAAATCTGTAATTTCATTAGCTAAATAAGGTCCTTCAACAGTATCAAATATTAAAGACATATTATTGTTATTACAATATTCTAATATCTTTTCTACATCCTTTGTTAAAAACGGAAAAGACTTTATGCACTGCAATGTATTATCATATATTGCAGCACCATTATTCAAAACATATGCGTCAAAAATAGATATATCCAAATCCTTTATACCTCCAATACTGATAATGTCTCTTCCCGTAGCCAAGGCTACCTTATATCCGTTTTTTCTTAATTCCTTTATTGCCTTAACAGAAGAATCCGGTATTCTTTTTTCTACACAATCAATTAATGTTCCATCTACATCAAAGAAAACTGCTTTCATTGCCACCTCCTAAATTCCTTCATGGTTTTCCTCGGTTTCCCTGCACATTTCAAATTTAAGAACCTGCTGTTTTCCAGTAGATATAGCAGTTTCAACTAATTCATCAAAATCAGTATCCATATCGCGTACCATAACATTTTCAAGCAACATTCCCAGATTTGTACCACTTATAATTTTTATATTTTTATTACTTGTAGCAGCAATTTCTGCAGAAACCTTAAATGGTGATCCACCTACAATATCCGTAAAAACAATAATATCTTCACACCCATCCAACCTGTCTAAAGCTTCAATTAGTTTTGTTCTCAACTCTTCTGTTGAATAGGTATCATAAAAATCTACTACCTCAAGATTTTTCTGTTCTCCTGCGACCAGCCTAACTGCGCTGACAATTCCCGTAGCGAAATTACTGTGTCCTGTTATAATAATTCCTACCATTTGTATATCCAACCTATCAATTATTTTTAATAATGGCCCAAAACACTTCTAAAAATATTTTGGGCCTCTTAGTTTATATCTTGTATTTTCTGTCATTTGGAGTTATTTGGATATATACATCTAATCCTTTTTCTTTCAGTCGATTCAGGCATGCCTCATCATCGTCATCCACATATACATGAACTTCGTGAAGGACATGCTTCCCATCTGATTTGTGCATATTTCCTATATTACACTGCTTAATAGGAACTCCTCCATCAACTAACTGTTCAATTACCTGCGGTGTTTTCGCAACAATGAATATCTTTTGTGACGGAGCTGCCTTTCCAATAATTTCAATAGTCTTTTTTATTGAAAAAAATCTGATTTGCACTCCTACAGCATCAGCTGTCATTTTCATCAATGATTTAGACAACTCATCCTGACATGTTTCATCATCAACAACCACGATTAAATTTGCTCCGCTTGCTGTAACCCAGACATTCCCAACCTGTCCATGTACCAAGCGGTTATCAACTCTTGTAAAAACAATGTTTATATCCGACATATTATACCTCCTATAACCATCCTAAGAATGACATTAATATTGCAAATGCTATTATTGCTAAAATTAATACTACTATGCTTACCTTCTTCTTTTTGAAGATATAATATAGTATACCAACAAACAATGCCGGAAGTAAATTAGGAATAACTGAATCGAAAATTGATTGTACTCCAACGGTTCCAAATAGCTTCAGTTTTTCCGGGAACTCAAACGTTACATAACTTGGAACCATTGCTCCAACTACCATTACACCAAGAATACCTGCTCCTTTAGTAAGCGCTTTGGCATTTTCTGTTAATTTAGATATTGCTCCACTTCCCAGTTTGTATCCGGCTTTTAGGAAAAATACTCTTGAAACTGCCATTAAAATCCAAAATGCCAGGAAGAATATCGGTCCTAATATTGAATGTTGTTTACAAAGTGATGCTGCTATACTTCCACTAATAGGCAACAGCGTGAACCAGAAAATTGCATCACCAATACCTGCAAAAGATCCAAAAAGACCGGTTTTCATATTTTTTATTAATTTTCTATCAGCTCTATTTTCTTCCATTGATAGAACTAATCCCATCAGAAAGGATGCGGCATGTTGTTCCGTATTTATAAAGTCAACACCGTACTCATCCAACGCCTTGCTTACTTCTTCACTATCTTTTCCATGTATTTTCTCTAATCCTGGAAGTATGCTCCATCCGAAACTATTACCCTGCATTTTTTCAAAGGTAAATCCTGTCTGGTAGAACATCGACCTTAAACCCAATTTTTTTAAATCTTTATTGGTAAGTTTATTTGTTGTCTCATTATATTCCTTCGCCATCGTCTTCACCTCCTGTTACCACTGCTGTTTCCTTTGCTTCTTTGCCTCTCATAAAGTCAATAAGTACTAATGCAATTGCAAATAAAGCTACCGGTAAAACATTGTCAGGTTTCATAATACTCATAATTAAAAATCCGATAATAAGATATGGAACATTTTCTTTCTTTACCATTACCTTTAACAATAGCGCAAGTCCAAGTCCCGGTAAAAGTCCTCCCGCTATTTCAAATCCGTGTGATACGAATTCAGGGAATGAATTAACGAACTTTGATAATACGTTCTGCAATGCATATGTACTTAAGAATGCAACTACTGCATAAAGTGATGTTAAAATAATTTCAGGTAGGAACACATAAAACTTAAATTTTTTAATGTCATTTTGTTTTATTGCCTGCTCTACTTTTACGTTAAATCCTGAGAACAATGACTGACACGCGATAACTATCCACTGCATAAGCAATGCGAATGGTAAACTAAGTCCTAAAGCTGTTTCTGCCGATACTCCGCTCTTATAAGCCAAAACAACTGTCATAAGTCCTGCAATCAATGCATTAGGTGGTACTGTTCCACCTACTGTTGTAAGTCCTAAGTAGGACAATTCTGCTATTGCTCCGGCTTCCAGACCAAGTTTCCAATCTCCCAGTACAAGCCCCGTTACAAAACAGATGATAATAGGATGGAATACGAAAAAACATTCCCATCTGGCATCCCATGCAAATGCAAATACGATCAACGCCAGAATTAATCCCTGTAACAATGTAACACTCATAATTACACCTCCTTTTTATTATTATTTTAAAACGTTACTGTAGTTTTTGACAATCCCATCGGCTCATCAGGATTGTATCCTCTCGCCAATGACAAAAGGCATGCAAATAATTGTGAAAATACTGTCATTCCAAAAACCCCTGCAACACCTTCTGCCTCCTCAGGCAAAAGCACTGCTTCATTAGCCATTGAAACATATTTTTTATTATTTGTAACAACCAATGTACTAATAGAAAAATCTTTCTGCATTTTTTCCACAAGTTTTATTGTACTCTCATTAGTTTTCTCATCAGTCAAAAAGAATATTACAGGTATAAATCTTTTCGTGGTTGCTATTGGTCCGTGTGGATAATCACAGGATGAATATGCCTTTGCATTTGTATAACTTGCTTCCATTATCTTCAGTTCAGTTTCATTAGCAACTGCATAGCTAAAGCCTCTTCCCAACAATAGAATATCCTGAACATTTCTAAACAAAGGAATACTTTTCTTTACCTGTTCCTCTATATTGTCAGACAAACATTTTTCTATAATGTCAGGTGCTTTTTTTATCTGTTCCAATACATTTTCATCATGCGAAAGTACCGCCGCAAATAATAATGCTATTACCGTCTGAGACATATATGACTTAGCCGCTGTGAAACTTGTTTCCTTTCCACATTCGCAATTGATATAATAATTTCCCACCTTTCGCATAAGACATTCTCGTTCATTAGTTACAGTTACTGCAATACCTCCCTGTTTCTGACATTTCTCAAGTACAGTATAAACATCCTTTGCCTCACCACATTGAGAAACCCCAATCGTCAAAACATCAGATAAATCTACCTTGCCATCTAATAATGTTACTATTGAGGGATACGCCATTGATGTTAATTTATCAGTGTAAATTTCAAACGCATACTTTCCCACTAATAGTGCATGTTCGCTCGAGCCTCTTCCTACTAAAAGAACTTTACTAATGTTTCTTCTATCAACATCTTTGCATATGTCTTCTATTATAGGTAAGTTCATTTCAATTACATGCCTGATTATCTCCGGCTGTTCGTGGACTTCTCTCCACATATTAGATTTACTCACATCGTACTTATACATAACTTCTCCTTTCTTTGTACCTTTGTCACTACAATGTTATATTGTTATATTATAATATTACTATTGAAATGTCAACTTTATTTTGTTAATATTTTATTAGTAATATATAGAGACTTAACTCTATTTGCTAAAGGAGAATTTCAATATGGATTATATAACAATCAACAAATACTCTCTGGTACCTCTATATTCCCAATTAAAGGAATCAATAAAGACAGCAATCCAGAATGGTGTTTTAAAACCTGGGGATAAGCTCCCCACTGAGCATGAAATATGTAACCATTTTAACTTATCAAGAACGGTTACAAGACAGGCATTCTATGAATTAATGAGTGAAGGCTACATAATTCGTTATAAAAGTCGTGGCACATTTGTTAATCAGCAAAGTAAAAAAAATGTCTTCTTTAAAGAAATTATGAGTTTCAACGATGAAATGAAAATGTACGGTTTTGAGCCCAAAACGGAACTTATATCCATTGAAAAATTCATTTGCAATGATTACATTGCTAAAAAATCTGAATTCGATGTAGGTGATGAATTAATTAGAGTTCAGCGATTAAGATACAGGAATGACGATCCTATTGTTTTTGTTGACGGATACTATCGTGCTTGTGACATTCAGGGAATTGAAAAGTATGATTTAGAAAAAGAATCTATGTTTTATATTTTAGAAAAACATTATGGCATAAAAGTCATGCATACAAAAAAAAGATTTATGGCCCGTATAGTTGAGGATAAATATGCTGAGTATTTATCCATAAAGAAAAAATCTGCCGTTCAATATGTTGAAAGTAAAGAATACGATCAACAGGATAGATTTGTTTCTTTTGATATTTCGATTTATGTTGGAGAAAAAAATATATTCGAGGCGGAAATTAATAATCTGCCAAAAGCTCTCCAATAGTAGATAACTTATCACCCTTTAATTGATGCATATGTGCATCATACGGCTGTTGCATTAAATGCTGTATTTTCCTTTTAATGCAATAGCCTTTTTTTGCAAAAAATTTCACACACTAAAACACGCCCAGAGCCTAAACCCTGTGCGTGTTTATTAAAATTTTAACCTATTCTATAAATTACCACTTCAAGTCAATTACCAAAGCATCTGTATTATTGTACTGTAATAATGTACTCTGGTCATTTACGTCATCATAGCAGAATCCATATGCGAATCCTAAAACTGAATGTCTATGGAAGAATCCTGCGTAGAAATTGTTTACGCTGTTCTTGTAGTATTCACTTGGTTTGTAATACTTGTCAGGTTCGGTAGCAACACCTCTGTTAAATGCTGCACATAACTGAGCTTCGATTGCCTTCTCTGTGCCGTTACCTTTATCGAATGCACCTTTTCCTTCTAACACATCCTGTGTAGTCGGCTTATCAATTGTGTAAACTGTAGAATCATTTGCTCTTGTAAACTGCATCTGATTTCCTACTACTCTTCCTGTAAAGTTTCCTGCTTCTGTGCTAAACTGCAAAGTTTCCCTTGAATATTTATTCCAGAATTCATTTATATAGTTGTCAAAATAATTTCCATATTTTTCTCCAACGTTAAATTTAGACTTACATGGTGCTATGATTCTGTCATCTCTTACTAATGTTTTGAATGCTTCCGGAGCTTCATTCTTAAATGCATTAAAGATTTCGTCCCTTGTTCCAATGTCTCCTACAACCTTGTCGTAACCACCATATGCGGCACTTCCTACAAGACGTGTAATCATTGGGAAGCAGAAGTAATCAACTCTTGTTGTATTTCCCCAATAGAATTTGCCTTCTATTGTAAATTCTGCAAATTCAAACAAAGTGTTTGCATTTACATCGCCTGGATTGTTAAGATCCGGTCCCGCATATCCTGTTGTTCCTACAAATTTAAGGTAAACCGGTTTCCCATAACTGATATACATTCTTCCTGATTCGATTGTCGGTGCATAAACATAATCTGCTTCTGCAAGTGTATGATAAATATTTGCATATTTGTCATTGCCTACCTGAACTGTATTAAGGCTCTCTGAAGCCGGAATCATATTTCCGTTTTTATCTAAATAGCAAAGCTGATTATTAGCGTTTTTTCCAACTATACACCAGTAAATCTCATTATCGCTGTACTTTCCATTTGTTTTATTATTAAGTTCTATTGCAATTTTGTCATTCTTTAACTGAACGTTATCCTTAAGCTGTGGCTTAAGTTCTTCAGGACATGTCTCAGGTTCTGTTTCTCTTTCGCCTACTCCTGTAATGGCAATTGTTTCTTCTACCCTTACAGACTCTCTGTTTCCAACTACAGTTGCTACCGCTACTGTATGAGTTCCTTCTGTATATACAGGAAGTGTGAAACTGCCACATGACACACCTGTACGTCTTCTTTCACCATCTACATATACATTGTAGCAGTCTATATCCCCACGGCCCCATACTACTCGGAGATATCCTGTACCTGCTGCTTCAACCTGCATTCCAAATGGTTTTGCAATACTGCTGTCAGTTGTAAAATCAATTGCCGGCTGCGTTGTGTCATTTTTCTTTGTTGTTGGCTGTGGTGCCTTCGTTGTTGCAGGCTGTGTTTGTTCTGGTGCCTTTGTTGTTGGTTGAATAACTCCACCTGATGCCTTTGTATTTCTTATTTTTACATAACCTGTTCCCAGTGCATGTTTGATTGATACTTCATTAATTTCCTTTGTTAATGCTGAAAGATATATTAAAACTCCAGCCCCTTCAATTTTTCCTACGTTTTCGGATACGCCATTCACCGTTATTTCACTAATTCCTGAAGAAACGTTCATGTAAATACCCTTTTCTGCTGCCCAACCAGGCTGCTGAATATTAACGATTTCATTTAAATTCATTGTCTTCTTATCATAGAAGTATGTATTTGCATTTTCAGGATCACCCTGCAATTCAACCCATTCAGCGCCGTCAGTTGATGGTGCTGTAGTAACCTGTCCCGGTTCATCTTTTTTAGTTGTTGCCGGCTGTGTTGGATTTGTGTCATCCTTCTTAGTTGTTAC
>URKY01000057.1 GCA_900548465.1 uncultured Eubacterium sp.
TACGTCGTAGTCCGGGTTATCAGGCTCAGCAGAATGTAGTTGTTGAAGGTGAAATTCTGTTCGGAGGCTCTTATGCTATGACTAGTCGTGAAGAACGTCTTTCAGACTTGATCAATAAAGCGGGAGGTGCAACGAATTATGCCTACTTACGTGGTGCAAAACTGACTCGTGTGGCCAATGCGAGTGAAAAGAAACGCATGGGTGATGTAATTCGTTTGATGAGCAGACAGTTGGGTGAGGCTATGATGGACTCTTTGGGTGTTCGTGTAGAAGATACCTTTAGTGTTGGTATTGACTTGGAAAACGCACTAGCGAATCCTGGAAGTACAGCGGATATTGTCTTGCGTGAGGGTGATGTAATTTCTATTCCGAAAAACAATAATACGGTTACAATCAATGGTGCTGTAATGGTTCCGAATACCGTTTCTTATATGGAAGGAAAGAATATAGATTATTATCTAGATCAAGCTGGTGGTTATTCTGAGAATGCGAAGAAGAGTAAAAAATTCATCGTTTATATGAACGGTCAGGTAACTAAAGTGAAAGGTAGCGGTAAGAAACAGATCGAACCGGGTTGTGAGATCATTGTGCCTAGTAAGGCTAAGAAAAGGACTAATATTGGTAATATCTTAGGTTATGCTACTACATTCAGTACGTTGGGAATGATGGTTGCATCTATTGCTAATCTGATAAAGAAATAAAAGAAAACAGTTTATACCATTATGACAGAAGGGGAATCTGAAAAAGAAATAGAACAGGGTCAGAGTAACCATATAGATAAAGAGGCCGAAATAGATTTGATGGATATTCTTCGTAAGATTATAGGTATTCGTAAGACAATCTATAAAGCTGCTAGTATTGGTTTGATAATTGGTGTTATTATAGCAATTTGTATTCCAAAGCAATATACCGCTGAAGTAACCCTTTCTCCGGAGATGAGCAGTAATAAAGGTACTGGTCTATCTGGTTTGGCAGCTTCTTTTTTGGGAAGTGACGTTGCCATGGGGGATGGTACTGATGCTTTGAATGCTTCTTTGTCTGCTGATATTGTATCTTCTACTCCTTTTTTATTAGAACTTTCTACAATGGAAATACCTGCATCGAAAGGTGTGAATATGACTTTGAACACTTACTTAGATGAAGAATATGTCCCTTGGTGGAGCTATGTAATCG
This sequence comes from uncultured Eubacterium sp., assembly GCA_900548465.1. Lineage (GTDB taxonomy): Bacteria > Bacillota > Clostridia > Lachnospirales > Lachnospiraceae > Eubacterium_G. The sequence continues at coordinate 1,174 of URKY01000057.1, forward strand.
GATTTCCAAGTATAATAATTGATGGAGCAAAGTCTTTGTTTATCGAAGAAGATGAATTAGTATATTCTAATAGAACCAATAAAGGTGTAATTGAATTATCCCAAAAAGAATCGAAGAAGATTGAAGTTTTAAAAAATACGATTACTGCTATTGTAGATAAGAAAACATCCATGACTACGGTTGCTGTGACTTTGCAAAATCCTAAAGTTGCCGCAGTGCTCGCTGATTCTGTTGTGAAGAAGTTGCAGGAGTATATTATAGACTATCGTACTACCAAGGCTAAAGAGGATTGTATTTATTTAGAGAAACTGTTTAAAGAGCGTCAACAAGAATATTATGCAGCTCAAAAGGAATATGCCAATTATATAGATTCTCATGATAATATCATTTTGCAGAGTGTTCGTGCTGAACAGGAGCGCTTACAAAATGATATGAGTTTGGCTTATCAGGTTTATAGTCAAGTGGCAAATCAACTTCAAGTTGCCAGAGCTAAAGTTCAGGAAGAAAAGCCTGTATTTGCGGTTGTAGAGCCTGCAGTAGTGCCATTGAAACCTTCGGGAATTAGTAAAAAAGTATACGTCTTGGTATTTATCTTCTTATCTGTTTGCATTGTCATGTTTTGGAAACTCTTTGGAGAAGAGTTTCTGGATAAAATTAAAGAAATACGAGCTTAGTATCCATTAATAAAATGATATGACGTCAACTAACCAAATAAATAAAGTAGTAGAATTTATTGCAGTTCTGGGCGATTTGGTCATTCTGAATCTCTGTTTGTTTCAGTTTCTGTTCTTTTGGGAAAATGTATTTATATATTCGCCTTTTTCATGTACTACTTCTTTGATGATGACTTCGCTTAGCCTTTGTTATTTAGCATGTTCGGCATCTCGTGGAAAAGTTTGGACTAGTAGGGAAATTCGTGCAGATCAGCTTGTACTGCGTGTACTGAAAAATATTATAACATTTTCAGTATTTTGGGCATGTATTATGGCATTTAGTGGAATATCTATCATTTCTCCTCTTTTTTTTGTTGTCTATTTTTTTACACTTTTTGTTATATTAAGTATTTATCGAATTATCATTCGTCATTCGTTGATCGGTTATTGTGCTAAGGGTAAGCACAAACATTATGCGGTTTTTATTGGTGGGGGGAATAATATGCAGATGCTATATGAGGAAATGGAAAGCTCATTGGCATCTATTTATGAAATTGTCGGTTATTTCGATATTGAACCTAATAATAGTTTTTCAACCCAATGTTCTTATCTTGGTAATCCTAACGATTTTGTTGATTTTATGTCCGAAAAAACAGCTATAAAACACGTGTTTTGTTCATTGTCAATGGAGCAGGGGCGCTATAATGTTTCCATCATCAATTATTGTGAGAACCATTTGCTTTATTTTCATGGGGTTCCTAATGTTTGTAAGGGATTCCCCCGACGTATTTGGCATAGCATGGTTGGCAATATGCCGATTTTGAATTTGAGATATGAACCATTAAGTAAAGTGGAAAATCGTTTCTTAAAGCGATTATTCGATATTGTGTTATCAGGAATTTTTCTAGTTGCTATATTCCCACTTATTTACCTGATCGTGGGAGTTGTCATAAAAATGACTTCCCCCGGTCCTATCATTTTTAAGCAAATGCGCACTGGTTTGAATGGTGTTGATTTTAAATGCTATAAATTCCGTTCTATGAGAGTGAATGAAGAAGCGGATAATAAACAGGCAACAGTTGATGATCCCCGGAAAACTCGCTTTGGAAATTTTCTTCGACGCTCTAATCTTGATGAACTTCCACAGTTTATTAATGTCTTTAAAGGTGAAATGTCGATAGTAGGTCCTCGCCCTCATATGTTGGCTCATACGGAAACTTATGCGCGGCTGATTGATAAATATATGGTGCGCCATTTTATTAAACCTGGAGTAACCGGATGGGCGCAAACACATGGTTTTCGTGGTGAAACTAAAGAATTGTCACAGATGGAAGGACGTATTAAAGCTGATATTTGGTATATGGAACATTGGACAATATTCCTTGACTTATATATCATTTATAAGACTATAGCGAATGTGGTTGTTGGGGAGAAGAATGCTTACTAGGGTGTGAAATATCAGTTTTCACTAACTTAGACTGATGAACTTTACAAGTGTCTAGTAATGCAGAAAATATCAATTGTCTGTCTATAGATAGAGAATGTTTATATAAAAAGGTAGTAAATAACTGTATTATTTTGATTGAATGAATATGTTTTAGTTTGCATATGGAGGTATTTACAATGCGAATTAAAATGATTAAATTTATTGTAATGAAAATTCCTAAAGTAATTGCGGAAATAGGTTGTAATCACAAAGGTGATATGTCTATTGCAAAAGAGTTGATAATGACTGCAGCAACATATTGTAAAGCTGATGTTGTAAAATTTCAAAAACGTTGTAATAAGGAATTGTTGACTAGTGAAGAGTATAATGCTCCACATCCACATCCTGAAAATTCTTATGGTCAGACTTATGGTACGCATCGTGAATTTCTGGAGTTTGATCTAGATCAACATAGACAGCTCAAAAGATGGTGTGAAGAATTGGGTATTGTATATTCTACATCTGTTTGGGATGTTACATCAGCTAAAGAAATTTGTACATTACATCCTGATTTAATAAAGGTTCCATCTGCCTGTAATTTGAATAAGGGATTATTGCAATATTTATGTGATAATTTTGAAGGAGAAATACATTTATCTTTTGGTATGACTACAAAAGATGAAGAAGTGGAAATTATTGATTTTTTTGAAGCGAATAAGAGAAACAAAGATTTAGTAATTTACAATTGCACTTCAGGTTATCCAGTGCCTTTTGAGGATATATGCTTATTAGAACTTGTTCGACTTCGTGAGGAGTATGCTGATAGGGTAAAAACTATTGGATTCTCAGGCCATCATCTTGGTATTGCAGTAGATTCGGCAGCAGTTGCCTTGGGAGCAGAATGGATAGAGCGGCATTATACATTAGATAGGACTTGGAAAGGTACAGATCATGCTGCATCTTTAGAGCCAGATGGTGTTCGTAAATTAGTTCGCGATTGTCGTGCAGTAGCTAAAGCATTGACTTATAAGCAACAAGATATTTTAGATATAGAGTCTGTTCAGCGTAATAAATTAAAGAAAAATCAAATAAAATGGTAATCGCATTTATTCCAGTTCGGGGAGGTAGCAAATCTATTCCTCTTAAAAATATAAAAGATTTCTGTGGTAAACCGTTGGTATATTGGAGTGCATTAGCGTTGCAGAACTGCTCTTTAGTGGATAAAATAATAATAGCAACGGATTCGTCTAAAATAGAAGAAACAGTTCGTTCTTTTAAATTGAATAAATTAACTGTTTTTCGTCGTTCAGCGGAGAATGCGTGTGATACAGCAAGCACTGAGAGTGTGATGCTTGAATATATAAATAAGGTATCATTAAATTTGAAAGATATTTTTTTATTAGTCCAAGCTACATCTCCATTAACTCAATCAGTTCATTTTGAAGAAGCATTATCATTATATAATGAGGGACAATATGATTCGATATTGAGTTGTGTTCGAAATTATCGTTTTTTCTGGAATGCAGATGGCACTTCTAAAAATTATGATTATAAAAAGAGGCCTCGTCGTCAAAATATTAAAGGAGAATTGATGGAAAATGGAGCTTTTTATATTAATACGGTTGAAAACATCTTATCGAGTAATAACCGGTTGAGTGGTAGGATTGGTATTTATGAAATGCCAGAGTATACAGCGACTGAGCTGGATGAACCTGATGATTGGATTATATTAGAAAATTTAATGAGAAAATATATATTGTCAGGAACTACAAAGGATAAAGGGAAAATTAAATTATTTCTTACTGATGTTGATGGAGTGATGACAGATGGCAGTATGTATTATTCGGAGACAGGGGATGAATTGAAGAAATTTAATACTCGTGACGGTATGGGATTTCAATTATTGAGGGAAGCAGGAATCAAGGTAGGCATAATAACCTCTGAAAATACAAAAATAGTGGAGAATCGAGCAAGAAAGTTGAAAGTTGATTATTTATATCAAGGCAAAAGAGAAGGTGGAAAACTCTCTGCCGCCCTTGAAATCTGTAAAGAGATGGGCATAACACTTGAAGAAGTGGCTTATGTTGGAGATGATATTAATTGTATTGATCTTCTTTCGGCTGTAGGGTTTCCGGCATGTCCTTCTGATGCGCATATGAAAATTGTGAATATTCAGGGTATTAAAATTTTAAATAGAAAGGGAGGGGATGGTTGTATAAGGGAATTTGTTGATATACTTTTATGATATATAATTTCTTTTATTTTGTATTAGATGTTATGCGTATTCTAAAGAATAGGAATTATTTCTCAAAGAAACGTATAAAGGGACTCTCTGCTAATCGTAAATTACGAATTTTAGGTAATGGTAGTTCGTTGAATAATGTCAATTTCGACAATGAAGGTCTTGAAGATTATATGGTCGTTAATCGTCATGTTCTTTCAGATAATTATGTACTTGTAAAGCCTTTATATTATGTATTAGCTGATCCGCATTTTTTTCATCATTCTGAAGGATTGGAAATATTGCAAAAAATAAATGAGAAGACGAATTGGAGAATGACTCTTTGTATTCCATTTTCAAGAGAAGTAAAAAGACAGATTCTTATGACTATAACTAATAGTAATATTAATCTTCTATATTATAATGCGACTAATCTTTTATGTGATTTTAAATTTGTAAAATATTTTTGTTATAAATGGCAATTGGCTATGCCGGTAGTGCAAAATGTTTTAGTAGCTTCTATAATGTTAGGGATATTGTTTAAATATTCAAATATTGAGCTTTATGGAGTTGAACACACTTGGACTAAATATTTGTTTGTTGATAAAGATAATATTGTTTATTTAGAAAACCCTCATTTCTTTGATAAAGAAAAAGTTGTAGCTAAACCTGTAAAGGAGATTCAACATACGGAAGAATATCCATTTTATTTAATACTTAAAAACTATGCCAGGATGTTTGAGTCTTATTGGGAAATAAAGAAATATATATCTGATTGTCATATAGGATGTCAAGTTATAAATAAAACGGAGGGTTCTTTTATTGATGCTTTTAGTAAAGATGTGTAAGGAATGAGCAGATCGTCATCGTCGTTGTTAAAAAATAGTTTTTTATATTTGATAGCTACTATAAGTATACGTGCAACATCTTTTTTGTTACTACCTTTTTATTCGCATTTAGTATCACCGGAAGAATACGGATATGTGTATATGGTTTCTGCTGTATCTACTTTTTTTAATATGGTAATGCAATTTTCTATGCATGCATGTATTTCTCGTTTCTTTTTTGATTGTGAAGATGAGGAGAGTGTTAAAAGGCTATATTCCACAATTGTGTTATTTATTAGTATTAATTCAGTAATAATATTTACTTTGCTGTGGTGCTTTAATGAACAGCTTGCTGTTCTGATTAATCTTCCAACAGTATATTTTAAATTAGCATTGATTATTTCCTTTTTTGGTGTATTTTATAATGCTATTTTGGCTTTATTATATGTTAAACAAAATGCAAAGAAGGTATCGGTTACATCTATTTGTGTTGGTGTGTTTCAGATTTTTATTCAACTGTTATTAGTTGTAAATCTGGAAAATAAAGCAATGGCTTTAGTGGGGACTTTATTCTTAAATAGTATATTGACATTCATCATTTTTCTTTTTTACTCAAAACCTTTTTTTACTGTAAATTTTGATTTTTCGCGTGCGAGAAAATATATGTATTATTCTTTTTCTCAATTTCCAAGTGATGTATCTGGGTGGCTTGTCAAATTTACAGATAGGTTGTTTATTAATAAGTATATTGGTGCTGCTAGTACTGGAATTTATGGGGTTGGTTGTACTGTAGGACAAATCCCTACGATTCTTTTCATGTCGTTAAATTCTGCATTAGTACCTTATATATTTAGTAAATATAAGGATATGAATAGTGGGGTGGAAAAAAGTGAAATAGAGTTGGTAAAAACTGTAACAATCGTAAGTTCAATTTTGATGGTATTAATAACAATCCTGATAATATTATCAAATAATATAGTACAATTGTTAGCGCCTGAGTATGCATCTGCATTTTTTGTTATTATTGTGATGCTTGTAATATCTTTGGTTGATTGCTATCGTGTCATATATATGCAGCCTTTATCATATAATATAAAGTATACTAAGGTGAAGTCATTAATTTGGGTTGTTTCCGCTATATTTAATATTTTATTAAATATATATCTAATTCCACGATACGGAATATATGGAGCATGTTTTTCTTCACTTACTTCTTATTCTCTTACCCTTGTTTTGATTTTGTACTTTAGCAATAAGGCGATGCAAATACATTATGATTGGATTTCTTTAATTAAAATATTTTCGATTTCTGTAGTTATGCTTTTGCTTTTATTTTTAGAAGATAATTGGGGAACTCTGATGCTAAAGATAATAGTAATTGCTATGTATGTCTTTGTTTCTTTGAAGATATTAAATATCAATTTTAATAAAAATATATCCGGTTATGTCAAAAATGTTTTTAACAAATAGTGAATACTTATATTCGTCATTTAAGAGAGATATCTCTAAATCTCCATATAAACTACTATTTGAATATGCACATAATAATATTTACGCTTTAACTACTCAAAAAATTTCTGTTGAGAATCAAAATGCATTATTGCTACATGATGGTTTTGTAATAGAAAATGGGACAATAGTTTATAATAAAAAAAATGATATAACGATTCTGGAAGATATATTTCAAGCATATAATGCAAACATCAATGCCATAAGAAATGATACTTTGGGTAATTATGTTCTGGGTATATTTAAAGAGGATGTCCTGACTGTTTTTACAGAACAAAGTAATTGTTATGATGTTTTTTATTATGTTGATAATGATATTTGGGCTATATCTTCTTCATTGTATGATTTGGTTGAACCATTAAAAGAAAAACTCTCAATAAATAAATTGAATGTATTAGAATGGTTTAGTCGCCATGCCATTCTGAATGATGAGACTGTTTTTAATGAAATTAAAAGATTGTCCGGAGAGCAATGTATTCAAATTATTAATGATCAGTTTAGTATTAAAGAGCTCGGTTTACCAATTAAGAAAATAACCAGTGAAAATTATGCGAATAATATTTTAGAGATCGCTTCAATAATGAAGAGTGATGCTGAGATTTTTTCCAATTGTTTAGGAGATCCTACATTGGGTGCTACTGGAGGCTTAGACTCAAGAATGTGTCTAGCTGCTTTCTTAGCTGCTGGATCAAAACCTAAACTCACATACGGATTAGGAAATAGTATATTAGCTATTTCTAAAAAAGAAGATAAAGAAATAGATAAACTCTTTAGTGATAAATTTCATTTGACTTTTGAGGGATATCCATGGAATGAAACTTTACCATTGGATAAATATTGGGACTATTACACCTCTTTATATGGAGATGGAATATTTGTATATCAAGGTTGTGATGATGCTATGAAATATTTTGAGAACCCTTGTGAGCCATATGTTATTTATGGGTATTGGGGGGAGTTATATCGTGAAACGGATTGGATTACTAAGTGTAAGAAAGATGTAATTACTGTAGAGGAGTTCTTAGATGGTTGGTATTATGAGTCTCAAAACAGAAACATAATTGATAGTTATCCTGATTTAAAATTGCATATAAAAAATAAGATTATAAATATCTGTTCTAAATATGGGCTCAATCCGAAAGCAATTAATAAGGATGATATTTTTTATTTTTATATGGAGTATAGAAGAAGAGCCGATGTGCATACTGTGAATCTTTTGAATAGGATGAAATATTGTCACTATCTGATGTCGGAATTCGAAATTGTTAGAAGAGCTTATGTTCCTATAAATAAGAAATTATCCGCTAAATTTATGCTTGAAATTTTAAGTGAACTATATAGTGAGTCATTAGAAATCCCTTTCTTTAGTCATTGTAAGAAACAAAAATATGTAAAGAGTCAAATGAAAATTGTGGATTACTACTCTTGGACGTTGAAAAATCGCATTTCGAGAACGCTTTCATATCAATTCAAAGAGCGACTAAAAAAAATAGTAGGAATTGAAAAAACGTTTACTATTTATCCGTCTTATGTAGCGGATTTAGTAGAAAATCCCCAGAATAAGAATTTAATATATAGCTATTTGCCAGAAGATATCTTATTATCTGCCATTAAAGATTCTAATTATAACAATGATATATTTTTAGTGAAGCTTGTACTGCAAGTTAAAATATTTGATAAATTTAATTTGAGAATATCTGATAAATAAGTTATAATAATGCATGTGGATTTACTCTCTATTTTAAAGAAAATAGTGAAAAAGGTATATTGGAATTCAAAATGGTATCAGGGAGTTCGTATTAGTATAACTTCTAATGTTAGTATTAAATCGGAATTCGAAGCACCATGTCAAATACATTCTGACGTAGTATATCGAGGACGTATGGGAATGGGCTCATATATAGCTTGTGGGTCTATATTATCTGCTGATATAGGGAGATTTACTTCTATTGGTGCTTTTGTGCGCAGTACTGCTGGAAGACATCCATATCAATCTCCGTTTGCAACGACTTCACCATGTTTTTTTTCACTCAATTCGAAGCACGACCAATGCGGTACTACTTATGCAAAAAAACAACTTTTTGAGGAATTTGCCTATGCCGATAAATTGCGCGGAATCCATGTGAAAATAGGATCTGATTGTTGGATTGGTACGGGAGTATTTTTGGTTGGTGGTATTGTGATAGGCAATGGAGCTGTGGTATTGGCAGGAGCAGTAGTAACTAAAGATGTTCCACCTTATGCTATTGTTGGTGGAGTTCCAGCACGGATTCTGCGTTATCGTTATGATGAAGAAACTATAAATTTTTTGTTGGGTATCCATTGGTGGGATAATGATAAAGAGTGGTTTCTTAAACATTGGGAACTACTTTCTGATATTGATAAGTTGAAGGATTATTATATTTCATCCAAGAGTCTTTAAAGTACCAGTATATATTATGGCTGAGATAAAAGAAAATCTTATTTCTGTGATAACTGTATGTTATAATGCTGAGAATAATTTAGAAAGAACCATACTTTCTGTTCTTAATCAGACATATAGCAATATAGAGTATATCATCATTGATGGGGGTAGTACGGATGGGACTATTGATCTTATTAAAAAGTATGCTGATAAAATAACTTATTGGCAGAGTGAAACTGATAAGGGGATTTATGATGCGATGAATAAGGGAATACAGAAAGCTACAGGTGAGTGGATAAACTTTATGAATGCAGGTGACTTATTTTCGTCGACAACCATTTTGCAACAAATGTCGGATGCAATAAAGCCTGGAACTCGAATATTACGTGGTAATATCATAAGAATTTACCCTAAATTCAAAGTAAAATCTGTTGGTGTTACTACACAGGAGCCTGATCTTATGGATATGTTTGATAATACCTTTCATCATCAGGCTTGTCTTATACAGAATTCTTTATTCAGAGAGTTTGGCTTGTATTCAACAGACTATAGATTATGTTCAGATTGGAAATTCTTTTTCGATTGTGTTGTGCTTCATAATGTAAAATCCCAATATGTTGACTTAACGGTGGCTCATTTTAAAATGGATGGAACAAGTAGTAACAATTCCATTTTATATAAGAAAGAACAAGAAAGCTATTTGAAGAATATATATGGAGAAGAGCAGTTTAATTTGTTACATGAATTGAAAGTATATAGAAAGTTAAAAATAATTACTCTTTATTATAAAGGATTTTGTTATATGATGGGTCATCTGTCACAGCAGAATTTCAGCCGTTTGCTTATGATAAAGAGATTCGTCAGGAGAATTTTAGGAATTAGTGTCAATTAGCTGTTGTCGCATTTATTTTAATTAGAAGACACTTAGTAGATAATAATAGAGCAATGATACCCAAAAAAATTCATTACTGCTGGTTGAGTAATGATGCTATGCCTGAAAAACTGCAACGGTGTATAGATAGTTGGAAAATGAAACTTCCCGACTATGAGATTATAAAATGGGATTTAAAAAAGTTTCCATTAGAAAAAAGTATTTGGGTTAGGCAAGCTTATGAGAGAAAGAAATATGCTTTTGCTGCTGATTATATTCGACTATATGCTCTTGTAACGGAAGGTGGTATATATCTTGATAGTGATGTTGAGGTATTGAAAACTTTTGATGACTTACTGCATCTTCCATTTTTTATATGTAAGGAGAATAGTCCCCAAGGTGTTGAAGCTGCAACAATAGGAGCGGAGGCTGGGACTTCTTGGTTGATAAAATGCCTTGAATATTATAACGAGAAGACATTTGTTGATAGTAGTGGCAAGGAACAAACAGCAGTGTTGCCATCGATTCTTCAGGATTGTATTTCTCGAAACTTTGATATTTGTTATATCGATAGTCCTTTAGAATTTAATGTAAATAAAAATACGGTTTTCGTGTTACCGATGGACTATTTCAGCCCTAAAAACTATGTAACAAAAAAAATAGTAATTACGGAGAATACTTATTCAATTCATCATTTTGCAGGGACTTGGCAACCAGGGTGGAAAAAAACTTTACTTTATTTATGGGTGCCATTTTCTATAAAGTTTCCTCGTTTGGCTGCTTGGTTAAAGCAGAAGATTAGCAATTAAGATTTATTTGATTGACAAAATATCGCATAGTGCTGAAAAACTGTATTAATAGAAAATTGCTAAGATGAAAATAAGTACTAGGGAACTGGCATTTCTTGTGTACTTTCTGCCATTATTTGCATTGAAAATGCTTGACATTACTGCTGATAATAATCTATTGAAGATAACAGCAGGCTGTTGTTTTATATTGTTTGCCATGTGTATGTTTTACATGAAATTCAATAATCGGTTGTTGAAATTGTTTCTTTTATTATTGATTTATACGGTAATACTCATTTTTACTTGTGGCAAACAGGGAGCGTTTTTTTCTGTTGTGATGTTGTTAGCTATGAAAGATATTAATATGGATAATAAAAATTATAAGATCTGTTTCTGGGTCGGAGCCGTTTTTTTTATTGTTGCATGTTACTTAAATAAGGATGGGGCAGAAGCTGTGCGGTTTATGAATGGAGAATGGGTGAATATGAATAAACGTAGTAATATATTATATGTTGCTTTCACAGCTTTGGTTTCTTTATACCTTTTGATATATAGAGATAAATTAAATAATATGCGAATATTGGGTGTTGCTATTGTTAACTATCTAATATATATGTATGTAGGTTCAAGAACAGGGGTTGTTTCAATTTTCTTTCTTGTAATTCTTGTTTTATTGTTTAGAAATCAGTATTTTAGAAGATTGAAAATTATTAAATATGGATGTATCTTTGCACCTCTTGTTTGTATGGTATTTTCTATTTTTGCTGGGCTGAAGTATGATGAATATAGCTTTCTTAAAATTTTAGATATGATGTTACAGGGCAGAATTGCTCAGAATAATGCTTATTTAGATCGGTATGACATAAAGCTATTTGGACAACATATATATGAGGGGGCTGAAAATGGTGA
>URKY01000058.1 GCA_900548465.1 uncultured Eubacterium sp.
AAAAGAAAAGAAGGAAGATAACTTTATCCTCCTTCTTAATATTCCATAAATATAAACTTTAAACCAAGTCACTTTTTGTTCTGTCTGCCATATCTTTCATTTCAATAGCATGGGTAATTGCCGCATTACTCATTGTTCCGTCACCATTAATTCTGACAATTTCTTTAACCGACTGTTCCCTTGTAAGATGGTATATTTCAGTAACAGTGGAATTATTTTCACTTTTCTTTTCAATAAGATAATGATTATCTGCCATTGATGCAATTTGCGCCAAATGAGAAATACATATAACCTGATGATTTCTGCTTATTTTTGCAAGTTTTTCTGCTACTTTCTGGGCTGTCTTTCCACTTATTCCTGTATCAATTTCATCAAAAATAAGTGTTTCTATCTTGTCCTCCTGAGCCAGAATGGATTTTATTGCAAGCATAATCCTTGACAATTCACCACCGGAAGCAATTTTTGCCAAAGGTCTTCTTGGTTCTCCCGGATTTGTGGAAATCATAAATTCAACCTTGTCATATCCTTTTTCAGTAATTCTGCCATCACCTTCAACATCAATGGCAAAATCAACTGAAATAAAGTTCAAATCAACAAGAGCCTGTGTCACCAGCCCTGAAAGACGTTTTGCAGCCTCTTTTCGTTTTTTTGAAATGTCTGCACACAAATTATCAAGTCTGTCTTCCATCTGTTTTATTTCTGCCTTTATGGCTTGGATTTCAACAGTGTAATTCTTTAATATTTCAAGATACTCCTGTTTTTCTTCCATATAAGCCAAAACATCTTCAATAGTTCTGCCATATTTCATTTTCAAATGATTAATTGTGTTATATCTTTCCTCAACTTCTCTTGCATACTCAGGATTAAAATCTAACTCATTATTATAATCTGCAATATCAGATGTTAAATCCCTGCACATGGAATCAATATCATATAATATACTTTGGAACTGATCAATTTTTTCATCCATTCCCTTAATACTATTAATGTCCATTATTGCCCTGTTTATGACAAATCCTGCACCATTTTCACTTTCATAATTCAAATAATTATATACCTGAGATAGACAGTTTACAATTTGTTCACTGTTTGAAATCTTTTTAAATGTCTCTTCGATTTCTTCATCTTCACCTATTCTTAAATTTGCACTTTCGATTTCATTGACTTCAAATTCCGCAAATTCAATTTCACGGGTTCTTTTTCCTTCATCAATATCGTACTCTTCTAATTTTTTCTTTAACTGACAATATTTTGAGTAATCATTTTTAATTTTTAATAATATTTCCTCTGCTTCTTCACCTGCAAATTCATCCAGAATTTCCAGGTGTTTTTCAGGATATAATAATGACTGATGGTCGTGCTGTCCGTGTATGTCAACAAGCATTCCCATTACTTTTTTCAGAGTATTTAAATTAACGGTTTCACCATTAATTTTTGAAATACTTCTTGATTCCGTAATTTTTCTTGCAACAGTAACAGTATTTCCATCCTCTGTATATATATCAAATTCTTTTAATTTTTTCTGACATTCCTCATTCACGCTAAATGTCAGTTCTACCAGTGCGTAATCAGTGCCTGTTCTGATAATATCCTTTGAAACTTTATTTCCCAATGCGATATTTACTGAGCCGAGAATCAAAGATTTTCCGGCACCGGTTTCACCTGTAAGCACAACTAACCCTTTTGAAAAATCAATGTCAACTTCTTTTATTAACGCCAGATTTTTTACATGTAAGTTAATTAACATATCTCCTCCTCTTTGTGCTTCTCTCCAAATTCTATCCTATCATTCCTTCTAAATATTCTTTCACACCGCTTGCTTCTTTTTTGTTGGAAATAACACACATAATGGTATCATCTCCCGCAATACACCCTAATACCTGTTCTATGTTCATGGCATCAATAGCAGCAGCCACCGCCATTGCCATTCCAGCAACAGTTTTTATAACTAAAATATTTTCGGCAGTATTTATAGTTAATACTCCGTCATTTAAAACACGAAGATATTTACTGTTTAATGAAATATTCGAAGTTGATGGCATGGCATATTTCTGACCTCCACCGTTAACCGAAACCTTTGTAAGGTTTAGTTCCCTGATGTCTCTGGAGACAGTCGCCTGAGTTACTGCAAATCCGTTTTCAATTAATAAATTCGCTAACTCTTCCTGTGTAACAACATCCTGATTATTAATCAATTCAATTATTTTTCTCTGTCTTTTTGCTTTCATAACAACTCCGTTTAATTTAATTTATCTTTTATTGCCTGAAGGAAACTTCCTTCATCTAATTTTACAATTTCGGATGTAGATATAGCTTTGCTGATTCTGATAATGTCTCCTGACACTACTTTAAATATTCCATCCCCATCAAAAGCAACTACTCTTGTCTCATCATTGTATGCCCTGCACTGTCCTATTTTTACTTCAATAGAATCATTTGAAGACAATAAAATGCTTCTATTTGCTAAAGTATGCGGACATATAGGTGTCAGCATAATCATGTGGGAATCCGGTCTTGCCACAGGCCCTCCTGCCGAAAGGTTGTATGCCGTAGAACCGGTAGGCGTTGCAAATATGAGTCCGTCAGCATGATATGAACCTAACATCTGACCATTAACATACACATCATAATCTGATATTGCAAGATCTGCACCTCTGTGTACAACAATATCATTAAGAACCGTTGATGTATAAATGCATTCTCTATCCCTTATTATTTCACCTTTCAGCATCATTCTTGACTCAACATTAAACTTATCGTCTAACAGTCTGTCAAGGGCATCATATAAGTTTTCAGGGGAAATCTCAGCCAGAAAACCAAGAGTTCCCTTATTGACACCAACAAATACAATGTCCATATCTAACAAATCTTTAGCTGCATGAAGAAGAGTTCCATCTCCCCCTATGCTTATTACACATTCCAAATTTGCAGGCAGTTCATTTTTGTTTAGAACCTTAAACTCTCCTGTTTTGTCGTCGACATTATCTATTATAGTGCAGTCAGCTCCCTTGTCCGTCAGATACTCACACACTTTCTTTGCCGTATTTAATTTTATATCTCTGTAACTGTTTGTAACGACACCAAATACTTTCATATCCAGCTCCTATTTATCTAATTCTTTGTGGGATAATTCCACCACTTGCTCCGGATTAACTAAACCATCCTCATACTCTTCGTTTTCTGATAAATTCTTAAGATATAATAAATATTCAATATTTCCTTCCGGTCCCTTTACCGGAGAAAAATCAAGATTAATTATTCCAAACCCTATGCTTTTAGCATATTCTATTACTTTCTCAATAACTTCCCTATGTACATTTTTGTCCCTTACTACGCCTTTTTTTCCTACATTTTCCCTTCCTGCTTCAAACTGTGGTTTTATTAAACATACGATTCTTCCATTATCTGTCAGAAGATTTTTTACAGGCAAAAGTACCTTTGTAAGAGAAATAAATGACACGTCAATAGATGCAAATTCTATTTTGTCATCAATGTCTTCAGCTGTTACGTAGCGGATATTTGTTCTATCCATACATATTACACGTTCATCAGTCACCAATTTCCATGCCAACTGACCATGTCCTACGTCAACGGAATATACTTTTATAGCTCCATTCTGAAGCATACAGTCTGTAAATCCTCCTGTAGATGCTCCTACATCCATACAAACTTTTCCTTCTACTTCAACACCGAAATTATCCATAGCTTTCTCAAGTTTTAAACCACCACGGCTTACATATTTTAGTGTTTTTCCTCTAACTTCAATATTTACTTTTTCATCAAAAAAAGTTCCGGCTTTATCTTCCCTTTCGTTATCCACAAATACAATGCCACTCATAATAATAGCTTTTGCCTTTTCCCTGGAAGGTGCAAGACCTCTTTTTACCAGTAATACATCTAATCTTTCTTTCATTTTGCTAACTTTAATACCTTTTCATATATATCTTTATAACTGATTCCTATTCTTTCTCTTAATTCTTCCACTGCCCCCTGTTCAACAAACATATCACCAATTGCAAGGGATACAACCTTAATATTTAAGTCATTTTCCATAATATATGTCTCAATGCCTTCGCCGTATCCACCTCTTTTTATTCCTTCTTCAACAGTAATAATAAAATCATGATCTTTTGCCAGATAATCAATCATATCATAGTCAATAGGTTTTATAAATCTTGCATTAACAAATGTTACGTTTTTGTTATTCTCTTCCAGTAAGTCTACTGCCTTTTTGGTTTCCTCTACCATTCCACCCACAGCAATAATTGCTACATTTTCACCTTCTTTTAAAATTTCACTTTTTCCATATTCAAATTTAGAAGGAGCATATTGGAAAAATGCCTTTCCTCTTGGAAATCTAACTGCTATAGGTCCGTTGAAATCAGCTGCAAACTTAGTTGCCTGCATTAACTCTTCTGCATCCTTTGGTGCAACAATTGTCAAATTAGGAATAGCTGACATAAACGAAATATCAAATATTCCCTGATGGGTTTCTCCATCCTTTCCCACCAGTCCGGCTCTGTCAACAATGAGAACTACAGGCAGATTCTGTAAACATACATCATGTAATATCTGATCATAGGCTCTCTGATAAAATGATGAGTATATTGAAACAAAAGGTTTATAACCTGATGCTGCAAGCCCTGCCGCAAAGGTCACTGCATGCTCTTCCGCAATTCCCACATCAAAAAACCTGTCAGGATATTCTCTTGCAAATTTTGTAAGTCCTGTGCCGTCAGGCATTGCTGCCGTTATTGTCACAACCTTTTCATCTTTTTTTGCAATATCTACAATCGTATTTGAGAAAACATCTGTATATGACAATTGTATGCTTTCGGAAAATTCCTTTCCTGTATTTATATCAAAGGGATTTACTCCATGGTATTTTGACGGATTTTTTTCTGCCGGGTTATAGCCTTTTCCCTTAATTGTTTTGACATGAATAAGTATTGGATGATCAATTTTTAATGCTCCGTTAAAGATTTCAATCATCTGTTCTATATTATGTCCGTCTACCGGTCCAATATAAGTAATTCCCAAATCATCAAAAAATCCACCGGAAATAATAAGATTTTTCAGACTGTCTTTTGTTCTCTTAAGTCTTTTAACAATTTTTTGTCCAACTTTCGGGATTTTGTTAAGAGATTTCTCCACATCTTCTTTAAAACCATTATAATGTTCACCTATTCTGAATTTATTTAAATAGTTGGACATACTTCCAACATTTTCAGAAATTGACATATTGTTATCATTTAATATAATAATGAAATTTTTCTTAAGACTGGCAACATTATTTAGGGCTTCCAATGCCATTCCACCGGTTAATGCACCATCACCAATTACAGCTACAACTTTACCGTCATTTTTCTGAAGGTCATTTGCAGCAGCAATTCCTAAAGCTGCCGAGATTGATGTTGAACTGTGCCCCGTGTCAAAGCTATCGCAATCACTTTCGTGACGCTTTGGGAATCCACTTAATCCGTCTAACTGACGAAGACTCACAAAGTCATCTTTTCTTCCTGTCAGTATTTTGTGGGTATAGGCCTGATGTCCTACATCCCATACAATCTTGTCTCTCGGAAATTTTAAAACACTGTGAAGGGCAATTGTCAAATCAACAGTTCCTAAATTTGATGCCAGATGTCCACCGTTTTTACTTACTGAATCAATAATAAATTCTCTTATTTCCTGAGCCAGTCTGTCGTAATCTTTTTTATTTATTTTTTTTATGTCATTTGGTTTATTAATTTTATCTAATAATTTTTTCATTGCTTCTTACAATACTGTTTGTAGTATTACTTCTCTCTATTTATTAATTTATAAATCAATTCCTTTAGAAATTCGTTTTTCTCTCCAATACCATCCAGTAACTGTATTGCCTCTTCTGAGTATTCCTCTACCTTCTTTTTTGAGTTATCAAGTCCGCAAATTGATACATAGGTAGATTTGTGATTTTTTTCATCACTAAAAACAGGTTTTCCAAGCACTTCAGTTGTGCTTGTTACATCCAGGATATCATCCTGTATCTGGAATGCAATGCCTACATTCTTTGCGATTTTTTCCACACATTCTATCTTTTCTTCTTCAGCTCCGGCAAGAACTGCTCCCGCCATCATTGAAGCCTCTATTAAAGCCGCTGTTTTCAAATTATTAATATAATCAATAGTTTCTAAAGATTTTTCTTTATTATCATTAATCACATCAACAACCTGTCCGCCTACCATTCCGTATATACCGGCTTTTTTTGCTATAATCTTCATTGCTTTTGCGGCTCTTAAGGGATTACCTGAAGAAACCACTGCATCACTCATAGTTTCGTAAGCAAGGTTAAGTAAACCGTCCCCTGCCAGAATTCCCATATTCTCTCCATACTGAGCGTGGGTAGTTTTCTTTCCACGTCTGTATTCATCGTTATCCATGGCAGGTAAATCATCATGAACCAATGAATAAGTATGTATCATTTCTATTGCTGCCATAAAAGGATATGCATCCTTTTCATTTCCACCAAACAATTTAAGCGTTTCTAATAACAGCATTGGGCGCAGTCTTTTGCCTCCTGCCTTAATACTATAATTTATTGCCTCAATTATAATTTTCTGCATTCCCTCTTCCCTTGGGCAATAGGAATACACAATATTTTCAACATATTTTGTTTTTTCTTTTAATTCCAAATCAAAATTATTCATCTTTACCCTCATTAAGCACTATTATTTTCTTTTCCATGTCACCAATCTGTAAATTACTGTTCTGAACTAATTTCAATCCCTGATTATATAATTCAAATGATTTTTCAAGACTTATATCATCCTTACTCATTTCTGAAATAATGTCATCTAATTCTTTGAAATTTTCTTCTATACTGTTGTTATTTTCCATCATAACCTCCATCAGTTACATTAATTACTTTCGCATCGATTTTCCCATCTTTCACAATCAAAGAAATTTCATCATCTTTCTTTACCTGTTTTATTGTTTTGACCGGCTTTCTATTATTATCAGTTACGAAAGCATATCCCTTAGATATTTTATTTAGCGGTGACAGTCCACTTAATTTTTCAGCATAAATCTCAAGTCTGTGTTTTCTGTCATTAAGTTTACTATTCATAATATCCTGCAGTTTTGATTCATAATCTGTCAGATACATTTTCTTTGTCTGTATTTGATTAACAGGACTATAAATCCTAAGTTTATTTGTATAATTATTCAAATCACTTTTTGTTTTTTCAAGTTTTCTTGTGATTTCCTTAATGAGCATTTGTCTGTAATAAAGCTCCTTTGATAAAAACTCTTTATAATCAAAAACTGCCAATTTCGCTGCCGCACTTGGTGTAGGCACTCTTATATCTGCCACATAATCAGCAATTGTTGTATCCGTCTGATGACCCACTGCAGAAATAATCGGGGTATTACAGTCAAAAATTGCCTTGGCAACTATTTCTTCATTAAATGCCCACAAATCCTCTATGGAACCGCCACCTCTTCCTACAATAATCACATCAAGTCCCATTCTGTCAAGACATCTTATACCATTTACTATATCTTTTGCAGCTCCCTGCCCCTGAACAAGTGAAGGGTACAGATACAGCTGTACAAATGGGTTCCTTTCTGTTGATATGTTTATTATGTCCTGTATGGCTGCCCCTGTTTCTGCAGTACACACACCTACCTTCAATGCATATTTAGGTATCTCCTTTTTGTACATAGGATCAAAAAGTCCCATCTCTGCAAGTTCACGTTTCAACTGTTCAAACCTCTGAAAGAGAAGTCCTTCCCCCTCATGGGTAATACTTTTTGCATAAATCTGGTATCTTCCGTCTCTTTCAAAAACAGATATATTTCCACGGACAACAACCTTCTGTCCCTCTTCCAAGGTAAAATTAAGTCCTCTTCTATCTCCACTAAACATAATGGCTGATATCACACTGCTACTATCCTTCAGGCTAAAATAAATATGTCCTGTAGAATGATATTTGCAATTACTTACTTCACCTTTTACGTAAATATCAGACAATGCGAAATCCTGAGCAAACATATTTTTTATATATCGGTTTACCTGACCAACTGTATATACAGATGCCATATTATTTTCTCCTAAAATAATTTTGCTAAAATACCGTTAACGAAAGCCGGAGAGTCATCGCTTCCGTATTTTTTCGCTAATTCTATTGCCTGATCTACTGCAACCTTCTGTGGTATATCTTCATCCATTTTCATTTCATAATATGCAAGTCTGATAATTATTAAATCAACCATAGCCATACGCTTTGTAGTCCAGCCTACAGATACTCTGTTTATTTCCTCATCAATTTTTTCAATGTTTTCAGCTATAGTGCCTGCTCTTTCAGCTATATAATCCCTGTCTTTTTCACTTATGTTTTTTACTGTTTCATCTTCGTTATATACGTTATCCCAAAAAAGTTCATACTGCTTTGGCATATCCTTTTTTTCATTAAATTCATTACAAAAAAGTAATTTAAAAACATTCTCTCTTATCTCTGCTCGGTTCATAATTCCTCCAAAACCTTTATTATGCTCAAAAAGGGTGTCTTTACAGACACCCTTAAAATAGTCTCATCTACTTTGACAATACGTTTGATATATTAACGTTTATGTTCTCAACTTCCATACCCGTCATATTTTCTACTGTTGATTTGACCTTGTCCTGTACCTTCTTTGAAATCTTTATAATATTTTCATTCATACGAAGTATAATGGACAAATCAATCATTACACTGTTTTCTGATACGTCAACACGGACGCCCTTTGATAATTTTTTCATTCCCAGCTTTTCTACTATTTCAGATGTTATGTTTCCTGCCATTCCAACAACCCCCTCTACCTCAAGAGCAGCCATTGCTGATATAACGGCCAGCACATCATCACTAATATGAACTTCACCCAGGTCTGAATTATCATTTATTTTATAAGTGTTTCTTACTGTTTCCATAATAATACCTCCAAATTATTTAAGCGGTCACTACTGGTAAGTATTATATCATTAATAAGTTTTTTTTACAACTTATTAACTTTAAAGTTTATTCTACGTTTTTAAGGGCTTCATCCATAGGAATTTTCTTTATTTTCCTAAACTGTAACAATGCCACCAAAGCATATACAACAATCCCCATAACAAACATTTCCACATAAACCTTTGGTGCAATATACAAAGACAGCCATCCCGTATAATCTTTCATTATTTCAAAATACAGTTCTCCTATTAACCAAGTAGAAAGGACCATGCTTATTATGATAGAAATAATAACAACATATGTAGTAGATGTAAGATACAATTTTCCGATTTCATTATTTTTATATCCCAGAATTTTTACCATGGAAATAGAATTTGTATTTCTTTCAATAATTAATTTCGTCAATAAATAAATCAAAATTGCAAACAGAATTATGGAAAATACGTATATAATATAGAACATTTCACCCATGGAAACATTTAACTGTCTTGATGTTTTTGTTAAATCATCTTCTGTAATGCATGACGCTACATCCTTTTCCTTAATATTAAGCTTGCTATTTGAGAAATATCCCGTGTAATAATCCTTATCCTTATCAAATACACTGCAGAATTTTTCATTTGACATAAACACTGCAAGAGCTGCCGGATATTTAATTATTCCCTTTACCTTGAACTTATATTTTTTACCTTCATATTTTTCTTTTAAAGTGATTGTATCACCTTTACTTATTTTGTATTTTTCAGCCAGAGTATTGGAAATATAATATCCGCCAGACACATCATCAGAAAGATATTTGCTGTCATTCTTTATTCCGTACATACTTATATCTTCCTTTATTCCTGATTTATTAATTTCCAAACTGTTAAGACAATATTTTTCCGCATCACTGTTCTTTATTTCTACAGGGGTTTTAAGAACATATTGATACTTTGCAATCATATCGTCTATTATATCATCCTGATATTTATCAAGTAAAGGATGCATCATCAGACCAAACAATAAAAGGATATTGGCAAAAACTATACCTACAAATAAAGTGATATAGCTTCCTTTATTCTGTAAAATTATTCTTAATCTGAATCTGGTTAAGAACTTAAAGCCGGGGAGTCTTGAAGCTTTTCTTTTTTTCCTTTTACTTAAATCTCTTCTTAAAAATTTAAGTGGACTTAAATTAATCTTATTAACAAGGGAAACAAGATTTATAACAAACATAATTATTAATGGTATCACCGTTGTTAAAACAAATGCCCTTGCATTCCATAAAGTTTTGTAAGTAGGCAGTGAATAACTTCCGTAGTACACGTCTGCAACCATATTTTTGAAGAAACTGTAGCCTAATATATTACCGATTATGGCTGCCACAAAAGAAACTACCATAGGTAATGTAAGATAATGCCTTACAATTTCCCCTTTTGTATAGCCCATGGCCCTGAGGGTACCAATAACCGCTGCTTCCCTTGATATTGTATGACTGATTGTTACTGCAAATATAAATGCCATAATGGCAATTAATATGTATAAAAGAACCATCATCATAGCCTGATCACTGCCAATATCATCACCGGTAAATGTAATTGCCGAATTACTATAACGTGGAATATATGTATCAACACTATTACCGGTCATGTAGGCTTTTACCGCAAGTTTTTCCATAAATTTGTCTGATTTTTTCTTTTCACTCTTTTCATCTGCCGGCTCTTTATCATATTTCCATGCATAAGAATATGCAATATTGTGATTATATTCATCAAATAATTCATCCGGCACAATCGCTACGCCAAATAAAACTGCATCAAACATCAAATCACTGTTATTGGAAAACAATGCACTATAATCTGACAGTGCAACAAGGCCTGTCACTTTTAACTTTTTGCCACCAACTTTAATGTAATCTCCTACATTTAGTTTGTTATTATCTGCATACATTCTGTCAATGGCAATTTCATTATCATCCTTTGGCATTTCCCCTTTCATAACACAGATTTTATTAACTTTTTCACGGTTTTTAAACACTCGTAAAGTTCTCTCTGACTTGTCATTATCATTATTTTTCGTGTCAATGTCCATGTAATAATTTTTATATAGTTTTACATGTTCTTTTTCAATTTCTTTTATGAGATTTTTATCAGCTTCATTTTTTAAAACAAAGTGTCCATCTTCTATATTATATTTTTCAAAGCTTTCATCATATGCCGTTTTCATGCTTCCACCGGCAACTAAAAAACCCGAAATCAAACTAATGGTAAGTGTCATAAACAGAAAAATTACTATATATTTTCCCACATCATCTTTCAATTCCCGTGGTAATCTTTTTCTTAAGGGATTTTTCATATTCTTCACCACCTTACCAGTTTAAATCAACAGCAGACACTTTTTCTTCGTTAATATGCAATGATCTTACTTTACCATCTTTTAACTTTATAACTTTATCTGCCATATTTTTTATTGCATCATTATGAGTTACGATAATAACCGTATTTCCATATTTTTTGTTTACATCTTCAATAAGTTTTAGAATTTCTTTTGATGTATTATAATCCAATGCTCCCGTAGGTTCATCACAAAGTAATATGTCAGGATTTTTCACAATGGCACGTCCAATTGCTGTTCTCTGCTGTTGTCCTCCGGATAACTGATTCGGCAACTTATGTCTGTGTTCATACAAGCCCAGAGTTTTCAACAAATCATCAATTTCAAGCGGCTTATCACTTAAATAAGCTCCAACCTCTATATTTTCCTTTACATTTAAATTTGGTATAAGATTATACATTTGAAAAACGTATCCCAAATGATTTCTTCTATAATCTGTAAGTTCTTTTTCTTTCATATCAGCGGTTTTTTCATCCTTAATGGCTATATATCCACCATCTGCCTGATCAATTCCACCTATAATGTTTAAAAGCGTCGACTTTCCTGAACCGGAAGGACCCAGAAGCACACATATTTCGCCTTTTTCTACTTCAAAGTCTATCCCCTTTAAAACTTCTATTCTGTTATCACCTTCACCAAAACTTTTTTTCAAATCGCATATTTTTAAAAACATTTATATTTCCTTTCTCTCCATAACGCTTTTTAGT
>URKY01000059.1 GCA_900548465.1 uncultured Eubacterium sp.
TGTTTTTCCCTCAAGAAGTGAGAGATTACAATCTTCCTGATAATAAATTTTTGCTTCTGACATATCATTCGCCTCCGTTTGTTTTTTTATATATTCATATAGCAGATATCTACTATATAAAAAACTAATTATTTAACTCCTCTTGCCAAACCCGTAATACCTGTTCTTACAAGTTCAAGAATCTCGTAGTCTTCCAATAAACTTAAAAATGCTGATAATTTGGACTGACTACCCGTAATTTCTATCATGACGCTGTTTTTAGCCACATCGACGATGTTCGCTCTAAAAATCTCTGTCATAGCCATAACCTGCTGTCTCTGTACAGGATCTGTCTTGATTTTAACTAAAATAAGTTCTCTTGTAACAGAATTAGACGGTTCAAGTACATCCACTCTCTTAACGTCCTCTAATTTTGTAATCTGTTTTACAATCTGTTCTAAGATTGCATCATCACCTGTTACAACAATAGTCATTCTTGAATATTTAGGGTTTTCTGTTTCTCCAACAGTTAAACTGTCAATATTATAACCCCTTCTGCTGAATAAACCGGCAATTCGGTTCAATACACCTGATGTGTTATCTACTAAAACTGATAAAACTTTTTTGTTCATATGTATATCCTCTTTTCACAATCTCTAGTATTTTATATTATCACATATGCCATTTTTGTCAATGAACATATTTATTGTAAAAATCCATTTTTTGCACTTATCTGACAAGCTCTATTATGTAATATAGATTAAAATAAATCAAGTCTTTTATATTGTTTATCAATTTATTATGTATCTATTACAAATAATTCTGAAGTACATCTCCTTAAAATTAATATATATTTTTTCTTAATTGGGATATGGATTTGTATTGTCAAATCTTTTGGAATATGTTATTATCTTAAAGTCGTTTGACAAGCTGCTATGGCTCAGGAGGTAGAGCGTCGCCTTGGTAAGGCGGAGGCCACGGGTTCAAATCCCGTTAGCAGCTTTATTTTTTTTGCCCTAATGTTTATTTAGCAACAAAAAGTTCAGCATCTCACTTCTACAAAGCGAATATGCTGAACCTTTTATATTGTAACTAAATAAATTTCTAATTACACACCCGGTACTATTTACGAATTCCGAGTTTTTCGATTAATGCACGGTATTCTTCAACGTCATTAGCCTTGATATAGTCAAGTAATCCACGTCTCTTACCTACCATCTTAAGAAGACCTCTTCTTGAATGATGATCTTTCTTGTTAACCTTTAAATGTTCTGTTAACTCCTTAATTCTGTAAGTTAAGATTGCAACCTGTACTGCTGGTGAACCTGTATCTGTAGGTGTCTTTCCGTATTCAGCTGCTAACTGTGCCTTTGTTTCCTTTGAAATCATGTTTCAAATCCTCCTTAATATTTTTATATATCCCCATACACTTAAGCAATGGTCGGAGTATCCGCAAACTTAGTGTAGGTTAAACATACTTTGGTAGTATACTATACAAAACAACTGTTGTCTAGTTCTTTTTTCTGCATTGCTCTATATCGCGCTCTATTTGAGCCTTTAATTCCTCCACATTTTCAAAAACCCTTTCAGGTCTTATAAAATCATAAAACTCTACCTGCACAATTTCGTTATATATGTAATTCTCATAGTCTAGAATATGCGTTTCCACTTTTATTCTTGTTCCGGTTTCAACTGTAGGATTTACTCCAATGTTAGTTATGGAATTAAATTTCTTTCCTGCAACGTTAACCATTGTTTTATAGACTCCGTTTGGAGGAAGTAATTTTGTACTTTCAGGCATAATGTTTGCAGTAGGAAGTCCTATAGTTCTTCCTAAATGCTTTCCCTGTTCCACTTTACCTATTACAGTATACGGATGATCAAGCATTTCATTAACTTCTGCTATTTTTCCTTTTACAATCTTTTCTCTGATATCACTACTGGATATATCCTTATTATGATATTTTTCTTTTTCAACAACTATAAGACTATATCCGTACTTCTTTTGATTTTCACGAAGAAACTCAACATTTCCGGCAGCTTTTGCTCCAAAACTGAAATCCGGTCCGCATACAATTGTAGTGGCTCCTATTTTTTTCTTTAAAATTTCTTTTACAAATGCTTCCGGTGACAATGCCAGGAACTCTTTTTTCATAGGCATTTTCATATATACATCAATACCCTGACTGTCACAAAGCATTTGTTTTTCCACCTCAGTTACTATTGTTTTATTGGCATTGTTTTCCAGAAAATTCTTTGGAGAAGTTTCAAATGTCAAAACAACCTTTTGTCTTCCATTAGCATTTCTTGTGATTTCGCCAAAAAGTTTTTCATGACCTTTATGAATGCCATCAAACTTTCCTATAGTAACTATTGTATTTTTTAAATTTATTTCATCATCTACTGAAATACACTTCATATTTTCTCCCTTTTAAAGAAACATTTTTAAAGGTTTGTATATTTGTTTTTCGCTGTTATAAATATATAACCCGATAAAATTCCCATCATGTGTATACACTCTGACCTTTTGTCCGTCTTCATGGGTCATTTTTAGCAAAGTATTTCTGGAAGTAAATATATTTCCATTATAAACCAATTTTTCTGCATCCTCAGAAACTATGCACTTTGAATATTTATCAAGCATTTCATCTACCGGTATTAGATACTCATCAAGAGTTCCATTATCTCTGTATTCTTCTATCTGTGAAAGGGTTATGCTATCTTCAACATCAAATCTGTCAACTTTGCTTCTGACTAATTTTTCCATGCATCCTCCCACACCCAATTTCTGCCCTATGTCGTGGCACAATGTTCTAATGTATGTTCCTTTCGAACAGGTTACATGCATTTCAACTCTCGGCAAATCAATATTGGTAACCACAATGTCAATTATTTTGCAATGTCTTGCAGGTCTTTCAATAACCTCGCCTCTTCTTGCAAGATTGTATAATTTTTCACCGCCGATTTTTATGGCTGAAAACATTGGTGGAATCTGCTCATAGTCTCCTATGAAAGATTTTATTGTTTCAAATACTTTATCTTCAACTAATGCATTTAATTCTTCCTCTGATGCCTGACTTATAACTTCCCCTGTTGTATCCTGAGTGTTTGTCTCTGTTCCAAGCAACAAAGTCGCATTATATGTTTTATCCTTTTCCGATAAAATAGAACATAGTTTTGTAGCTTTTCCAAGACACACCGGAAGCACTCCCACTGCATTGGGATCAAGAGTTCCCATATGTCCGATTTTCTTTTGTTTAAGTATCCCTCTTAGTTTTGCAACTACATCATGTGATGTAAATCCGGGTTCCTTATACACATTTATAACTCCATTTATCATATTTCACCCAATTAAATTATTTAATCCTTGCCTCTATTTCTCCAAGTATTTTATTTATTATTTCTTCTACATCTCCGTCCATATCAAAACCTGCAGCCCTTACGTGACCACCTCCGCCAAACATAACGGCAATTTCACTTACATCTACATATTTCTTTGAACGAAGACTGATTTTAAATTTGTCAGAATCTAACTGATATGCAAACATTGCCACTTCAACACCTTCTACATTCCTGATAGACGCAATAACGGCATCAAGATCATTTGTAGTTACGTTATATTCATCCATCAATTCAGTGGTGCAGTAACCGTAAATACACTTTCCATCCATACATATTTTTGAATTTGACTGTATTCTTGCTGTTATCATCATCTGACTATATGTCTTTCTGTAGAAAGTATCTTCAAGAATTGTGTTTATATCAATACCGAATTCCATCATTTTTGCTGCAATACGCATTGTTTTCGGCGTAGTGCTCTGAAATCTGAAGACACCTGAATCATGGGCTATTCCCATGTACATTGGTGCCGCAACAGACTTATCAATGAGACTTTCATCTAAAAGATCATACAAAACTTCACTGGCAGAACTTGCGTCAGGAAGAATATAATTATAATCCCCATATCCCGGATTACTTTTGTGATGATCTATACAGGCTGTTCTCTTCGCATTTTCAAAAAAATCTCTATTAAAACCTAATCTGTCAGGACTTGCCGTATCCAAAGATATAAACAAATCATAAACGGTTCCATCATAACCGTTAGTATCAATCATGTCGGTATTTTCAATAAGTCTGAATTTATCATCAACAAATTCAAGATAAACCCTAACATCTAAATCCTGTCTGTTTTTCTTCAGATAATTGTATAACGCCATACAGGAACCGACACAGTCCCCATCAGGTCTTATATGTCCTGCTAATCCCACTGTTTTGGCATCTCCAATGATTTCGTTAATTTTCTTCATTCTTCTTTTCCTCAGATTTATTTAAATCGTCAATAATTTTTGACATTTTCATTCCGTACTCAATAGATTCGTCCATAATAAATCGGATTTCCGGAGTGTTTCTTAAATTAACTGTTCTGGCAAGCTCACGGCGGATAAATCCGGCAGCACTTTTAAGTCCTGCCATTGTATCAGCCTTTGCTTCTTCATCTCCCAAAACACTTATATATGCTTTGCATGTTTTTAGGTCCGGTGCAACCTCTACTGCTGTCACGGTAGTCATAATACCAACACGTGGATCTTTTAAATTACGTATAATATTACTTAATTCTCTCTGCACCTCACCATTAATTCTTGTATTTTTAATACTGTTTTTTCTCATTATCTAGGCACCTCAACCATAATATATGCTTCTACCTGATCTCCCTCTGCAATGTCATTAAATCCATCAAATACAAGACCACATTCGTATCCTGCTTTTACTTCTTTGACATCATCCTTAAATCTTTTAAGAGAAGCTACGGGTCCTTCATAAATCTGCTTTCCATCTCTTGATACTCTTGCGCTACATCCACGCTGCATATTTCCATCAAGAACGTATGAACCTGCAATGTTACCAACTCCTGATGCTTTGAATATCTGACGGATTTCTGCATGACCAATAACTTTTTCTTCGTAAACAGGCTCAAGCATACCCTTCATTGCTCTTTCAATATCATCTATAGCCGTATAGATAACTGAATATAATCTAAGATCTACATTTTCATTCTTGGCTGTTGCTTCTGCCTGTGAATCAGGTTTTACATTAAATCCAAGAATAATTGCATTGGATGTTGATGCAAGAATTACATCTGATTCGTTAATGGCACCAACGCCACTATGAATAATCTTAACTTCAACTTCATCATTTGAAAGCTTAAGAAGACTCTGCTTAACTGCTTCTACAGATCCCTGAACATCTGCCTTAATAATAATATTAAGTTCTTTCAATTCTCCTGCTTCAATCTGTGAGTTAAGATCATCAAGTGAAATTCTAAATTTGTTAGATTCCATAAGTTTATTCTTACTGTCTTCAATAAATGTATTTGCAAATTCTTTTGCTTCTGCAGCTGTCTCTGTAGATACGAACACTTCTCCTGCATTTGGTACTCCGTTAAGTCCAAGGATTTCTACCGGTGTAGACGGTCCTGCTGTCTTAATGTCATTTCCCTTATCATCTGTCATGGCTCTTACTTTACCATGATTTGCTCCTGCCGCAATATGTGCTCCTTTTTTCAAAGTCCCTTTTTGTACTAATACTGTTGCTACAGGACCCTTGCCTTTATCAAGTTTTGCTTCAATGACAATACCTCTTGCCTGACGATTAGGATTTGCCTTAAGTTCCAATACATCAGCTTGTAAAAGTACCATTTCAAGAAGGTCATCAATACCTTCTCTTGTATGAGCAGATACAGGTACCATTTCTACATTTCCACCCCAGTCTGAAGCTAACAGTTCATGTTCAGCAAGTCCCTGCTTAACTCTGTCAATATTTGCTCCCGGCTTATCAATTTTGTTAATTGCAACTATTATTTCAATTCCTGCTGCCTTTGCATGGTTAATTGCTTCTACAGTCTGTGGCATAACACCATCATCTGCAGCAACTACAAGAATTGCGATATCTGTAGACTGTGCGCCACGCATACGCATTGAAGTAAATGCTTCATGTCCCGGTGTATCAAGGAATGTTATTGTCTGGTCGTTAATTTTAACTACTGAAGCACCAATGTGCTGTGTAATACCACCGGCTTCTCCAGAAATAACATTAGTTTCCCTTATAGCATCAAGAAGTGATGTTTTACCATGATCAACGTGACCCATTACGCAAACAACAGGCGGACGTTTAACCATAAGGCTTTCATCTTCGTCATCTTCTTTAAGCAATTCTTCAATAATATCAACTTTTTCTTCTTTTTCACACATGATTTCATAGCCAAGTGCAATTTCCTCAGCACTGTCAAAGTCAATCTCTGTGTTAACCGTAACCATTTTTCCTTCAAGGAATAATTTCTTAATAAGAGTTGAAGCTGTCATCTTCATTTTTTCAGCAAGTTCCCCAATTGTAATGAAATCCGGAACCTGAATAATTTTGATTTCTTCCTTCTTCTCTTCTTTCTTTTTAGGCTTTTCTAACATTGGTTTAGAGAAATCACCTCTCTTAATATTCTTGCCTTTTCTTCCGCCATCTTCGTAATTCTTCTTATTACGCTCCTGTCTGTCCTGACGTATTTTATTTTCCCTTGATTTTCTGTTTTTATCCTGAATTGGTTCAGCCGGTGCATCATTTCTGTCATTTCTTCTGAAATCACGTCTGTCATTGTTTCTATTATTGTTTCTGTCGTTATTTCTGTCACCACGGCCATTTCCGTTACGGTCTTTATTGAAGTTTTTGCTGTTATTTCCAAATCTTCTGTCATTACCGTTGTTTCTGTTGTTATTTCTATCGTTGTTTCTCTGCTGTCCGTCTCTTCTGTCATTATTTCTGTTATTGTTTCTGTCGTTATTTCTCTGCTGTCCGTCTCTTTGCTGTCCTCTGTTTCTGTTATCAAAATTCTGCTGTCTCTGCGGTCTCTGGTTATTCTGTCCCTGTCCTCTTTCAGCATTTTCTCTTGGTTTAGCTTCCGGTTTTTTTTCTTCCTGAACCTTCTGTTCCTTCTCAGCCTTTTTATTTTCAGAAGTCTTCTTTTCTTCCTTATTTTCTTTTACTTCAGGTGTCTGTACATATTTCACTTCCTCTTTAACTTCTTCTTTTTCAGGAACTGTTGTTTTAACAGGTTCTGTTTTCGCTTCTGCTTCCTGCACCTTATTAACTTCTACTTTTTT
Source organism: uncultured Eubacterium sp. (assembly GCA_900548465.1). GTDB lineage: Bacteria > Bacillota > Clostridia > Lachnospirales > Lachnospiraceae > Eubacterium_G. The sequence continues at coordinate 7,128 of URKY01000059.1, forward strand.
CTCTACAGTTTTTGTTATTTCAGGTTTCTTGTCCTCAACATTTTTATTTTCTACTGCTTCTTCTTTAACTTCACCCTTAGTTTCTGATGAATGTTTTGAACGGTGTCTATGTTCACCATCCCCACTACGTCTGCGACGTCTTTTTTCACCATCTCCGTGTCTTCTCTCACCTGTTTTGACAATCCCCTTGCTTGTTATTAAAACTCTTGGTTTTGCTTTTTCTTCCGGCTTTGCTTCACCGTCCTCTTTTGAAGCATTGTTTACCTTTTTTGCTGATGAAAATTTATTCTTAATAAATTCTATATTTTCATCATCTATAGAACTTTGAGCCTTCGCCTCAATTCCTTTTTTACCGAGTTCTTCAATAATATCCGTACTCTTTATATCTAACTCTTTGGCTAATTCATGTATTCTCATTTTTGCCATTTAACTACCTCCGCATTACTTATTATCCATTAACAATTTAACTATCTGTTTACTAAATCCTTCATCCAAAACCGCTATAGAAGCCCTCTCTTTATTACCTGTGGCAATTCCTAATTCCTTTTTTTCACCATAAATAAATACCGGCACATTATAAAACTCACATTTATTTGTGAAAAGTTTTTTCGTATTGTCTGATGCCTCCTCAGAAACAATAACCACACATGCTTTTCTCTGTTTAATGACCTTTTCAACTGAGAACTCACCGGCTACGGTTTTTCCTGCCCTTGTCGCAAGTCCTATCATAGAAAATACCTTATTCATTAATATCTCCTATCTGTTTCTTCAACTGCTCAATCACCTCAAGGCTGATGTCTGAAATTTTCAGCGTCCTTTCTAAGCCTTTATTTTTTATTGCTTTTTGGAGACATTCAACATTCGGGCATATGTATGCACCTCTTCCGTTTTGTTTTCCTGTTGAATCAACAAATACATTTCCATCTTTGTCCCTTACAACACGAATCAAATCTTTTTTGTTTTTAGTTTCTCTGCAACCTGTACAGGTTCTTGTTGGAATTTTTCTAATCTGCCCCATAATACTAACTCCTATGCTTCTTCGTTATCGCTTTCTTCTTCCTTCTCATTGTCATATTCGGCATCATATTCATCATCGTAATACTCACCATCGTAGTATTCATCATCATAATATTCGCCATCATAATATTCATCATCGTAGTAGTCTTCATCCTTGAATACATACTGAATTCCCTCTTCTTTAGCCTGAGCCTCGCTCTTAATGTCAATCTTGAAGCCTGTGAGTCTTGCTGCAAGTCTTGCATTCTGTCCTTCTTTACCAATCGCAAGAGATAGCTGCGAATCCGGAACTACAACTAAAGCTTCTTTGTTTTCAGGATCAGCTAAAACTGACACAACCTTTGAAGGACTAAGTGCATTTTCAATTAAAATAGCCGGGTTATCACTCCAGTTAATAATGTCCATTTTTTCATCCTGTAATTCATCGACTACTGCATTTACCCTTGCACCGTTAATTCCTACACACGCACCTACTGCATCAACATTTTCATCATTTGACCATACGGCAATTTTTGTTCTTGAACCTGCTTCTCTGGCAATGCTTTTAATTTCCACTGTTCCATCCTGAATTTCAGTGACTTCCTGTTCAAATAATCTCTTAACAAGATCAGGATGTGTTCTTGAAACAATAATTCTAGGTCCTCTTCCATTATCTCTTACTTCTGTAACATATAATTTAATTCTGTCATTTGGTCTGAAAAATTCACCTTTAGACTGCTCTTTTTCAGTAAGAATTGTATCAACCTTTCCTAAGTTTATGCTGATATTCTTTCCATTAATACGTTGAACAACACCTGTAATAACATCATTCTGTTTTTCGTAATACTGTTCATAGAGACTCTTTCTTTCTTCTTCCCTGATTTTCTGTAAAATACCATTCTTTGCGCTTTGTGTAGCAATACGCCCAAAGTCTTTTGACTGAATTTCTACATTAACTGTATCTCCCAAATCATAGGAAGCCTTAATCTTTCTTGCATCTTCCAATGAAATCTGTGAAACCTTATCTGTCACTTCTTCAACTACTGTTTTCTGAGAATAAATATGGAATTCCCCGGTTTCTCTGTCCATTGTTACAGACACATTATCTGCTTTGTTGAAATTATTTTTGTACGCTACTACTAAATTACTTTCAATTGCTTCAAATAATGACTCTTTACTGATTCCTTTTTCCTTTTCCAACACATCTAATGCTGCAATTAATTCCTTGTTCATTTTTCTAATATCCTCCTAAAAATCAATAGTTAATCTGACCAGAGACACATTGGTCCTGTCAACGTTTATTTCATCACCATCTTCTGTTTCAATGGTAATAGTTTCCTTATTATAAGACTTAAGAAGTCCTACATACTGCTTATTTCCATCTATACTTCTGTACAAATGTATTTCGATTTCTTCCCCTATACTTCTGTCGAAATCTTTATCCTTTTTCAGGGGTCTTCCCAGGCCCGGAGAGCTTACTTCCAATATGTAAGCATCACTTATAAAATCTTCCTCATCTAACAAATCACTTAACTTTCTGCTAACAGCTTCAAGATCATTTATTGTTATACCCCCTTCTTTATCCACATATGCTCTCAAATACCAATTGCTTCCCTCTTTGACGTACTCAACGTCTACAAGTTCATACCCTTTTTCTTCAACAATTGGGAGAAGTAATGCTTCTGTTTTTTGTTCATATTCTTCTCTTCTAGACACTTAGACCTCCTTTTGACTTTAACTAATTTCCATCACATAGCAAAGAGCGAACCTTTGCGGTTCGCTCCTCTCATTAAGTCAATATTCATTTCTTATTATATTCCCTATTTTTAACATTGTCAACCCTACTGACTAACATTTTCAAACATTTTAATTTTTGAATTTTTAATTATAAGTTCGTAAAATTTAAGACCAAGTGTTGGGAAAAACTTGGATGTAAAATTCATAAATTTTGCATCTTTTCCCACAATTATTCTTGATTTCTGCCTACATATCTTTTTGATAATCTTATCAGACACCTTGTCAACTCTTGTGGAAGCCATCTGAATCAGCCGGCTATTTGATACAGTATACTGATTTCTGAATATGTCTGTCTTTATAAATCCGGGACATACATAGGCTATATACATCTCTCTTCCTATTTCTCCAATCAAAGCTTCCGTGTATGCCTTAAGCGCTGCTTTGCTTGCACTATATATACTTGTTCCCACTATAGGCGCCAATGCATCTGAACTGGAGATATTTACAATCCCCGACATGGTAGACTTTCTGAGTATCGGCATCATTTCCTTTATTGCATAGCGCGGACCGTTAAAATTAACATCCATACACTTTTCTACCATTTCTTCACTGTAATGAAAGAATTTATCAAATGGTGGCAACATTCCTGCATTGTTAATTAATAAATCTACCTGCTGATTGGAAAGCATGAATTTATTTGCAAGCTCATGCCAGTTTTCTTTTACACTGACATCAAATGTAAAATAACTAAATGAATCACTCTTATATGTAAGTTCCTGTTTTAAACTTAACATTTTTTCTTCGGATATTCCAATTCCAATCACTTTGCAATTTTGTTCTTTAATTAGTTTTAACGTCAGACATCTTCCAAGTCCTGACGACGCACCTGTAATTAAAACAGTTGTTCCATAAATCCAGTCCATAAATATATACCTTTCGAAAAAATGTGTTGCATTTTTTTTCTTTATTGTTATAATAATACAGTAACATTTTTTAGGCTCGTTGGTCAAGTGGTTAAGACGCCGCCCTCTCAAGGCGGAATCAGGGGTTCAATTCCCCTACGAGCTGTTTTTTTATGCCCTTTTTTATTTATATCCCTTCTTTTCTTCATATTTTATAATAGTATTTCTGTTAGCCTTTTCTGTAGCTGATAATTCATCTTCACTAAAGTCAGCAGGGTCAGTCGTTCCTTCATACCATGAACATGAATCAAAATATTCCTGCAGTTCTTCATCATCAAATCTTCTGCCATGACGTGCATATATTTCATTTCTTGCTATTCTCAATTCATCCTTACTAAGTCCTTTAAGGTCTTTTTTCGTTATTTTTCTTGTGTCGCTGTCAGGAATAATATACTCTGAATTCTCTAAATTATCTGAATCAGAAGAAGCGACATTATCGTCTCCCACTACAGAATTTGAATTTTCATTGCCGTCTTCGTAATCATTGTTTGCATAACCGTCTCTTTTAGTGACAACTACAACATCATTTGAAGTTGTTGTTTCAATTTCTGTTGTTTCCATCTCTTCTGAAACAGTTTCTACATGTGTATCAACCTTTGGAGATTTTGTATAAGACAAAAATCCAAAAGCTACTATGACTGCAACAGCAATCACTACAACGACTGCAAATATTATTATCGCTATAATAACTGCATTATTCTTCTTTGGGCTATAATTTTGGCTGCCGGCATTGTTACTATAAGAATTAAATGCTTTTTGATTATTTGATTCTCCCATACCGGACTCATTATTACTCTTATTTACCAGGCTGCCACATTCAGGGCAAAATTCCGCCCAATCAGGAATTTCTTTTCCACAATTTCTACAAAACATATT
>URKY01000060.1 GCA_900548465.1 uncultured Eubacterium sp.
ACAAAGTATGGCTTGCATCACCAACTATGCATGATGGTGCAGAAATGAAATATGTGAAAGAAGCATATGACACAAACTGGATGTCGACAGTTGGTGCAAATATCAACGAAGTTGAAAAAGCTGCAGCAGAAAAGTCAGGCGTTAAATATGCAGTTGCATTGTCCTGCTGCACAGCAGCTCTTCATCTTTGTGTGAAGTTTGCTGGTGAAAAACTTTATGGCAAGCCGGAAATCGGACACGGAGCAGTTGAAGGAAAAAGAGTTTTCTGTAGCGATATGACTTTTGATGCAACTCTGAATCCAGTTGTTTATGAAGGCGGAATTCCAGTATTTATTGATACTGAAAGAGATTCCTGGAACATGGATCCGGTAGCACTTGAAAAAGCATTTGAGATGTATCCAGAAGTTAAACTTGTTGTTTCTGCTGAGCTTTATGGCTTTTCTGGTGATATTAAAAAAATCAAGGAAATCTGTGAAAAACATGGAGCACTTCTTATCGAAGATGCAGCAGAAGCTATGGGAGCAACATGGGATGGAAAACAATGTGGATCCTATGGGGATTATGCCGCTGTATCTTATAACGGAAACAAAATTATAACAGGAAGTTCCGGTGGATGCTTACTGACAAATGACCTGGAAGTTGCAAACAAAGCAAGAAAATGGTCTACGCAGGCAAGAGAAGCAGCCGCATGGTATCAGCACGAAGAGGTTGGTTACAACTATAGAATGTCAAATGTTATTGCAGGTATCATTCGTGGACAGTATGACTATCTGGAAGAGCACATTGCTCAGAAGAAAGTTGTATATGAGAGATATAAAGAAGGCCTGAAAGATCTTCCGATTCAGATGAATCCATTTGATGAGAAAAGATGTGAGCCTAACTACTGGCTTAGTGCATTGATCATTGATAAAGAGGCAATGTGCAAACAAGTACGTAGTGGTACAGATGCAATCTATATTCCGGAAAAAGGAAAGAGCTGTCCGACAGAGATTCTGGAAGCAATCACCAGTATCAATGCAGAAGGAAGACCTATCTGGAAACCGATGCATATGCAGCCAATGTACCGAATGAACGAGTTTGTAACAGTATCCGGTTCTGGAAGAGCAAAAACAAATGCCTATATCGAAGGTGGTATTGAAGATGTTGGAGCCGATATCTTCCAGAGAGGTGTGTGCCTGCCGAGTGATAACAAGATGACGGCAGAGCAGCAGAATAGAATTATTGAAGTGATAAAAGGATGTTTTGAATGATGAAAAAAATAAATCTTGGTATAAAAAGAATATTTGATATATTTGCAAGTTTAATTGGTTTGATAATATTATCGCCAATTTTAGCGTTAATAGCTATTGCTATCAAATGCGATTCAAAAGGTCCTGTTTTTTTTCTTCAAGAACGCATTGGGAAAGTGGGAAAAACATTTAATATATATAAATTTCGAACAATGGTTATTAATGCAGAATCAATAGGTGAAGGTTTGATTTGTAGAGATGATTGTGATCCAAGAATAACACGAATGGGAAAAATATTGAGAAAGACTAGTTTGGATGAACTTCCTCAGTTGATTAATGTGCTTTTGGGAGAAATGAGTATTGTAGGACCGAGACCCCCGGTAACTTATCATCCATACAATGGATACAAATCCTATAGTGAAAATGCAAAAAAAAGATTTTTGATGCGACCAGGTATTACGGGATTAGCACAGGTTGAAAGACGGAATTCAGCAACGTGGGATGAGCGTATAGAGATAGATGTTCAATATGTTGAACAATTTAATATTCTATTAGATATACATATTATTTTTAAAACTTTTTCTGCACTTTTTTATACAGAGCAATATACAGAATAACGAGGAGATAGATGATGAAAAGTTTATATAGTGATATAAGATGGGCTAAGATACAAGAACCAAGAGAATGCGGCGTTTTAGAAGAGTATAATTACACTGATGATAATGGAAGTATACGATATAGATACATTAAAAAAGTTGCTGGAAATGTTGATAGGAAGGAATATTACGATATAGCTTCGTTTAGGGGAACCGGTGGCCCAATAGTTGAATATGTTCGAGAGGGATTAGAAAATGAGTTTATGAAGAAATTTAATGAAGCATTTGATAAATATTGTCTAGAACAAAATATTATTGCAGAATTTGCGAAAATTGATCCGTGGAGTGATTATCATGAACTGGTAGAAAGAGAATGTAATGCAGAGTATTATGGAAATTTCTATTGTAATGATTTGACAGAAAATTTTTTTGAGCAGACATACAATAGAAATGCTAAAAGGGCTATAAAAAAAGCGGTTAATGGTGGTGTCGAGGTGTTAATAGATAATAAGGGGGATACTATAGATGACTTTGTAAGATTGTATCAAAATACAGAAATTAAATATAATACAGGTGATTATTACAATTTTGATCGAGAAGATATAAAGAAATATTTTGATGAGCTAGGTAAAGATGTATTTTTGATTGATGCGGTATTAAATGGTGAAATAATTACATCTGTTTTAGTTGTATGTGGTGAAGATGTTATGCATTATTATCTTTTAGGAAATAATACATTATTTTTAAATTTACAATGTAATAGTCTTTTGACATATCATGCAGCTTTATATGGACAAAAAATAGGAAAAAAGGTATTTGATATGGGAGGTGGAAAAGCCGGCGGAAACATTGAAGTTTTTAAAAAAAATTTTTGTGGACAAAAAGGAATCACAAAATATTTCGCAATAAAAAAAATTAGAAATGAAGCAATATATGATAAATTAGTAGCACAAAAAAAAGAAATAAAAAATAAAAATTTCTTTCCGCTTTATAGAGGTTAAGAGATATGGAACATACACTTATTCAACAAGTTAAAGAAAATTTGTATATAAAGAGAGAAGATCTTATTCCATATTCGTTTGGTGGTAATAAAGCACGAAAAGGATTACTTTTTTTTAAGGAAATTGATAAAGGTGGATATGACTGTGTGGTGACATATGGAAGTAGTCATTCTAATCATTGTCGTATTATAGCTAATATGGCAGCTGCTAGAAAAATGAAATGTTATCTGATTTCTCCTAGGGAAATTTCAGATGTAACATATAATAGTAAATTTATGAAATTATTTGATGCTGAAATGCTTTCTGTTCCAGTTGAAAAAGTTCATAGTGAAATTGAAAAAAAAATAGCACAATTAAAAAGAGATGGCTTTAATCCTTATTTTATTCCTGGTGGTGGACATGGAAATATTGGAACACAGGCATATGTAGAGTGCTATAAGGAAATAAAGGAATATGAAATAGAAAATAATATTAAATTTGATTATATTTTTTTTGCATCAGGAACTGGAACGACACATGCAGGGTTAGTCTGCGGTCAATTAATATATAAGGATAACAGAAAAATTGTTGGTATTAGTATTGCCAGAAAAAATCCATATGGACGAAAGATTGTTTTAGATAGTATACGTGAGTATATGCCAAATGAGGAAGAAAGAAATATTCAAGAGAAGACAATCTTTATTGATGACTATATTGGTGCTGGATATGGAAAAGATAATCTAAAGATAACTAAAACAATTAAAGATGTAATGATTAATTATGGGATCCCGTTAGATAGTACATATACAGCTAAGGCTTTCTATGGAATGTGCGAATATTTGAAAAAAACAAATATTAAAGACAAAAAAATTCTGTTTATTCATACTGGTGGTACACCATTGTTTTTTAATGATATTGACGTTATTAACTTATAGTTTGAATTTATGAAGGAGAATAAGTATGAATATTTTGATTTTAAGTTCAGGAACACGAAATAAAATTGTTCAATATTTTAAGAAGACGTTAGGAAATAGGGGAAAAGTTATTTGTACGGATATGAGTGAATTAGCTCCTTCGCTATATGAGGCAGATAGATATTATATAGTTCCTAGAATAAGTGCATCGGATTATTTGAATAGTATTCTTGATATATGTAAAAATGAAAAAATAGATGGAGTTCTTTCACTTATTGATCCAGAACTTTCTTTGTTGGCTAAAAATGTCGAAGAGTTTAAAAAAGTTGGAACTACTGTAATAGGTTCTTCGTATGAACTTTGTGAACGAGCTTTAAATAAATTTGAAATGTATAAATGGCTGAAAAAACATAATTATAAATGTGCAAAATCTTATACAAATAAAGAGGAATTTTATAAGGATGTAAAGGCAGGAAAGGCAAAATATCCAATATTTGTAAAGCCAGCAAAAGGTAGTGCAAGTATATCTATTTCAAAGGTTTACGATAAAGAAACGTTAGAACTTTTTTTTGAACATGGAGAAGGATTAATGATTCAGGAATTCCTTGATGGGCAGGAGATTGGTGCGGACGTTTATATAGATATGATAAGTGGCGAGGTAGTTTCAATCTTTACAAAAAAGAAAATTGTAATGCGTGCTGGTGAAACAGATAAGGCTGTTTCATTTAAGAATGAAAAATTATTTAATCTTATAAAAAAATTTGTTCTGGAGTCGGGATATAAAGGGCAAATAGATATTGATATTTTTGACATTAATGGAGAGTATTATATTTCTGAAGTAAATCCGCGGTTTGGAGGTGGATATCCACATGCATATGAAAGTGGTGCGAATCATATGGAATTAATTGTAAAAAATTTAGAAGGTTTCTCAAATGATTGTGTTATAGGTGATTATGAAGAGGAGACTTATATGATGAAATATAATGAAGTTATGGTTAAGAGGTTCTAAATGATAAGATTATTTTTGCAACTTAGATCTTTAATGTTCAGATCAGGTGAGAAAAGGGCTATATGGTTAAAAAAGAGAAATTTATTTGGTTCAATTGGAAAAGACGTCATGATCCAAAATTATAAGCTACCATTTAATCCAGATAAAGTTTTTATCGGTAATAATGTGAGAATTGCTGCGGGCGTGTCTATGATTACACATGACGTCATGCATCATATGTTAAATAATATGGATGAAAATTGTAGAAATAAGATAAAGTTTAATGAAAAAGTAGGAGAAATTCATATAGGAAATAATGTGTTCATTGGAGCAAATACACTAATACTTTATGATGTAAGTATTGGCAATAACGTTATTATTGGAGCTGGAAGTATTGTTACAAAAGATTTGCCAGATAATTCAGTATGCGTTGGAAGTCCCTGCAAGAAAATTGGTGAATTTGATGAGTTTGTGAAAAAAAGAAGGAATATGTAATATCTAGGTAAGAAAATAGACACAAAAATTAATGGTAAAGATAAGAAAGAGAGTTGTTTATAATGCAGATTGCTTTCATAGTGCTAATATATTTAATAATGCCGACAATCTGTTCAGTAATCGTTTTATTAGGGTATTTAACGACTAAGGATTCTAGAAAAATAATTCTGTACAGTGCACTTTTGGCCATTGTTTTTGGCATTGCAGGTTATTGTTTTAAAAATCCAGCTACGGATCCGGATTTGGTGAGATATTTAGCAATTTTATCAACTTATAGAAACAAAAATTTAATCGATTCTTTTAATACGGCTTATACTAATTTGTATGCCGTTGACATTTTGTTTTGGATTATTGCAAATTTTTGTAAACCACAAATGTTGCCAGCATTTGCTTGTTTTATATATTATTTTATTTCATTTTATATAATTGGTGACTATAAAATAATATCAGGAATAAAAAAATCATATTTTGTAGTTTACTTTGTGTTTACAATTGCAGCTACAAATTTTGGCAGTATAGTTAATGGTATTAGATGGCCTTTGGCATTTTCAATGTTTACTTTAGCAATTTATCGAGATTTGTATAAAAATCAACGAAATATATTTACATATTTTCTATATGTGACTTCATTTTTTATGCATTTCTCAGTTATAGGTTTGATAGCAGTTAGATTGGTAATGCTTATAAAGAATAAAAAAAGAGTATTGATTTATTCACTTGGAATTGTGTTGTTGCCACAAGTTTTACAAATATTAGCAGAAAAAATTGGTGAAATGCAAACACCAATTGGCTTAATAAATAGTGTTATATATTTTATAACAAGAGGAAACATGTATTTTCAGTGGCAAGATGGCGGTTGGGCGGATATTGTGCGAAATAGTACGTATTATAGATTGGAAAAAGAATATTTTATTATAATAAGTTTACTATTCTTATATATGATTTTATATGAGTATTATCGAACAAATAAAAATGGGTTGTCGTTAAATAAGATAAAAAGTATATATATTTTTATGTTTACATATATGGTATTAACACTTATTACTTTTCTGATTGCGTCGCATGTTTATATACGTTTTATAACACCAGCAGTGCCATTAGTATCGTTGGTTTTCTTTGATAGTTTTCAACAAGAGGGAAAAAAGGGTACGGAAATGAAAATTGATATAAAGAAGTTACCGATATTAATTTTCGTGCTAGGATTAACAATAGTGGGGATAATGTTAAATTTCTACTTTATAAGGACAATGGTTAATATTCGCACGTTTGTAGAAAATATTTTTACATTTAATATTTTTAACATGTTTATTGAATGAGGATTGATATTATGAAACCAGATATTTCGATTATAGTTCCTGTATATAATACCGAAAAATATGTACAAAGTTGCTTAGAAAGTTTGATAAAACAAACATATAAAGATATAGAAATAATAGTTGTTAATGATGGAAGTAATGATGAGAGTTTAGTTAAATGTAAAGAAATTGCGGAAAAAGACTCTAGAATCAAGATATTTACAAAAACTAATGGTGGTTTATCTGATGCAAGAAATTATGGAATAAATAAAGCTGAAGGGAAGTATTTGGGTTTTGTAGATTCAGATGATTATATTAGTGAGAATATGTATGAAAGTTTGTTAAGCGGAATTACCTATAATAACGCAGATATTGCTGTGGCTGCGATTAATCAAGTTGATGAAATTGGAAATATTTTAAAAACTAGATCAATTGATGGGGAGGAAAAATTATTAACAAAATATGAAGGGATGGAAGAATTATTATTTTCACAGAGGATATCTAATTCTGTTTGCAATAAACTTTTTAAAAGAGAATTATTTAGTAAAATAAGATTTCCAGTTGGAAAATTGTACGAGGATGAATATGTAACATACAAGTTATTTGACAAAGCACACAAAATATATATTTGTACGAATGCGTTCTATTTTTATCGATATAACGAATCTAGCATTACACATTGTAAATTTTCGGAAAGGGAATTCGATAGAATCATAGCCTCTGAGTTAAAAATAGAATTTTGCAATAATAATTATCCTAAATTGGTACATTTGGCAGAAAAGTACTTAGTTTATGATGCGATAATAGCACTTTCCAAAATGGATGTATATAAGAAATCTTATGATAGATATATTGCAAAAAATATAAGGAAATATCTACTTATATTTTTAATAGGGCAAAATTCAATAAAAGCAAAAGTATTTGCGGTACTTGCAGCTATAAATCCTAAATTAGCTTCGCAAATTTTTCAACGCGTAGGTAAATAAAAAAACTAAATTTATTTTGAAGGAGTATGTAGACTATGACAGTTGGTATTATTACTTTTTTCAAGTCGTACAATTATGGCGTATGGTTACAGGCAGTAGCAACTCAAGAATTTTTTTCTAAAAATGGGTTTAATGCAGAAATCATTAATTATACAAATGAATTAGAAGATAGTAAAACACAATATGCATATAAGGAAAATAATAAAATATATGGTTATGTAACATCCTTTATAAAATCAATTTTGTTCGGGAAAGTAAAATATTATAAAAAAGGCTTTTCGAAATATTTGAATAGTTATTATAAAATTTCAGAAAAAGAATATCATAATGTAGATAATATGCAAGATATTAGATATGATATTCTTGTAGCGGGTAGTGATCAGTTATGGAATCCCGAGACAACATCAGGTGAGCTTGACAGAGCATTCTTACTTCAATTTGGAAATGTCGGAAAACGTATTTCAGTTGCTACGAGTATCGGAAGCGTTCCAGTTGAAAAAGAAAATGAAAAAATTATTAGGGATGCACTAAAAGATTTTGATGCAATAAGTGTTAGAGAGCAGTATGCCAAGGATGTACTTCATAGATTTTGTGATTTACCAATAAAAGTAATCATGGATCCTACTTTCCTTTTAAACAAGAGAGAATGGATTGAACTGGCAAAAAGAAATACAAATATGAAAAAAACAAATAAAAAATATATATTGACATATTTTATATCTACAGATAAAAGAACAGAAAGATATAAGAATATGGTGGAGAGTTATTCAAAAAGATTAGATATTCCAGTATGGGCAGTTCAATTTAGCAGAGCGAGGAGCACTCCATGTGATAAGATGATTTTAGGAGCATCTATTTCAGATTTTATTAATTTGATTAATAATGCAGCACTGGTATTGACGGATTCTTTTCATGGTGTGGCTATCTCACTTAATTTGAACGCTAACTTTGTGGCTATCAATAATCAAGGAAATCCAGAAAGAGTGCGACATCTGCTGAATGAAGTTGGATTGACGAATAGAATAGAGATGAAAACAGATGAATATTCTGAAATTATGTATGACAGTGTTAATAAAAAGCTAAATTCACTTAGAACTGATTCGCAAGAATGGATATTAAATGTTCTAAATAATAAAGAATAGAATAGGATTATTAAAGCATGAAATTGAGTACTACAAATAAAAGATTACTAAGTAATACAGGATTTCTTTATTTAATGACAATATCTGTACAAATTTTGAACTTACTTACAATTCCATATTTAACAAGAGTTTTAGGTCCGGCTGTTTATGGAAGAATCGGCTTAGCACAAGGGTATATGTCATATGTTCAGATTATACTGGACTTTGGATTTATTTTATCAGCAACACAGATGATAAGTGAACATAGTAATGATAAGAAAGTAGCGTCTATGGTGATTGCATCAGTTTCAACTATAAAGCTTTTTTTGACTGGAATAGTGGCAATTGTTTTTGTGTTACTATATGTTTTTGAGTTTTTTGATAAATCAAATGCAATGATCATTTTCATATATTTAATAGCATATTTGTTTAATGCATTACTTCCAGATTATTATTATCGTGGAATTGAAGATATGAAGATTACTTCTATAAGAACAGTAATCATAAGAGTATTGTTTACAATATTAATCTTTGTATGCGTAAAAAATCAGAGAGATTATATTTTTGTGCCATTATCGTTTTTGGTAGGTAGTATTGTTGCATTGCTTTTTTCAGTAATTGATATTAAAGTCAGATATAAAATAAAATTAATTGTGCCACAAATGGCACACATAAAAGCATTGTTTAAAACCAGTATTCCTTTTTTTGTATCCAGATTTGCATCTACTTTTTACCAGGCTTTAGATGTTATCATTTTGGGTAGAGTATATGGTTCAGCTCCGGTAGTTGGTTATTATACGTCTTGTGATAAGGCAATTACACTATCTAAAATGGCATCTTCTCCTATAGCAGATAGTTTATATCCATATATGTTAAAAAATAAAAATTTTAAATTGGTTAAGAAGATACTTCTCTTATGTATGCCGATTATTACAGGAGGAGTTATTCTTATTGCTATATTCGCAGAGCCGTTATGCGTGTTTGCATTTGGAAAAGAATATGCAGGAGCGGGAAATGTTTTAAGATTATTATTGCCAATTGCATGGGTTATTTTACCAACATATATTATTGCTTTTCCAGTTATGTCTCCACTAGGGCTGGTTAAATATGCTAATAGATCCAATATAATTGGAATGTTTATTCAAATTAGTGGCTTAATAATACTTAAGTTTGTGGGCGTGCTAAATGTCTATACTATATGTGGATTGACTAGTTTGACAGAAGTTAGTGTTTTTGTATATAGATTATTGACAGTTATGCTGAGGAAGAAACTGAAATTAGGAGATGCCTGAGATGGAAAATCAATATTATGCGGTAAGTCTGAATGATACTGAGAAACTTAAACAATCATCTTCTGGTGGTATGGCATATGCAGTGTGTGAACAAGTTATACAAAATGGGGGAGTTGTATATGGTGTACGTTATTCAGAGGACTATTTAAGTGCGCAGTACGTAAGAATCAACAATCTTAAAGATATTGTTTGGTTAAGTGGTTCTAAGTATATTACTACATCAAAAAAATTAAGTAATGGAAAAGGTGTTTTTCAGAATATTTATGAGGACATTATCGAGAGAAAAAAAATTTTATTTATAGGTGTGCCATGTGATGTTGGGAACTTATATAAATATTTGGAGAAGAAACAATGTTATGATTATACAAATTTATGGACGCTTGATTTTATATGCCAAGGACCTTTGAAAGCGGAGGCCCAAAAAGAATATATAGCTTTTTTGGAGAAAAAATATAAGAGTAAAATAAATAGTTTCTCGGTAAGATATAAAAATCCGTTTTGGGAACAAGTGTGTTTGCGAGCTGTTTTTGAAAATGGAAAAGAGCATATAAAACCATTATATGAAACGGATTTTGGAAGAGCATTTATGATATTGGGACAGGAATCTTGTTACCAATGTAAATATAAAGGAGAAAATCATTGTTCAGATATTACAATAGGTGATTTTTGGGGATTAAATCCTGGTGACAGTGGTTATAATAAATTTGGAACTTCTGTTGCTGTTATACATACTGAAAAAGGAAATATGCTTATGAAATCATTGGAGTCAATTAGAGTTACTGAGCATAATGAAAAAAAAGCTCTTGGTAAAAATCCTATGTATTATAACGCAAGAGATAGGCATAAAAAATTTTATCAATTTAAAAAGAATTATCCAATAAAGGGATTACATAAAACAGTTTTCATAACTAGAAGTATTCCAAGTAAAATAAAATATTTATTACAATTAATGAGTGGAAAAAGACCGTACTAAATTAGGTTATGCAGGGGCGAGTCCCTGCATGATTTAACTCTGATGTGAACTTCTATAATAAAGTGCAACTTAAGTAAATTATATTGATTGAGGAAGCCCTGAAAATACTGAAAAAATAAGGAAAAATCAGGGAAGCGGAAGTTGAAATCCAATACAGGATAGAGTCCGGTGTTGGATTCTATTCTTTTAAAATATGATTGTTACTATCCAGATTATCAGACGCGCAAAGTGTTTAATGATATTTTGGGTTTTCGTGCATTTTGTGACAGCTATGATTCAATATTTGAAGGGAAAACTTCAAAGTTCCGAATTGCTGATATGACGAAAGGAAAAACGTTGGATGATGGTTATAGAGGCGTTCATGTGTACTATCAGAAGAGCGGAAAACATTATCCAATAGAAATCCAGTTCAACACACTATTTGATAGACAGTTAAATAACTGGCTTCATGATTACCTGTATAAGAAGGACTATCCGATAGAGACAGGAAGGATAATGCGCGAAAAGTATGAATGTGGATTGATTCGGAATGAGCATGAATTTAAGGAGGTGCTGAAAAATGGTAAGCGTCAAATAAAACAGTGTATAGAAAAATAACCGTCAGCCTTTTATACTAAAAGGTCAACGGTTATCGACAGAATTCTTTTACAAGAGGATTCCAAGGCAGATAATCATCCAGATATTCAGGATGTTCAAGAAAAGCACTCCCCGGCAT
>URKY01000061.1 GCA_900548465.1 uncultured Eubacterium sp.
CTTGTTTTTTGTTTTGACTTCCTCTAATTTGCAACAATTATGTTTATCATCTTGCTTCCAACATGGAAGTCCTGAACCTGAATATAAGTCGCAATAGTCACAACCGTCCCAATTTGGGCGTGCTCTACATACATTGATAATATTTTCCCTTTGTTTGTGAGAAAGAAAATAACTTCTTAATCTTTCCGCATTATTAACATTAGTTGCCATGTTCTCAAAATTTATCATTTATAGACTCTCTTATCTTCTTGTCGGTGCCGGTTTAGTTTTAAACATATACAAATCTTTACCATTATTATCAAGAAGATAATAATCCGGTTTTACTAATGTGATCCAGTAATCTGTAGGCAGCAAACGTTCGTCTCCAAAAGAAGGGGACGTGTATTGGCTAGTTGGAACATAATGAGCTTGAAACAAAACCTTATCATTGTTATATGTTGACATGATTCTTGTTATATCTACATCAGAAAAATGTTCCAAGACCCCATGTGTTACCACTACTGTAGATGATTCAAAAAACTTAGGTTCACAAATATTCTCTTTAACATAAAACAATGGGACTTTTCCTAAGTAATTATCCGTGGATATTGAGAGTGTGTTCTTGCAACATAGCTCCAACATAGGAATATTGATGTCAGAGAAGATAACTTTTGAAATTTTCTTTGCATCAGAAGCACCTGTTAATCCAAAAGAATTAAACAACCTCTCTCCTATTTGCGAAATAGCAAGGCTTACAGTACCTATTCCACATCCTTCCTCCTTTAAGATAAGGGGTGCTTTCAGGTCGTAGGATATTTGTTGTATATTGATAATTATTTCTTCTATAAACCGGTTATATTTTTTACAAAAGACATTCACATAACTGTCGTTACAGACACGACTTTGATAGAAATTATCCCATGTATTCACAGGCTCTGTAATATTATCTTTGCTCATATCTCCTTTTGATTCTCAAATTATTCCTCATCAACATACACCTCTTTCTTATTGTCAGGCCAAGATTTACGAATCAGGGAAGTGATCTTCTTTCTTTGAAGTCTCTCGATAGCTTTTCTTTTGGCTTCGGCTTTATTATTAGCCGAAACCACTATTTCAAAAGCATCCAGGTCAATCGTCACTCGGTATTTTTTCATATCATTTTTCTATACTTTTTCCAGATCACTGCTTGCTGCAATTCCTTTTAAAACAGCTCCTCCAACTTCAACGCGATAAAAGTAAGAAGGCTGAATATTGTTATCTGAATCTTCAGAAAATGACGGATACACTTTCTTTACTCGACCAATTTTACCAACCATTGCCGGTTGCAAATCATTAGAGACAATTTTCACATTATCCCCAACATTAAATTTTAAATTTTCCATATTATTGTTGTTGAATTATGCAACCTTACGTTGCGTTGTTACTAATATTTTACATAATGCCTCACAAAGAACTCGTGCCATATTAACTTCTACAGCATTGCCTATATACTTTTTCTGTTCTGCTTTTGTTCCTATTAGCATATAATCTTCCGGGAATCCCATAATACGTTTCAACTCTGGAATCGTTAGCATTCTCATTTTTATATCGGAAATTCCGTACATGGCCATGAATTCCTTTATTTTTTTCATTACATCGGTATCTGTGTCGTATATCTCATATACCAGTCCTCCTGAAAACATCTTAATAAAGCTAGGTAGATCTCCCTCTCTAGATGCTTCAATTAAATATGGTGGCATCTTATCCATTCTAGCAATTAACGTAAAACAAGGTTTATCTACTGATCCGCCAGCAGAATTGAATTGAGGATTCATCAAGTAATGCCATTTACGGTTTGCAGTAATTACTGGTGCCGGTTGATTTATACTTGTGCCAACATTCTTAAAATTTGTATCTAAAATCCAGGGTTTACAGCTTACAAGGCTATATTTGGGATTAACAGTAATACATCCTAGTGGTTTATCCAGCGAAGAAGGCTTACTGTTCCCGTATTGTTGGTCAATAAATACAGAAGAAATTAATGAAAATCGGTCTTTTGTTGTTACGGTTGGTGCTGGTTCATCTACAGATTTACAAAATCCATTTCCATAATGAACAGAAATAAATGCTTTTCCGGTTAGGATATTTAAACGATTTATGCAAGCAACCCCAAGTCGATTTTGAGTAGATATTACTGGACATGGATCATCAACTCCCGGAGCATTGTACTTTCCAGCTTTACTCATTGAGTTATACTTAACCATGAAGGCATCTTTTCCACCTGCTACAAACTTAATAAGTCCTGCATAAATTCTTAATAAAGAAGAATCTACTAAAGGTGTTTTGCGACCAAAAATACTTTTTCCTTCATCATCAAAGTCTAACACATCTCGTACTGCCTTCCAGTTCTTTAATTTTTGGTCTGGCTTTTTAGAATGGGTTTGCTCTGGAAAAACAATAGGTAAACTCCCTTTCGCAAATATTCCGAAAAATCTCTTCCTAGAAGTGTAAGCTCCATAGTCTGCTGAATTTAATATTTTATGCTCAAATTTGTAGCCATAAGACCTTACGTTATCCAGCCATCTCAAATAAGATTTACCTTTATCACGACTAATAGGTTTACCGTACTCATCCAAATCTCCCCATGACATAAACTCTTCTACATTCTCAATTTGAATATAGTCTGGGTTAATAGCCTCAATATACCGAAACAAGTGCTCTGCAAGTGTTCTACTATCTGCATCTCGTGGTTGACCACCTTTAGCCTTCGAGAAGTTAGTACATTCCAACGAAGCCCATAAAACTATCAATGCTTCAGGGTATTCAGCTCTGCATTTTTGTAGATGGGAAACTAAAGGAGATAAATTTAGTGTACGAATATCTTCTGTAAAATGAAGAGCGTCCGGATGATTAGCAGCATGACTTGCAATCGCATTTTTATCATGATTTACACATGCTATTACCTTAGCGCATTGTTCGTTCTCTAAACGGGCTTTTTCTACCCCTGTGCTGGTTCCACCGGCACCACAAAATAAATCTATATAAAGTAATTTCATTGTTTTTTCAAGTATTCTACAATATCTTCATCAGGCATGTTAAAGGTCTCTTCATCCAGATAGAAATAAATCTGTTCATCTACAGATTCTACTTCTCGTGTACTCCAATTACCCATATCATCTAATAATTGTCGCGCTAATCTCTCGACAGATACAGTCACCTTTTCTTCATCAGGAGTGTTTTCTAAGATTACTACTGTTTTTATTGGATAATCAGCACCATTCCAATCAATATAATCTGGATTTTGGCAAAACATTCCACGAATAATCGACCATATTTTTTCTGACTGAAAATCAGAATTTTGTATATGCCAGTAACATTCCCAGTATGTAAATCCGGCACTGCGTAGCATTTCCTGAATAACCGTATCAGAGGCACCATTACTTACTGCATCTTGAAGTGCACACCAGTACCCTTGATTGAAGTCAGTCAATTTTGGAGTTAATTCGACGGCCTTTACTTTTACGTTCCCCTTTTTATCAGAAAAAATTAGAGAAACTAATGTGTCATTTTCAACCGGATGAGGAGCAGAGGTGCACACTTGCATAACTTTCTTCTCGTCACTATTTACAGGATGCCATATTACCTCCGCACCTATATTTACAAAATAATATTTATTCATATTCAATTATATCAAGATATGCTTAGCGAATCTAACAGTTGTTTTAATGGCTGTTTGTCATCTTCATTCTTAGCTGTTAATAATTTCACTTCTCTGTCAGCTAATTGATAAAATTCATCTTTTTCAGCATAATTCATAGCTTTTATATACAATTCAAAAGCGTCTTCAATAGACATGCCATCTGCCGAAATATTAGCTAACAATTCTCCCATACACACTTCGCTTTGTGTGTATTGTTCTATAATCTTTTCAAATGTTTCCATGCTGTTAAAGAATATTTTGCCACCCATACCATATCAAATATGGGTGGCGATAATATTAAATAGTCAAGGTCTTAGTCAATTCGCCTTTATAACCACGTTCACGTAACATGTTTATAAGAGCTTCGTCACTATGCAGACAATCGTTACTTTTTGCCTCGCCTGTCAACAGGCTCGGCGAAGGCTGAAATGCTGCAACCGCCCTCACCATGAGACTGTAGCACTTGTAGTAGCTGCCGAAGTAGCCATCACTAAAGCCCACGACCCAGCTGTTGTACTGACTGCCCTCACTGCTACTCCAAACCCAAGTTTCATCAGAATCTTCTGTAGGAAGTAAACATTCATCGGGACATCCAATTTCTTTCATTGCTTTGTTTATCTCATCACGATATGCGCAAAGAACTCCTAGCTCCATCAAACAAGGCAAATACCACTGGAAGCCACCTTTTTGATAGTTCCAACAACGTTTGGCAGCAGTCATTCCGTCAATACCAGCCTGTCCTTCTACAATACGTTTGGTTAGGTCCAAACCGGAGAAAGTTTGCATGGCAACGGATTCATTCTGTTCTTCAGTCAAGACCCTATCGGTGTTTCCCCATCGTTCTTGCCAGGTGTCAAACGCCAAAATACGGCTCATAAATTCTGTTGTTACGATAATGCCAATAGCATTAGTATAATTCATACCTCTTGCTCTGAAATCTGCGATTTCATACTGTTTCTTGTCGGCTCCTAAAACCGAAATAGAATGCTTTTCCATACTTGTAAATTATTATTAATATTGATTCTAGAACCACACCAATAGTCTTGGAGTCTTCCAATAAAAATTGAATACTGGGAATATCTCTTTAAGTGTGGTGGTTATTTTTCCTGTAATATTTTTCACATGTCTAATTCGCAAATGATTAGCTGTTACGATATAGTCTATTCCTAGTTGTAACCCTATTTGCGAAAGAAGCGATTTCAAGAATATTTTTATATATTGCTTTGCATCAGTAATTGAACGATAGCCAAAATCAATGTTAGCTACATACTTGATACGCTTGCGTTTCATTTATTTTTCAGCTTGTTATTAAACTTGATCTTTCCATTTTTATATAAATCAATTTTCTTTTTTCGATACTTCCGTTTTAACTCTGTCCAATATTCTGTTGGATATTGTTTAGAGTACTTGCGAACAGGAGGAGATAGTATAGATTGTATAAGCCGCTTACTAACATTGAACATAGCGGCCAGTCTTCTTTGGCTATATCCTTCACGGGCCAAAATCTGAATAGCCTGGCGTTGTTCTAGGGACAACTTAGCGCGACCATCAAATTTGGTTCCTGCCAACTTGATATTCTCAATTTTCAATGGCATATTTATTACTGTTTTAATGTGAATAGATTTTATAGTTTTATATGGTGTGAATAGTTGTCCACTTTAACCATTGTTTAACACAAAAGGCTGCTCTATTTTGTTAGAACAGCCTTTGCTTTACAGACATCACTTTAACTATGGTCGATTGTACCTTAGTCCGTCTGTATGAATAAACCATTTCTTCAAACTTCCGTCTGGCTTCTGAACTTTTTCAATATCCACTGTTAACCAATGAATAGCTCCCTCACCGAACTTGATTTCCCTTTTGGTTGGGTGTCTCCAATAATCAATCGTCTTTTTATGTCCCATATTAATCATCGTTTATTGCCACTGATTTCACCTTGTCCGTAACAAGCATGTATTCCATGACAATTTATGACCTACAAACACAAATATATTCCTCAGCAATCTTATATTCTTCATACCGTCCATCCCAAGAATTAAGTACCGAGCACCAACCATCCTCACTTATGATTGAATCCAACCAATCACTCAACGAATCAGTAGTTCTTTGAGCCGCCACAGATTCACGCCAAAAACACGCGTATTCATCATCATTATGTACTCTATCACTAGCTATATTGGTCAGTTCATCTTCTGTGCCAATATAATAATCAATACCATTTGCACAGTATAGTTGTTCACCATAGGAACATTCTTCAAATGTATCATTCAAATCACCGAATGTACATCCTAAATGTACTCCCAAAGCTACGAAGCGTTTTGCTTCATCTTCGTCACATTCACGTAAATCCATTACTTGCTGGATAATTTCTTCTGTGGCAACAAACCCTTTTTCACCCATGTCAAAAACTGCTTCCAGTTCTTCTGTTAACGCAGTCTCTTCTTCTTCAACAAGATCACAAATATTATTTATAATCTCTTCAATATTATCTGGAAGCGGACTGGATAACCAGCCATTACCATATTTATATCCATTATCTACATATAAGCCTTTTATAGCAAGAAAGAAACATTTTACGTTGTAATCTGAAGATGTATGGAAGTATTTGTTTGACAATCCAAGGATATATTGAATGGGATTATTCCTCATTTTCTCATAAAGCACATTTCTCACCTGTATTATAGCCGCGTCACTAATATTAAAATTCTTAACAATAATCTGAAAAGAAATATCATCAAACTGTTCACGGTAATGCTCATTATATGTTTTAAACAACTCCACAAAGTAATTGTAGTCGTTAACATATTGCTCGCCGTTTAAATATTCATCTTGACGAATCGTACCGCCAGACATACCACCTAGATGATATTTGTTCCAAAATTCCAGAAGTTTCTTTTGTCCTTCTGTACGAGGAATTATATGATCGTAGCATTGCCCGGCACCCATACCTCCAGCTCCACATACCGAAACACTGAAACTTTGTTTAAATTTTTGCAATGTTTCACGGTTTATACGAGTAGATTCTTCCTTATAAACCTCAAAATCTACAGTCCAACTGTTTTTATTTTCGTCCCGAAATTGGACGGAACGTTTGAATATTATATCGTTTCTCATAATCAATCTTTCTAATTTTATTTTCATAAACCAGAGGCAATGCACCTAAACTGGTTTATGAAAACTGCCTTGATTAAGTTATTTACGCCATTCCTTCATTTTAGCAACCACATCAATGTTGTTGTCATCTAGCATTTTCTTCAACATACCAATCAAACGCCAACCTTCTCTATTCTCATACAACTTTGCCTTCTTGTTCAAAAAGGCAAGGGATGCGTTTTTACCTAATGTTTTTCCATTGTCATCTATGACAACGCAATTATGAAAACGAATCATGTTCTGCATTGTAAAGAACGCTCCAGATCCTTTGTAAGCATCTAGCCATGCTGCATTTTGAGGAGTATCCCAATGCATTTTGATACGCCTTTTATTGAACTCCTGCACCGAATGCCAAAGTTCATAAGTGTTTTCGGAATGTTGTATTTTATGTACTGCAAATAACAATGGCTTGATTACTTTTTTATCAAAATCATCCACGAAAATATTTTGACCATTTATGCGTTTATACGGTATCCCTTTACATTTTCTTAATTTCAACTCATCAAATCTCTTTTTGAGTTTCTCGATATAGTCCTTTGCCATATCTAATACCACTCTTTTGTTGAACCAGCGATTTCGATCTCTGAAATTATCAACATCACCATTCTGCATCATTTTGTGCTGGGCGTACAACTCGTTATTTAACATCTTCCACTGATATTCATATCCCATACTATGAATCACCTCTGAAACTCCAATCGGCTTATAAGCACCGTGGGTATTGGTGGCTATATAAATTATGCGGAACATCTGTGCCATTACCCAACGTCTGAATAATTGGCGATTAGGAATTGTGCCTTGAATTATAATGGCCTGGAAGATTGGATCATCTTCTTCCAAGATACTAATGACACCATCTCTTTTTGAGGCTATAAACTCCAAACCATCTGCACTTTGCATTGCAAAAAGCTCACTAACATCAACACCGGCTTTCTTTAGAGCTTCAATACGCTCCTTAGCTTTGGTTTGATTAGCTGTAAGCGTAAACTCGGTACCACACTCAGGACATTCAAATTTTAACTGTTTCATAACTTATTAATAATTTAATTTTTAGTCTGATTATTTATTTCTCTACTGTAACCCAGTTTTTGAGAATTACTAAATCTCTATCTTTGTTGCTTTGCCAAAACCATTTACCCATTTTATTAGCATCCCAACCTATACCCAATATTATTTGACAGAGAATGTATAATTCCAATTCGACTTGTGCTATATCTCGACCAACTCCAAACAACATGTCTTCATCCTCCAAATCTTTATCAGACAAAGCTTTAAAGTATTTTCGGTTTTTACATTCACTCATTGTTGATGGAATAGAATGTTTATATCGAGTATATAAATGCTCTACATTAGACAGAAACTCATCAAGAGAAGCGCATAATTCCACACCTAAGTTTCCCTCATACTGCGAATTCTGTATAATATATTGGCCATTAAGTTTGAAACTTCGTGTTTTAAAATCTACTTTAAACTTGGTTCCGTTCTCTACAGCCTGTATTGATTCTTGATAAATATTTTTCATAATGTTTACTTTTGATTTTATACTCAAACCTTTGACACATTTCTTTAAAAGCCTGATATTAACATCCAGAATACGCCGGAATAAAGGTTTATAAAACCGTAGATGCCGGCGTAATTGTCGGATAGTTGTTAAACGCAAGGTTCTTGTATAAATGAAAGTTGTGTTACTTATAAAACAGCCCCCATTTAGCGTGACACATGTCTATATGTTTATGATATATACTGTATCAAGTAAGATACCCGCGTAATCCTAGGTCATACATAGGATGACCGTCATCACGCGGACATCATATCTTGTCCAGTATGTTAAATTACTAAATCCCAGACTGTAAACTTTGTGTTAAGTAATAAGTTGTAATTCTCAAAATATTGGCACATTTCTATACTTATTCGATTTAGAGCTGGTGTGATCAGGAACGGACCAGGACAATTAGTACTCGGTCCTTCCTGATATATAACCAGCTATATAAATGATATTTCTTGAATTACATATCTGTGCTAAATAGTTATCCTCATAATACTGATACATTACTTTACCCAATAGATGTATTCCGGTTGGATATTCCTGGAGCAGATGAGTTATCGACTCATAGATCCAGGAAGCTGCTCACCGGAACAGTAAACAAATGTATTCCTTGAATAACTTCGAATGTATTTCGCTTATTTTACAAGTCCTCAAATGAATGGCACATCACTTTACTCTCATGATAATTATAAATATGACCTGATCGAGAACCTGAGGTGAGAGGCTATGCAGCCTTGTAACCTCCGGTGAACGATCAATAGTTCATACTTTAGAATATGAAATTTTCTTCTTGAACTTGCCTGCTGTGCTGCTTTATAAACCCTCATAACAATCGACACATTTATTTATCTTCATTGATATAATCCAGATGATTATATGGTACCCGGAGTAGATACTGAAGGATGTAATCCTTCAAGGATAGAATCGGGGTACCTAATATATAATCTGGATATTAAACACTTGTTCCTCGGATTCATTTACTGTGTGTTCAGATTGTAGTTACAATATTGACACTAAAGTATTGTACGCTGCTCTTCTGGTCAAAATAGCATTCTGCATACAACCTATTGTCAAATAACCTTCAATTTCTTTACTTTTAGATTTATTTCGATTAGCCTTTACGTTCCGACCAATGCCTCTAACAACACAACCATCCGGCTTATCCTTAACATAGCCAAGGCCACCAACTTTATGTTTCCCAGTTTCAACGGCTCTAAGGCAATCCATTACGAATTTATTCAATTCATTAATATCAACCCGAACATTACATACTGGAAGGGTCTGAGTCGCCCAACTATATTCTCCATTGCCTTTATATAAATATCGGTTAACCGAATCCACAGCCTTCTTCAACGTAATACCACGTTTTCTGATGGTTCTTGATTCTATTTCTTTCTGGAAGGTTTTAAGACGATTGGGAGAGAAAGAAATCATACTTCCCTTAATGCTGAAACCTAGAAATTTGAACCACTTGTCCATAGTCAGGTACTCTACTTTCTTGGGATTCAAATTCATTGATTTTTCGGCCAATCTCTTTTGTAAAATGGTCATAGCCTTTTCATAGTCCGGACCAACGAACAACATATCATCCGAATACCTTACGTAAAACCCATTCAATTGGGACAGTTCATCATCTAGGCTATATAGCAACACGTTGGCTAACCAGCTTGCTACTGCGCATCCTTGTTTAAGTGATTGATATTTCTCATGCAGTTCGTTGTTCTCATCGAAATACAATCCGCAATGATAGTATTTTCTTAATACATCAATTAACACAGAATGACCACACTTAGCTTCCACTTTATCAAAGGCTGCGTCAATAAACTGGATAGGAACAGAGTCGAAATATTTACTTAAATCAGACTTCCAGCCCACATAACCATCACTTTTCATGTTAACAATTGTGTGACTTACTTCCAAAACCACTTTACCACAACCAATACCGACCTGATAAGATTTACAAGCAGGATGAATCATCTCTGGCATTAAATCAAATAGCAAATCATTCGCGATGCTTAGGATTATACGATCAATAGGTTCGTTGACATATACAGTACGAAACTCTCCGTTATCCTTCGGAATTTGTGCAATATGTGGTGGTGTTATTTGATATTTACCATTCAACATAGCTTCTGCCATACGAATTCTGGTTGGTTCTTCTGTCAGTTTGATAAGTTCGCTCTTCCGAATATCCTTCAGAACGCCTTTCTCAATTGCTTTTGTCCATCTATTAATGTCGAAGAACATTGTAAGAATCTTATCTTTCATTTTATATCTCCTTTCTTTTTGAGTTGTTCCTTATATCTCCTGTGCTCACGAATTGTTGCTGCCCATTCTGCTTTTGTAGGTTTGTATCTCCCCTCTGCTTTACGTTGTTTTAAACTCTCTTTGTTTTTCAAATATTTGTCTGGGCAACAAATAAATTGAATAAGACGCTTGCTCACTCCAAATATTTTAGCAAGTTTAGAGTAACTGATTAATTGCTTTTCTCTCAACCATTTTATATATTCTTTTTGGTCTGGAGTGAGCTTTATTCGTCTATCATATTGGGTTCCAGCGATACGAATCTTTTCTGATTTATACGGCATCGTTTTTAGGATACATTAAATCATCGTGTAAATTGTTAGGACATCGTTCATCAAACCAATGCCAGACATCAATCTTTAAGGTTCCGGCCGGGAAGTTGAGAAAGTCTTCTTCAATCTCATCATCGTTATTGACCGGGATGTCTCCAAACATTTCCCATAATTCTGAAAGGGTGCATAATTCTACATGCTCTTCACAAATGCCACACCAGCAATCTTCTTCCTCAACTGAATCATTATAGCTGATTTCATCTGTGTTTGGATTTACCCATGCTCTTTCTTCAACATTATTACTTCCACATTTGGGGCAATACAATGTGTCTAATGACCTTATCCCCTTCTTTTTAAACACTATGTCAAACTGTTTGAGATTTGAAAGTTCGATGAGAACCATTTCTGTAATAAAGGCTCTCATCTTATTAATCTGTTCATCTGATGATATTCCCCATATATTAGCCGCAGCTTGTACTGCATTTTGCATGGAAAAACAGATTTGAGTCCAGTCATCGTACTCTTTTTTATCTTCGAGGATTTCAT
>URKY01000062.1 GCA_900548465.1 uncultured Eubacterium sp.
CCCCACGTGTGCAATTCTTTAGATTGCTTGGTGTTGCGGTGGTTGTTTGAGTTGGGGCAAAAATACAAATAAATTATGAGGCTTACTACACAGTTGATACAAAATGATGAAGATAATTGCAAAAAGCTATTATTTGCTACAACTATAATATTACATCATATACCATTGTTAATCAGTTGGTTGTAATGCAATTATTTAAAAAGGGTAACGCTTTAGTAACGTGTTATACACCTTCGTTTGCATAAAAAATCCAGTATTTCAAATAACCTGTAACAAATATACTACATTATTTTAGTTTATCAAGAATTTACTGTCTTTTTAAATAATCCCAATCCAAAAAGATCAACACATAACAACCTATTTATTAACTTATAAAAAGTACCTATAGTAAGATACATAAAGTTCAACAATAT
Source organism: uncultured Eubacterium sp. (assembly GCA_900548465.1). GTDB lineage: Bacteria > Bacillota > Clostridia > Lachnospirales > Lachnospiraceae > Eubacterium_G. Next base: position 414 of record URKY01000062.1, read on the forward strand.
GTAATATCATTATATTTATCTGGGATACAATCTCCTATTTTCCTACGTTTTTATAAGCAGAAGGATTAATACCTTCATGCCTTTTAAAGAATTTGGATAAATGGCTTACATCTGTAAAACCAAATTCATCCGCAATTTCTTTCAACTTGATTTCTCCGGTTTCTAATCTGCGCTTGATGAGTTGTAATTGCATCTTTTCGATGTATTCTTTATAACTTATCTCGAAATTCCGCTTGAAATAAGTACTGAAATAAGATGGCGAAATATTAAAATTATTAGCAATCATATGGATGGAAATACAGTCACGGTTAGATATATTCTCTTGAATGTATGCTGCTATATGAGCGTTAGTTGGAGTTTTCTTCTTTAATTCAATATTTCGGTTCTCAATGTATTCTTTTATCATTCCGAAAATGGAAAGAATATGATAATACACAATAGACGAACGAAGTACGTTAATCGTTGAATTATATAGGATAATATTCTCAAAAATATTCTTCAATATAGTCTGGCAAGGTTCACTCACCGTTATCTTATCCTCTTTCAGCCATTGAATTTCCATGATGGAAGTTGGAGTTATTTCTCGTGAAAAGGACTTATAGGAGCGGTCATAAGTCTCAAAATAGCTTGAAGTAAATTTAATATAGGTAAAGCGCGTTACAGTTTTTACTGTGAAATAATGGCAGTCACCGGGTGCAAGCAGAAATAAATCCCCTTTTTCATATGGAATTGTAATTTCATTAAAGACATGCACCCCACACCCATAATGAATATAGATGATTTCAAAATGGTCTTGGGCATGTAATTCGCAAGAATATTCTTCCTCAATTACATCTATAATCTTTAATGATTCAAACTGGCTGCACTTTCTCATAACGCAAATATACAAAATAATGTAATGCGAATACAAGTATTTCAATCCTATTTCCGCCTACCTTTGCAAGGTAATCATTAACTAAATAACAGAAAATGAAAAAGATAACATTATTTCCAATGATTTTAGGTATATTTTTAATTACTTCATGTATGGAAAACAGTAAAAAATCAGACAAAGTAGTCTTCACACAGAATGAAGACAGCACGAGTACCACGGGTTGGCAATCTCATTACGACCGGATGGAAGCAACCGACCTTCCTGATAACGTAATAGACTTAATAGGCAAGCAATGGATGCTGGTAACAGCAGGGAATAAAAGTTCTTATAACACAATGACAGCAGCGTGGGGAGGGGTTGGCTATATGTGGAGCAGACCATCTACTTTTATTGTAGTTCGTGATTCAAGGCATACTTATCAATTTTTGCAACGGGAAGAAAGTTTTACACTCAGTTTTTTTACAGAAGAATATCGGGGAGCACTTCGGATTTGTGGGACAAAATCGGGACGAGATACTGATAAAGTGTCAGAAGCAGGATTGACTCCATTGGAAACCCCTTCCGGACTAATGAGTTTTGAAGAGGCCCGAATGATTATAGAATGTAAGAAAATGTTCGTTCAAGAGATGGACTATGCAAATTTGACTCAACCTTATAAAGAGAAAATTATGGAAGAATCTTATAACAACGAGCCTTCTAAACACCAACTCTTTATTTCAGAAATAACCAATATATGGATAAAGAAATAACAGGCAGATTACGGATAGGGAATTTGTTCCGGCGGTATTGCAGGACGGTTCATTTTCATCTATCCTTTTTCTTTATGGGAGTGATTCTTATTTATGCAGTATCGGGCATAACGATGAATCATTTAAAGGATTTTAATCCGAAATATTATATAACTGTAAACAATTATACAGTGAAGGGGGTATTCCCTACCTCCCATAAATTTAATAAAAATGAAATAATACAGTTGTTAAAAGAGGTAGGCGAGCAGAATAATTATATCAAGCATTTTTATCCGAATAGCTCAACGGTAAAAGTTTTCTTGAAAAGTGGTTCATCCTATGTTCTTGATACTCAAACAGGAAATGTTGCTTATGAAGGAATAAAGAAAAGACCGGTTTTTTATCAACTCTCATTTCTCCATTATAACCCAGGAACATGGTGGACCTATTTCTCAGACCTATCTGCGGTATGCCTTATATTGATATGTATAAGTGGTATTCTAATGAATAAAGGTAAACGAGGTTTGTTCGGAATAGGGGGAATTGAATTATTAGCAGGTATATTAATCCCTGCGCTAGCTTTAATTTTATAGATAAATCACATAATAAGATGGATGCTAAATTCAAAGGTTCAATTTATGGGATTATTGCAGCAATCAGCTATGGTACAAATCCACTTGGGGCATTATCTCTTTATGAAGCTGGAATAAACGCTAACTCTGTATTATTTTACCGCTTCTTACTTGCGGCTTTTTTTCTCGGTGGGTTAATGTTTATACAAGATAAATCGTTCAGGGTTACACGAAAAGAATTAGGGATTTTGGCAGGGTTAGGGATTTTGTTTGCGGCATCTTCGCTGACCCTGTTTCTAAGTTTCCACTACATGGATGCAGGAATAGCGTCTACAATTCTGTTCGTATATCCTGTTATTGTAACTATCATCATGGCTATTTTCTTTAAAGAAAAAACATCTTTAATTACGGTTTTATCTATTCTTTTGGCTATTGGGGGCATAGGACTGTTATACAAGGGGAATAATGGTAGCGTGTTGAATGCAACTGGAGTATTGCTTGTTATGCTATCCTCCCTTTCTTATGCACTTTATATAATTGCTGTAAATAAATCCTCTTTAAGAATGTCATCTATAAAGTTAACGTTTTATGTGTTGCTATTTTGTACATTAACTATCATGGTTCAATCATTTTTTGACAGCACCAACCATTTACAGTTACTGACAACCTCTTCTATGTGGATATTTGCTATAATGCTTGCATTGGTTCCTACTGTTATATCCTTAGTATTTATGGTAATTGCAGTACGTCAAATAGGTTCAACACCTACTGCTATCATGGGCGCATTGGAACCACTCACTGCGGTGGTTATCGGTATTACTATATTCAATGAAATGTTCACTCTACGGTTGGCTGTTGGCATTATGATGATACTAATAGCTGTAATTCTAATAATAATTGGTAAATCAACTCAAATTAGAACATTAACCGTTGCTATTATTTATATAGGACAAATACTTCATAAACCTTGGCAACCGAAATGAAATTATCTAAATTGTGAATTGATTAAAAGTTTCTATTTTCTATATACGATAGTACTCTATCACAACTTTAAAATAGCAAAAACGGGTGTATGATTATTTAAATGTAATTCTTATTACAACTCAAAACATGTTAGAAAAAATGTCAAGGCAGAGATTTTTCCGCTTATTATCGGAATACTCGCAACGCAAAGTTTCCGCATCTGAATTTGCAGAAGCTATTGAAGGATTGGCTAATCATTTAGCCGATTTTAGTATTAACGAACAGGATTATAGCGTTTTACTACGCTATTTTTCTTTCGGATTACATAGGCTTAAATCGTATCGTATGCGGTTTGAACAATAAAAAAATGCCCTATTTGTATTTAATTGATGAAGCAATAGGACTATTAAACATTGAAATACGTATTGTCAAATGGCGCATTAAATATCCTGAACAATTCCAGCAACATGCAAACAAACTGTTTCTTTCCCCTCTCCATTTGGATGACAAAACAAGCCTTGTCAATATCATGGAAATAGTCAGCGGCTTATTTCTTTCCAAGCGCATAGTATATCAGAATGGCAAACCCGTTCACCTGACGGACTTAGGCAAAGCCTTTGAATGGCTCTTTATATAAAATTAGGGGACTATTACCAAAAACATGAAGATGTTATAAAGCGAAAATCTACCAAACTAACGGAATTTCTTAATGGATTAATAGCCTTTATCCGAAAGGAACACGAAGATAAGGGGTATAGATAATCAATGACTTAGCATCAATTTATACAGGGTAGCATATACTACCCTGTAATTTCTTTGCTTCCATTTTCAGAACTTTGCTTCATCAATCGATTGGTAATCATATAAGTATAACCTGAAAAATGGAGCAAATATGTATGTAGATAATTATGAGTTTAAAGACTGGATGCAAAGACTACTTGATAAACTGGAAGAAGTTGGAAAAGATGTAAGAAGTTTGCAAATCAATCCCGAAGTAATGCTGAATGACAAGCTATGGGATAATCAGGATTTGTGCCTGTTGTTCAAAGTGAGTACCCGAACATTACAGCGATTGCGAAGCAAGAAACTACTACCCTTTATGATGATTAGCGGAAAAGCCTATTACCGAGCTTCAGATATACGAGAGTTCATAAAGGAAAGGTTTGATGTGGGCACGCTCCGCAAGTTTGAAAAACAACACGGAACGGACAACTAAGAAAGAAACTATCCCGAAGTTGTACACGTAGCAATTTCGGGATATTTCTTTTTGGCAAGTTTTTGTTGTTCGTCCGCCGATTTGTACTTTCTATTTAAAATATTGGGATAAAGGTCTTATTGACTTTGCTTAGAATAATGAGCTTCAAGCTTATGCAATTGCTGTATAAATAGATTAGTCTGCTTACTGTTTTCTACCTTATCATATAAACTAACCATTATATATTCTTGCAATAAATCTTTGTTTGTTATGCAGTGACTGAAATCATATACTTTTGTATCAGGGTCTAACTTTGTTATATCTTGAACATTAATGTGGTCGGGCATATATCCATAAACATTGGTATAATATGTGGTTTTACTCCATTTCCAAGTATAAGTACGAGATCCTCCAAAACTATCAGAAGTATATGTTTTAATAAAATATAGAATTCGTAGCTTTTTATATAAATATGATACAAAAATGATAAATCCGATGACTAAAACTATTATCCACAATGATATTCTATAGTTTAGATATGAGGATGGGATACTAAACAGGATTTCCAAAATTCCTATTAAAGACAAGATTCCTCCAATAATCGGATTAGTAAAAAATAGTATCAACTTTTTCATATGCTCAATTATGGGTTTTCACTTTTATGATAAACAAAAGTAGTCATTTCTCTACAATTATTTCATTTTCAAAGGAGAATAATTATCTTTGTTAAGATTATATGATAATATAAGAATGTACTACAAGTAATCCTTTGTGGAGAAGATTATAATTTGCTGAATACAGTATATGATTTTAAACCCGTTAGTCTTATATTAAAGCAAACAACTAAAATTAGAATTCATCCCGAAGCTGTACACGTGGCAGTTTCGGGATATTTTTTCTTTTGGCAAGCCTGTACTTACTTCTCTGCCGATATTATCCCCTCTTCCTTATAAGATGCTTCAAACTGTTTGGTAAGCGCAATAATCTGTTGGTTCGTCTTTACCAATTCAACAGTGTACTGTTCCAGCTTGTAAAGCAGGGCAAGTGCTTTCTTTTCCGCAAAATTAGAATGGAGTTCTTTCACCGTTTGGTTATAAAGTATGCCTATGCTTCTGAATTGTGAAAACAATTGGGAGAGTCGAATGTAATAATCAACCTTGCTTTTGTCAATCCTAAGCACTTTAAACGACTTCCCAAAGATACAGTTCTTAATGAAATGCGCTTTGATAGTGTAACCTGACCTATCAAAAAATGACAGGAATTTGGCGTTCTCTACATCGTCCAAATTGAACGAATACCGATGTGTTCGTGGGTCAAGTTTAGGCTTTCGACCGCTTTTGTTAAATGACTTCTTTTTCTGTTCCATAGAGAAGAACGTATGAATATTGTAACTCTTGAGGAACAAACCTTTTAACAGGTGTGCGGGCGGTTCTCCGGCTTCGTCAGTCAGGTGGAACGGATTTGTAAAGAGAATACCCGTCAGCCGGATAAATGGCTGTCAGGTCGTGAAGTGTGTGCCCTGCTCGGTATCAGCATCCAAAGTTTGCAGAACTATCGGGATAGTGGCAAGCTGGGTTATTCCCAAATCGGCAACAAACTATACTATAAATCTGCCGATATTGAAAGACTGATTGCAGAATGTACGGAAAACAAGAAAGCGGATTATAAATCAAACAATAAATATTGCCCTATGGAAAAGAAAGAAGAAAATAATACGGGAGTAAACCAATCATTCAAATTGTCTGCTATTGTCGGAATATGGGAAAGTTTAAATCTTCATCCTACGGTGATGATATACCAAAGCAAGAGAAAGTATTTCCTTTCGATGCTCCATGTATCGGATAACGGACAGGCAAAACCAGCCGTTTACGAGATACAGAAAGAAGATAACCGTTACTTTATCGTTGAAGGCTTTAAACGGCTTTATATCAGTTATGATGTGGTAAAAGATAGTATTTCCATATCCTACTATGGTGAGTATCTGCGTAACTGACACGTGTATGTATGTCAATCATTCAAACCAATTATAAATCAATAGATAACAATATGGAACTTATAAACAGCAATAGTGAGATAATTAAGGATTTCTTTCAGTCTGTGGATAGAATGTTAGATGGTATCAGCCGATTGGCAAAGGAAAACAAAGCGTATTTGAACGGTGAAAAGTTTCTAAGTAACAAGGATGTAGCCAAATGTCTGAAAGTAAGCATCCGCACGCTGCAAGAATGGAGAGATACAGGCGTTATCCCATACATTCAGATAAAAGGAAAGATTATCTACCGTCAAAGCGACATAGAACGACTTTTACAAGCCTACTATAATAAGGAACGGCAGCAATAACCTACCGTCCTCAAAACAACACATTTTTTCCGAAACAGACTAAGAACATTAACTGTATTAGTGTAGTATTCCGTCTGTGCAAGCCTTTGGAAGAAAATACTACCCGAACATCTTGAGGTGTGGAGATTTTCTTTCAAACCCGTAGGGCTTGGGCTTGAACGAACGGAATACGGAGCTTATCTTTGTTAATGTTTTATTTAGCATTCAGAAATGCTATACCCCATCAAAGATGTTAACTGCAACAACTTACTTCTATAAAATAGAAGAATATCTTTATCTATAGTAACAAGCTTTCTAACAATAGATTCATATCTTGTTCTTGACATTCTCAATACATCAACTATATCTTTAATGATTGGAGTTTCCCTTATTGGATACCGACTTAATAAAGAATCTAATTCTGCTGTTTTAAGATATTCGTCAAATAAATTCTTTTCTGCATCTAATTTGTTTTTAATATCTATATTTATAGATAGATTTTGTAAATCTTTGATTTCTGTATGACTAGGCATTTTCCCTTGAATTTCATTTCTAATTTTTCTTTCACATAAACGTGCACACAATCTATCTTTATGACTAGAAATACTACTCAAAATTTTATTTTTTATTATATCGAAAGCCGAAGAAAAATCTTCAGTTGATATTCCTTCTAAAGTCTGAATTACTTTTTTTATAACGAATTCATTATAATATAACCCCTCTATGGAATAACATTCAAGAGCAATAATTCCATGTTCTTTTAGTTTTTCTATAGTTTCTAGAGTTCTATCATCCGCATCAATTAAACCAAAAGCATTAATCCAATGTAATGCCTCTGTATTTCTAATACCAATAACTGCTTTTTCTACATTTGTACAACTCTTTTGAGATATAATACTTGTATTAGGATAAATCAATTGATAAATTTGTTTGTCCAAACTAGTTTCATTTCCCTCCACAAAAAGAATATTTCGTTTGGCTCCTAATATTTCTTTCTTTACTATAAATGGAATATCATTTGAATTCATTAATAAATCTGCATCCCAATAGGAAACTATGTTGTTGTTCCATTGGCAACTTCTTATAAGTAGAATTTTCGAATCATTACAATCAGTTGGCAGACTTGTATCATGAGTTGAAACAATAAACGAACAATCTCTTCTCTTTGATATTAAACTATTTAATAAAGGAGAAATTATAGACCTATGCAAATGTCTTTCAGGTTCATCAAGAAGCACCAAAGTATAAGGTTTAGCTGTCAATACTTCTGCTGCTATTAATAGAGCGTTGCGTTCACCATCAGAAAGTTCTGCAATGCTATATTTATGTCCATCTCTTATTGCAAATAATTCCTCATTTTCTCCCAGTTCAATTTTTACAGAAATATTAGAAATTTGAAATAATTCATTAACAATTTCAATAGGAGATTGATTTTTTAAAGAGATATCTTTCGCTTTATCTAATTGAACAAGATCTACAGCTTTAGCAATTTGCCGCGCACGTGTGTTTTCAGAGTTGATTAAATCAAATATAGAAATATCAGCTCGCTGTTGATAATAGTCATCTTTCCATCTCGATGAATCTTGTATGTCAAAATTTTGGATATACTCATTCATTTGTTTACGAGACGCTGGCGTTAAATCCATAGCGTTGCTTGTAAACCATGTTTTCCTATGGGCTGTAATCCACTTACTATCATCTTTGTGATTGGTATAAAGTCTATGCATTAAAGCAGACTTTCCTGTTCCGTTTGCTCCAAGAATAAATAAAGTTTCCCCTACTGATAAATTGATGTTTATATCCTCAGAGCAAGTTTTGACACTCAAATTAAAAATATTATTCATCGTTATATTATTTTTTTAACTATTTCATGCAAAACTATAAAAGTACGCCAAATATTATAACTTTTATCTGTATTAGATACATTTTCCATTGATACATTATTGGCGAGAAAAACTACGGTAGCCGCAGTATGTCTTGCAACATGAGTAGTTAGACGTTTGGTAATACCGCATAAATCAGCGATTTCTTTTAAGTAGGCATTCATGCGCTGATTACGGGCAAAAGTACTCCTTTCTTTATGCACTCTACATTATCTTCATATTTCCTCAATATCCTTTGAGGAATAGATAAAACGGGAACATTACACATCTGATTGGTTTTCTGTCGTGCCTTGCGTATCCACAAAGCACCGTTATTGTCTTTTATCAGGTGTTCACGGCTTAATTGCTGCACATCCACGAAAGCGAGCGCGGTAAAACAACAAAAGACAAAAACTTCTCTTCCCTGCTCCAACCGTTTGATAGTAAATTTTTTTCATCAGAATATCCAGTTCTTCACGTGAAAGGAACTCTAAATTAACTTCATCCTGCTTAAAGTGGATGCCGTAAAACGGGTCTTTCTTTATCCAATCATTAGCCTAAGCAATACGGATAACCTTTTTCAGGTTCTTCAAATGTTTCAATGCGGAGTTATTTTGGCAATGCTTGCCGTTTTCAGCCAAAAATCAAAATTACGGATAAACTGTCCGTCCAGTTCCGCCAACATTATATCATCACAATGGTAACAACTACGGATATATTCTTTCAGACGGTTTATGGAAGTATCAAACTTGGTAACTGTGCTTTCCGTATATTCTTTGCCAATCAGGGCACGACATTTTTCGTTATGCTCTGCATACACTTCCAGCAAACTGCGTTGTACTTTATCCCGTCCGTAGAAACAATCCTTTATTATATTGGCTGTTATCGGTTTGTTGTCTATTTCCAGTTCACGGTGTATCTGTAATACTTTGGCACGAACCGTATTGATATAGTGGTTCAGTTCGGTGGCTACACGGTCTTTTCCTTTGGAACATTCCTTTTTCTGATTCCATAAGTCTACGGGAATACTCCGTTTAATCATAATTTCGGCTACTCGCTTGTTTACGGTGATGCGCATACAAACAGGAGCTTCACCGTTTTTCAGAAGTTTTGATTTCTTAATGATGAACAATACGCTTAGTGTGTTTCTTTTCACTGCTCCCATAATTCTTTGATTTTTAAGTGGTACAAAATTAGTTTGTTACACTCAAAAACCAGCTACGCAAAAGCTGGATAGTGGATAGCGTTTCAAAAAGTGTGTAAATCCCAAGTTTAATTATTTTTGTAATTGCACATCAAAAATAACTTATTATGGAATTTACACAGGAACAAATTACGGAAATAATTTCGGAAATCACAAATGGAGCATCCGGTCTTCAGGGTTTAGTCAAACAAGGTTTAGAGAGTTTAATGCTCTCGGAACGAAGTCTTCATAATGAAGCTTTATCTGATGTGAGTAACGGTTTCCGAGGCCGTCGTGTCTGTCATGGAGGTAAGATATTCGAATTACGTGTCCCTCGTAGTCGTAACAGTAATTTTTACCCGATGTTACTCGGCGTGTTGAAAGATCAGGAAGAAGAGGCCCAAAAGCTAGTGAGCAGTCTTTATTGTAGCGGTTTAACCACGGAACAAGTGGGTAAAATTTACGAGCAATTTTACGGTAAGCATTACAGCAAAAGCCAGGTCAGCCGTCTTCTGAATACGGCCCGTGAAGATGTCAATGCTTGGCTTGTCCGTAGGCTTGACTTTCGTTATCCGATCTTATACATCGATGCCACTTATGTACTCACGCGTCGGGATGAGTCAGTCAGTAATGAAGCTTATTATACTGTTTTGGGAGTGAAGGAAGACCGTACCCGGGAAGTATTGACCGTGGTAAACTTTCCCACAGAAAGCGCAACGAACTGGAAAGACGTATTTGAAGACCTCAAGGAAAGAGGGGTAAGTGTTGTTGATCTGTTGGTATGTGATGGTTTAAGCGGGATTGAAAACGCCCTGGCAGACACTTTTCCAAAAGCAGATCTGCAACTTTGTACTGTTCATCTGAAAAGGAATATTGCAGGTAAAGTCAAGCCAAGGGATAAGAAACAGGTCATGGAAGAGCTGAAACAAATATGCGCCCCCGATCAATGGGATATCAATCCGGAAAAGGCATTTGAAAACTTTAAAGACTTTATCCTAAGATGGCAGAAGAGCTATCCACCACTGAAAAGATATCAACATGAAAGATACAGGTTTTACTTTACATACTTTAAATATGAAAGGGAAATCAGGGGAATGATTTACACTACAAACTGGATTGAAAGACTCAACAGGGATTATAAAAGAGTCATTAACATGAGAGGAGCTATGCCAAATCCACAGGCCGTCATTCTGCTGATGGGCACAGTGGCGCAGAATGCGGATATTTATAAATACCCCATTTATAATTTTTTAGAATCAAAACTATTTTATTAAAAATAAATAATTTTGCAGAAATGAATAAAAAGGGAAGGCATACACACTTTTTGAAACACTATC
>URKY01000063.1 GCA_900548465.1 uncultured Eubacterium sp.
GGAATCAGGGTCCATAGATGAGATTTTAGGATATATAAGGGAAAAAACACAGAAAAAATCCTCCCAAAATCCTTTGATTTTTGGAAATAATGCACATAAATATATTTTGTCGAGAGTGTTTACAAAAACAATTAAATAAAGGCTAAAAGTATTATTTGTCCCAACTTAAAAATGGTGTGTATTTTTTAGAAATGGTAACCAAATTTTATATTTCATTGAGCCTTAATTTGTAAGGTGATAACCTATAAAAAAGGATGAAAATAGGAGGGAAACATGCTAAAAAGATTTATTTCAATTTTGCTAACAGTAGTTATGGTTAGCACGTTTGGGGTAGGTATGAATATTGGTAAAAATGTTGAAGTAAAAGCTGCAACTGCAGGGATAACTAATGGTGCAACTTATACAATTGTATCGGCATATAATGGTAAGGCAATAACACAGACCGACCTTTCGACATTTTATGCAAATTGTGTGGTTTGGAACACAGATGCAATGAGCGATTTGGCAAGATGGACATTAAAGGAAACAGGGGATTATTATAATATTACCAATGTAGTATCGGGTAAGAGTATAAAAATAACCGGTAAAAACAGTGGTGATAATATGGACTTAAATGGTAATGATAATTCCAATAATTACAGATGGAAGTTAGTGCCAATTACATCAGGAACATATTCCGGATGTTACTATATTGTTTCAGCTGTAAAAAATGATAATGGTGAAGAAGAATATGCTGAAATTATCAGTGATGATGACAAAAAAGATAAGGATGGCGCACAGGTCAGATTATGGACAAAGGCAAAAAGTGTAGATTATGAGCCTCGTCAGATTTGGAGAATACAAAAGAGTGATGCTGAGAATTTATCATTTACTGAAGCAATGGCGGACAAGGCTTTAGAAGCATTTAAGAACAAGTATTATGTTAAAAATTCAACAACAGGATATGACAGCCTGGGTGGTGGATTCTGGGGAATTGCAGAAGTTATGGAGGCTATGCTTGATGGATATGAAACAACAGGAAAACCAATTTACAGGGATATGTTTCAAAATACATATAAGGATTTTATAGCAAGAAATGGAGATTATTGGTCAAATAATGATTTTAATGATGATATAGCCTGGGCAGTGCTTGATTCCGTAAGAGCATATTTGTTGTTTGGTGATCAGAGTTACTTAGACATTGCCAAGAAAAACTGGGACTTTATGTATAAAAGAGGAACAGAAGGAAGAACAGACGGACTGATTAGATGGTCTCATGAAAATGGTAGAGGCGACGGAACAACGTCATGTATTAACGGACCTGCAACAGTAGGTGCATGTTATCTGGCAATTGCCACAGGCGATGACAGTTATTATACAAAAGCTAAAAGTGTATTTGACGCATGGAGAAATAGTTCACTGTATGTAAGAGAAGGTGACGATGCAGGACATGTGTGGGATAGTGCAGGAAATAACTGGCGTTCTACTTATAATCAGGGAACTTTCCTTGGAGCAGCAATCATGCTTTATGAAAAGTATGGAACACAGCAGTATTATGATGATGCATGCAATGTTATGGCAAATACAGTAAAACACTTATGCTATAACAATATTTTAAAAGAAGAGAATACAAATTCAGGTGACCTTTCAGGTATGAGAGGAATTCTCATGAGGTATATGAGAAAATTCATTGTAGATTTTAATAAGGGTGAGTATCTTTCATTCTTTAAAGATAATGCAAGAGTTGCATGGATGAATAGTAATTCAAAAGGAATTATGCAATGTTCATGGCAGAAAAAAGCATCTGAAGACGCAACATGGGATTCATTTGCGGCTTATAACGCCATTTCACTTATGGCGAACATGCCGACATATGCGGATAATTTACAAAGGGATGCTTATTCAAATATTGAAGCAGAAGATTTAGATTATTGTAAAGGGCTTATTTCGGAAAATTCCGGCGGAACCAGTGGTGGCAGAAGTCTTGGTGGTGTAAAGAACGGAAATTATGCTGCTTACTACAATATTGATTTTGGTGAGACAGGTGCATCAAAACTCACATTTAAATATTCAAGAAGTACTGAAAAAGAAGATGCAAATGGAACATTGGAATTTAGACTTGGAAGCACAACAGGACCACTTATTGCAAAGGCAAGCATTGAAAATACAGGAACATGGCAGAACTGGAAGGAAGTGACAATTGATACAGCCCGCATTACCGGAGTGCAGAACGTATACATAGTGTTTAAGTCAGATACATCGTATGTATGTAATTTTGATTACTTTAAATTTACTAAGGCAACAAAGGACAATCAGGGATACTTTTTCCTAAAGTCAGATGCATCAAATCAGTATGCAATGTGTAAAAACGGAAGCAGTGATACAACAATTGTTGCAACAAGTGATAATAGAGATGAGTGGGAACAGTTTAAAATAATTAAAAATGATGATGGAACAGTTTCTTTCAAATCATTAGTATCAGGAAAATATATATGTATGGTAAGTGAAGGAGCATATCTTACAGCAAGCACCTCCGCAATATATAACGGAGAAAAATTTGTTATAGAAAGATACGCGGAAGATACAAGTAAAAATAAACAGTTTGCTATTAGGTCAATTGCAAATGGAAAGTATTTGTGCGTTGATCCAAGTGGCGACAAGGCGGTTCTTTCAACTTCAACTACGATAGGTGGCTTATGGGAAACTTTCCATATGGAAACCGTAAATGGAGAATGGATAGTGCCTGACGGAACTGTTCTTGTGGATAGTGCATATAGAGATGCATTTTCAAAAATTGAAGCAGAGAGCACAGATGACTTTAATGGAACAATTAATTATGATACATACCTAGGAAATACCAATGATGGTGAATGGGCAAGATATGATAGTGTAAGATTTACCAAAACCGCAAAGAGTATTATAATGAATTACTCTGTAAGAGGTAAGGTTGCCACAGGAAAAGTATCATTGTATTTAGATAGTTTGGATACGACACCTGTTGGAGAATTGTATCTGACTGAAACTGCTGAAGACAGTTGGGATACATATGTAGAAAAACAGTTTGCTTTGGAAAAAGAGATAAGTGCAGGAGTTCATAATGTATATCTTAAATTTACCCCTGACAGCGGAAAGACATATGTTGGAAATATCGATTATTTCTTATTTAGTGAAGAGGCATATGAAGAACCAACAACAGTAGCGCCAACCACAACAGTAGCGCCAACGACAACAGTAGCGCCAACCACAACAGTGGCACCTACTACTACAGTGACACCTACTACAGTGACACCTACTACAGTAGCACCTACTACAAAGGTAGATCCTACAACAACAGTTGACGAGGATGTGGTTCCGGCTCCAATAGGATTAACATACGCAGGAAATGAAACGCTTCCATACTACTTTGCATGGCAGGCACCTGCAAGTGACATAGACAGCTATAATGTATATGTTGATGGAAGATTAGCAGCAACATCAAATATAACAGCTATTAATTTAACAGCAGATGTATTTAAGGATGGAAAAAAGGATTATACAATATCAGTAAAATCTGTTAAAAATGGTAAGGAATCAGAAGCAACATCAATTACATATAGCTTTAAGGATGATGTGACAACAACGGTAGCACCTACCACAATAGTGGCACCAACTACAACAGTGGCACCAACAACTGTAGCACCTACTACGACGGTTGCCCCAACTACAACAGTAGCGCCGACTACAACAGTAGCGCCAACCACAACGGTGGCACCTACTACAACAGTAGCGCCAACCACAACGGTAGCCCCAACTACAACAGTAGCCCCGACAACGGTAGTACCAACTACAACAGTTGATGAGGATGCAGTTCCTGCACCAATAGGATTACTATATGCAGGAAATGAAATATTTCCATATTACTTTGCATGGCAGGCACCTACAAGTGACATAGAAAGTTACAACGTATATGTTGATGGAAGATTAGTGGCAACATCAAATGTGCCAAATATAGATCTTTCTATAGATGTGTTTAAGGATGGCAAAAAGGATTATACAATATCAGTAAAATCTGTTAGAGATGGCAGGGAATCAGAAGCAATATCAGTTACATATAGTTTCAAGGATGAATTGCCAACAACGGTGGCACCTACAACAGTAGCGCCGACAACGGTAGCACCTACGACAGAGGCACCTACAACAGTAGCACCTACGACAGAGGCACCTACAACAGTAGCGCCAACAACAGAGGCACCTACAACAGTAGCACCTACAACGGTAGCTCCTACAACAGAGGCACCAACAACGGTAGCTCCTACAACAGAGGCTCCAACAACGGTGGCACCAACAACGGAAGCACCTACAACAGAGGCACCTACTACAGTAGCCCCAACGACAGAGGCACCTACTACAATGGCACCTACAACACAGAGTGAAACTTCAACAGTAGCAATTGGAGAAGGAAGCAATGCAGGTAAGGTTGACAGCGAAATTCTTAACTGCAAGAATGATAAGGATTTAGCAGGATCTACTTTCGGAAAACTTTGTGTAAAGGTTAAGAAGAGCAAGAAGAAGGCTATCAGTCTTACATGGAAGAACATACAGGTTGCTAAGACATATGTTATATATGGTGCAAAGTGTGGAACTTCATATAAGAAGATTGCAACTGTTCACAGCAAGACATTTACTAATAAGAAGCTCAGGAAAGGTACTTACTATAAGTACATGGTTGTTGCATTAAATGAAAAGGGCGAAGTGGTAGCAATATCCAAGTTAATTCATGTGGCAACAAAGGGTGGAAAAGTAGGTAACTGTAAGAAGCTTAAAGTGAACAAGTCAAAGGTTAACTTAAAGCAGGGTAAGAAGTTTAAGTTAAAAGTTAAACAGATTGCTGAATCAAAGAAGGTTAAATTAAAGAAACATAGAAAGATAGCCTTCGAATCAGATAATCAGGATGTGGCTGTTGTATCCAAAAAGGGAGTCATTACAGCTAAGAAGAAAGGCAAGTGTTCAGTTTATGTTTATGCACAGAATGGTGTATATAAGAAAGTGAAAGTTACAGTTAAATAAAGATATATAATATTAGAAAAGTAGCGGGCATTATGATACTCCCCGGTCAGATAGACAGGGGAGTATCATGAAGCCCGTTATTTTTGCTTAAAAGCAACAAAGAAGCAAGAAAATAACAAACTGTGTGGCAAAAATTGGCTCACCGCAAGAAATTCGAAGCCGAAAAGCAACAAAAACAAGATAAATCAAGAAAAATGTTTCTTTCCACATCCGAGAAATCTCCGCTTCCGGAAAATTGCTATAGGCACGAAGAAAGGCAACAAGTGAAAAAGCAACGTCTATTTTTGTATTATATAGATTGCCAAATTTAAATATCCTGCAAATGTCACCCAGAGAGAATATGGTATTAGTAAATATGCCGCAGGTTTTGAAATTTTATAAAACATAACTATTGTTATGAGAATTAAGAACCATAACACAACAAGCCATATAAAAGAAATAAGATACCAATGAAGGTTAAAAAACAATATTGACCAAAAGAAATTAAAAGCAAGCTGAAGAAAATAAACAGATAAGGTTTTATCATTTGGTTGATCTGAAATTACTACAAGATAGGAACTGATACCCATAAGGACATACAGAATAGTCCAAACAATTGGGAAAATCCATCCCGGTGGAGATAAAGGCGGTTTGTTTATCATCTTAAAGGTCTGCATACTTCCCCGGGTTAAAAGGGCAGATAAAGCACCTATTATAAGCGGTAATGCTATGCATATGGTAAGGGTTGTTTTGTCAGTTTTCAAATAATTCACCTCCATACAAAAAATATATGTAGAAGAAATGTTTGTATGAATATTTTAGTAATTGACAATTAAGTTAGATTATGAAAAAATACCCCTATGGAATTATTATATATTAGAGAACAGGATTTCCATCTGGCTAGTGAAGAAGAGCAGGATGATATTCTGAGTCATTATGAAAAAAAGAATAGAAAAATATGGTTTAAGCGTTTTATAATTACTCTTATTCTGGCAACAATAGGAATTGTATTTCAGATTATTGCAGCTTATATATCTCCATGGTTATATCCTTCAACAGGTATTACAGAGCTGTAGCATTGTGTGGTATATTATTGTTTTTGGGAGTTAACGTTTTTTAAGAGAAGAGGGGAGAATGGAAATTTTTTGTATTACTATATAGCCTGATTTAGAAAAAGAGGACATAATAATGGAGGATAAAGTTAGAAAACATATATTTTTTTATGGCAGAGTGCAGGGAGTTGGTTTTAGATATTATTCAGTTAATAAAGCAAGACAGCTTGGACTAACCGGCTGGGTTAGAAATCTGTATGATGGATCTGTAGAAATGGAAGTTCAGGGACCGGAAAGATTTATTGATGAACTTATAATATTTTTGCAGAATCGAAGATTTGTGGAAATAGATGATATTAAGGCTAAAACTTTGCCAATTCAGGACGAATGCGATTTTGATGAAAAATAATAATATTAAAAATATAATAATTAAAAAATTTAGTTGATTTTATTAAAGAGTTAGTGTAATATAACTACAGTTAGATTATACTAACTCTTTTTGAATAGACATTTGGAGTCCGAAGAATGGTGGAAGGGGTAGCGACCTTCCATCCGGAATCCTCCCAAAAAGAAAGGCAGTAGGGTATGCTTGAAAAATATTTAATTGAATGGTGTTCGTCAACACTGGCATCACTGAAAACAGCAAGTCTGTTTAATTGGTTTTACAAAAAAGATGGTATTTCTTTAGATGACATGAAACAGAAAATTCGGGAGATGAATGAAAAATTTGTACATAAGGGTATTGAAATTGAAATACTTAGAGAGGATGAACAGTCAGCATTAATATACGTTTATCGTATTAACAAATTAAAGTCTGATTTAAAAAGGCAAAGCGTACGTATGCTTTTGGAAAAACAGGGCTATAATTGTGATGACCTTAAAAGCTCTCTTATGACATTAAAGAAAAGGTTGAAAGACTTAAAAAAATTCCCTCATGAAATAGGATTGTTTCTGGATTATCCTATAGAGGATGTAATTGGATTTATTAGAAATAAAGGAAGCCATTTTAAGTGTTGCGGATATTGGAAAGTATATGGGGATGAAAAAGAGGCTGCCCGTCAGTTTGCAAAATATGATAAATGCAATCGTATTTATAAAAAACTATGGTTAGAGGGCAGTAATATAATGAAACTTACAGTTGCAGCATAAGCAAAGAAAGGAAATAAAATGAGTAAGGTAGCAGTAGTATTTTGGAGTGGAACAGGTAATACAGGAATTATGGCAACTAATGTTGCTGATGGAGCAAAAGAGGCAGGTGCAGAGGCAGATGTAATTTTCTGTTCTGAATTCAGTGCTGATAAGATGGATGAATATGATGCAATTGCATTTGGATGTCCGTCAATGGGGGCTGAACAGCTTGAAGAAGGTGAATTTGAACCAATGTTTTTGGCATGTGAAGAAAAATTAAAAGGAAAGAAAATTGCTTTGTTTGGCTCATACGGCTGGGGTGACGGCGAATGGATGAGAAACTGGGATGAGACATGTAGAAATGATGGTGCGGTAATGGCTTGCGATTATGTTATATGTAATGAAGCACCGGATGATGATGCGATTGAGGAATGTAAAGCCTTAGGAAAAGCATTGGCATAAAAATAAAAAAAATCGGATAAAACCATTGCAAAATTTTCGAATATCTTGCACAATAGTATGTGGCAAAAAAATACTAATGAGGTTAAGATTTTGAAAAAAGGATTTGATAACGAAAAATATTTAAAAATGCAATCAGAACACATAAGAGAAAGGATTGCCCAGTTTGGAAACAAACTATACCTTGAATTTGGAGGGAAACTTTTTGATGACTACCATGCTTCAAGGGTTTTGCCGGGATTTGAACCGGATTCAAAATTACAGATGTTATTGCAACTGAAGGATCAGGCAGAAATTGTAATAGTAATCAGTGCGGAAGATATTGAAGAAAATAAAGTACGTGGTGATTATGGAATAACATATGATATGGATGTATTAAGACTTATTGACGAGTTCCAGTCTGTTGGACTTTTTGTTGGAAGTGTTTGTCTTACAAAATTTGCGGGACAGCCGGCAGCAGAATTGTTCCAGAAAAGACTTGGCGAGTTGGGAATAAAATCTTACAGACATTACAAAATTCCGGGATATCCAAGCGACGTAGACTATATTGTAAGCGACGAAGGATATGGAAAAAATGAATATATTGAAACAGAAAGACCGTTGGTTGTAATCACAGCTCCGGGTCCTGGAAGTGGAAAAATGGCAACATGTCTTTCACAATTATACCATGAGCATAAGAGAGGCGTTGAGGCAGGATATGCAAAATTTGAAACATTCCCTATTTGGAATATTCCACTTAGACATCCTGTAAACCTTGCATATGAGGCGGCAACAGCTGACTTAAACGATGTTAATATGATTGACCCATTTCATCTTGAGGCTTATGGAGAAACAACAGTTAACTACAACAGAGATATAGAAATATTCCCTGTAGTTAATGCAATGTTTGAGCTTATTGCAGGAAAAAGTCCATATAAATCACCAACTGATATGGGTGTTAATATGGCGGGAAATTGCATTATTGATGATGAGGCATGTTGTGCTGCATCAAAACAGGAAATTATAAGAAGATATTACAAGGCTTTGTGTGAAAAACGAAGCAAGGGTACGATAAAGGATGATTTGTCAAAGCTAGAGATTTTGATGAAGCAGGCTGGAATAACAATTGCTGACAGAAAGGTTGCAGTAGAGGCCCTTAAGAAAGAAGAGGCTACAGACAATAAGCCGGCAACAGCGATTGAACTGCAGGATGGTACAATTGTAACAGGAAGAACAAGTGATCTCCTTGGTGCCTCTGCAGCAGCATTAATCAATGCATTAAAATCACTGGCTGGAATTGATGATGATGTAAATCTTATTGCACCGGAAGCAATCGAACCAATCCAAACATTAAAAACAAATTATTTAGGAAGTAAGAACCCACGTCTTCATACAGACGAAGTACTTATAGCATTATCATCAATGGCATCTCACAGCGAAAATGCCATGTTGGCAATGAAACAGCTTCCAAAACTTAAGGGATGTGATGCACATTCTACAGTAATTCTTTCATCAGTAGATGAAAAAATCTTCAAAAAACTTGGTATCCAGATTACATGTGAACCAAAATACGAAGAAAACGGCAGAAAATATCATAAACATTAAAAATTTCCGCCATAAAAATAAAATAATAAAATGGGAAAATAAAAAGAGAATATATCAGCATTAAAACAGATTGTATTTCTATCTTTGCTGCGCCGCTTTTTAACCATTGCTTTCGCAAACTCGCCCGCTTCGCGGACTCAAACAGTGCTTACGCAATGGTAGCTATGCTCACAAAGATGACGAAATCCTGCTCATCGTTTTTCTGCTGATATATTCTCTTTTTATTTTCCGTTTTATTAAAATTATTTTTATGGCAGGAATCTTTGAATGACACCACATGCTATTTTCTCGCCGGAGTTTCCGG
Source organism: uncultured Eubacterium sp. (assembly GCA_900548465.1). Taxonomy (GTDB): domain Bacteria; phylum Bacillota; class Clostridia; order Lachnospirales; family Lachnospiraceae; genus Eubacterium_G. The sequence goes on from URKY01000063.1 coordinate 9,532, forward strand.
ATGGTTGGGTCATATAGTCATCGGGCATACGGTGAATTATGATGGAACGACCGAGAATTTCGTCCACAATAAACCGTTCAGTGTAGAAAATGGAGAAGGAGTAACCCTTATTTCCAAGGAGAGCAGGCATATCTCCTGCATGCATTGGGTGAGGCTTGCTGCCGGGATTAAAGTGGTCGCCGGTTTTATCAAAAGGAGGAGTACAGTTTCCGTTTTCATGGATATGCATACCATAAAAAGCACTGAAATAAGAGTCGGAAGGAAGAGGCAGATTGCCAACTTCAACTTTTACCAGAGTTCCACATACAGAAAACTGATAAAAATAAGCTCTACCGCAGATGTTTGGATAGTCATTGCCACCACATATATCTGCATAGGCGTCAGGGTAACAGTTAGTCAATATTTCTAAAAAGTTTGAATTACAATTCATTGTTTGAAACCAAAAGTTTTAGTATATTATATGTAGAAGAAGTAATAGGAGTGTAAAAATATTATGGAAATAAAAGAAAGGATAAATTGTTTACAAAAGTTAATGAAAGAAAATGATATTCAGGCTTACATTATTCCTACAGATGATTTTCACTCTTCTGAGTATGTGGGAGATTATTTTAAATGCAGGGAGTATATGTCAGGATTTACAGGTTCAGCAGGTACATTGGTAGCTTTAGAAGAAAGAGCGTACTTGTGGACAGACGGAAGATATTTTCTTCAGGCGGATAAACAGTTGGAGAAAACAGGTATTGTTCTTATGAAGTCAGGGCAGCCGCATGTTCCAATAATTGAAAAATTCCTGAAAAGGGAATTAAAAGAAGGAGATACAATAGGTTTTGATGGAAGAACCATAAGCAAAAATTTTGCAGACAAATTATTAGAAGAAATAAAGGGGAAAAACATTAAATTTAAAGGAAACATTGATT
>URKY01000064.1 GCA_900548465.1 uncultured Eubacterium sp.
GACTGATAGCCTTCTTCTTGCTCTTCTTAACCTTTACACAAAGTTTTCCGAAAGTTGATCCTGCTAAATCCTTATCATTCTTACAATTCAATATTTCACTGTCTACCTTACCTGCATCGCTTCCTTCTCCAATTATTGCTGTTGAAGTTTCGCTCTGTGTTGTAGGTGCCTCTGTTGTCAGAGCCTCTGTTGTTGGCAATTCATCCTTGAAACTATATGTAACTGATGTTGCTTCTGATTCCCTGCCATCTCTAACTGATTTTACAGATATTGTATAATCCTTTTTACCATCCTTAAATACATCTATAGGCAGACTAATATTTGGTACATTTGATGTTGCCACTAATCTTCCGTCAACATATACATTGTAGCTGTCTATATCACTTGCCGGTGCCTGCCATATAAAGTAGTATGGCAGTGTTTCATTTCCTACATACGTTAATCCTATTGGAGTAGGAACTGCCTCCTCATCAACTGTTGTAGGCGCTACTGTCGTAGGTGCCTCTGTTGTTGGTGCTACCGTTGTTGGCACTACTGTCGTAGGTGCTACTGTTGTTGGTGCTACCGTTGTTGGTGCTACTGTTGTTGGTGCTACCGTTGTTGGCACTACTGTCGTAGGTGCTACCGTTGTTGGTGCTACCGTTGTTGGTGCTACCGTTGTTGGCACTACTGTTGTTGGTGCTACCGTTGTTGGCACTACTGTCGTAGGTGCTACTGTTGTTGGTAACTCGTCATTGAAACTATATGTAACTGATATTGCTTCTGATTCCTTGCCACCTCTAACTGATTTTACAGATATTATATAATCCTTTTTACCATCCTTAAACACATCTATAGAAAGATTTATATGTGGAACATTTGATGTTGCCACTAATCTTCCGTCAACATATACATTGTAGCTGTCTATGTCACTTGCAGGTGACTGCCATGCAAAGTAATATGGAAGTGTTTTATTTCCTGCATATATTAATCCTATTGGTGCAGGAACTGCATCCTCATCAACTGTTGTTGTAGGGGCTACTGTTGTGATTGGTGCCTCTGTTGTTGGTGCTGCCGTAGTAGGTACTACCGTTGTAGGTGCCACTGTTGTAGGTGCCACTGTTGTTGGCGCTGCTGTAGTAGGTACTACCGTTGTTGGTGCTACCGTTGTTGGTGCTACTGTTGTTGGCGCTGCTGTAGTAGGTACTACCGTTGTTGGTGCTACCGTTGTTGGTGCTACTGCTGTTGTAGGTACTACTGTTGTTGGTCCAATTGTAGTCGGTGCCTCTGTTGTTGGCGCTACTGTTGTTGGCGTTGGTTCCTTTGTTGTTTCAACTGTTAAATCTTCAATCTTAATATTTTTAAAGTTAATATTTGTTCCTGCATCAACATTCTGTCCTAACTCAAACATTACTTTTATCTGGTTGTTTGTTACTGTGTATGTTCCTGTTAAAGTTCTTGTACCATTTGCCGGTATATCTGTATATACCTGTGGATCCTTTTCATTTGAAAGATCTTCTTTTATACCAATTGAACATGCTTTTGATGCAGTAACATCTACTGTTACTTTATATGTATGTCCGTTTGTTACGTTATCTGTATAACTTCCCTGTACTAACCATGCTGTTCCTTTGTTTGCCTTATCAACATAAATATTATAGTCTGCGTCTGATGCCCACTTATATGATCCTGAAGCCGTTCCACTCCAGTTTCCAAAGTAACATCCCCATTTACCTGATGGTGTCCACTGATTAACTGTTGCTTCTGTATATCCTGATGGAATATTATCCTTTTCCTCAACACTTTTTACATCAAAAGCAATATTGTCAACATTTGCCACATATTTATGCGAGCCATCATTCTTAAATACAATATAGATATCATGAAGACCACTTACGGACTTTTCAAGTTTCTGACTTACTGTAGTATATGTACTCCAATTATCTCCTGTAACCGGAAGATTAATAGTTGCTACAGGTTCTCCTACCTTGCTGTCTATATACACCTGTGCATATCCGCCTGCATCACTCTTTTGTCCCGAATAATTAAAGCTTACCTGAGATGCCGAACCGTTAAAGTACACACTGTCATATCTTACCCATGTATTATTTTCCACTCCACCAATGTTTTTGCCATCATTAATTATACGGTCGGACTTTGCATCAAACTCTTCTGCTTCTACTTGGCTTGCATCATGTATTTTAATTGTCTTCTTCTCAATGTCCACAATTTTACCCAATGACTGATAAGCTTTTAGAATTTCATCATCTGATGCTTCTTCATTATCATACACACTGCATGCCTCTTTTAAATTGTTTTCCAAGCGCTTCACAATCTGCGGATATTCACCTCTAGTGTCTATTGATTTTGCTACATCAATGGCATTTTTTAAATCACTCTTTAATATTCCGTTATTCTTATATCCCAGCATCTCAACTTCTGACAAATAAGCATCTGTTCCTGTAAGAACAACTTTATATCTTGAGTATTTGCCCACTTTGTCTGCACTTATTCTAAATGGTCTTGTATACTTGCCCCAAATATTAAAGAACAAGCTGCCACTGTCATGGTAGTCTCCCAGTAAAACCCAGTTATCATCTTCATTATCTCCATACACCCGTGCCCTATCCGGTGTTCTTCCTGATTTTGATGATGTAAGAGTCAACATTCTTACAGCTTTTTTATCGGTAAACTTAAACATAAGTGTAGTTGTATTATCAACCTTTGTCTCTGTATCTGAATCATCATCAAATAAGTTATCCAATGTAGTCACTCCTGTACTTGAAGACTTATTGGCATCCTTTGAATAGTCCGTATATACTTGCGGCTTATTGTCATCTTTAGTTATGGATGTAAGGCCATCCTGTTCAAGTCCGCGCTCTTTATTAGGTGTTGAGGACATATTAAATTCAATTGTTCCACCTTTAATTAAATCCTCGTATTTTATAAATGTTTTATCATACTTTTCTCCATTAACGTACATACTATCTACATACACATTTTCCTTACTATTGTTATTTGCCTTAATTACCAGTTTTTTATTTCCTTCCAAATTAACAGTTACTTCTTTAAACTGTGGTGAACCGATAGCAAATTCATCATTTCCCATTGACAATGGATAAAAGCCGATGGAAGACAATACATACCATGCTGACATTTCACCATTATCTTCATCACCAATATAACCCTGCCCAAAGGTACTTCCTGCATAACATCTTGCAAGAATATCTCTTACATACTTCTGTGTCTCCCACGGACGGGATGAGTACAGATACATATATGGAATATGATGGGACGGCTGATTGCTGTGTCCATACTGACCCAGTTTTACTTCTCTTGCTTCCCTCTGTTCATGAATACCACCGACACCATCCATGGCGCCATATCCAATATATCCTCCATCAGTTGTAAAGATTGTATCAAGCTTGTCTGCAAGCTGGTCGCGACCGCCATATAAGTTTGCAAGTCCAATTCCATCCTGTGGTACAGAAACTGCCATGTTAAATGCATTGGTTTCTGTATAATCTGCCCCCCACCAGAATGGATTAAATCCCGTATTATTGTCACTGTTTCCTAAATTCAAAGAACCGTCAGCTTTTCTTCCTCTCAACCATTTTGACGTGACATCCTGACCAGAATCGTCAAATAAGAGGGAATAGTTCTTTGCTCTGTTTAGATAGTAGTAATATTCAGACATATAGTTTGCTTTCTTTGTTGCATCGTTCGTCTGATTTGCCAATTTCTTTGCCATCTGAGCAATTCCGTAATCGTTAATATATCCTTCCATAGACCATGAGAAATTTTCATTTTCATCAGCAGGTACATATCCAATAAAGTTCGAAATATTTAATTTCTTTCTTCCTCCATTTGTAAGGTTATCGGATACAGTAGCTGAATTTCTCAATGCGGACCTGTATGCATTTTCATAATCAAATGATATGCCCTTCACCATTGCATCGGCAAAAATAGCATCACTGCTTGTTCCCACCATACTGTTGGTTCCACCCGGCGCAATCCATCTTGGAACCCATCCTTGATCTTTATAATGCTGTACCAAACCGTTTAACAACTCTGTTGCTTTGGACGGTGTAAACAGTCCATACCCTGACCATGCAGTACGATATGTATCCCAGAAACCATTATTAATATAAATCTTTCCCTCCACAGGATTTGCATTATCATCTTTGTAAGGGCTCTTGTATTTCCAAACCGGATTACTGTTTGACCCTGTATTTTCTGACATAAGATTTGGATAACAATACATACGATAAATACAAGAATAAAGTGTAACTAACTGTTCATAATTTGCGCCTTTAACATTTGTGATAATTCCAAGCTGATTATCCCATTTAGACTGTGCCTTGTTATAAACCGTTTCAAAACTGTCTCTCCCAATTTCAAGCTCCAAATTTTTCTTTGCCTGATCATAGCTGATGTATGATGTGGCAAGTTTCATTGTAACTCTATTGGAATTAAAGGATGCAATACTTTTCCTGTCATTTATTTTAGTTCCCCTAGGAGTCTCACTAAATTCTCCGTAAATGTACATACGCTTCGAACCATTCCCTGTATGGTCAGAATATGTTTTAAATGTATTTCCGCTATATTCGGTCCTACTTCCACCATTGGCACAATCAAAGATAACACTCTTGTTTGCCGTGTTATTATAAGTAAACCGTACCACTGCACCATGAGATGTCGGTGTCAGCTCTATCTGTGAATTTGCTGCATCGCCTCCATTGCCATCAAAAGAAACTTTATAATAATGCGCTTTTGCTACCTCATTATCATGACTAAAGTTTGCTTTTAACGTTCCCAATCCATAATCGTCATTTGTATTATAATCTTTGCTGGTATTTACCATAAATTGCCAGGTTCCTCTATCACCAACCCATATAGACGGTTCATGGCTTATTCTCATACAACGAAAATCATCTGTTTTCTGATATTCATAAGCCGTATTACTGCTTGCGCTGGTTGCAGGAATCCAAAAGTTGAATCCGTTTGGCACTGTTACTGCCGGAATTGTCAACCCTCTAGAGAAGTTTCCTGTATTGTTCGTTCCTCTTAGAATATTTACATAATCTGATAAATGAGAATATACCGGATAATCCTGATTATATATTTCAATGTCATCAAAATATGTCTGGAATTTTGCTAAAGCCCTCGCATTATGAGCTTTCATATCGTACACAACCAAAATCTTTTCAATGACTTTTCCCTTTGCCACATCACCAATTTTGCTGTAAATTTCATTCCACTGTTGTGCCACCAGTGTACGACTATCTCCCTGAGACTGTGCATCCACCTTATTTCCATTTTGATCAATTGCACCTAACTCACTTAAATAAGTTCCATCCTTAAACTTTAAATCCACAGCCATATGCATCTGTGTATATTCATAGTCATATTCGTCTCCATTAGACATGGAAGGAAAAATTACATATCTTAAATTTGTATTATCACTTACTGTAAGATTCAAGTTGTCATAAATAACATTATAAGAATATGCATGACCAGTTCCTACATGAACTCCCTTGCATACAAGAGAGTGGTTTCCTGTCCAACCCACATTGGATTTTTGATTCCATGCATCGCTCGGTCCGGAAATAATATTACTATTCATTCTGCTAATAGAAGCACCAACTTCCTGACACTTGCCTGTTGCAAGAATAAACTCTGAAAATTGTGTCATGGAACCACCATTTTTATTTGCTGTAATCCGCAATCTATACTGGCGATATGCTTTGCTGTTATCCAATTCAAAATAATTTTGTTTATATCTGCCATTAAACACCTGATTTGTTTTATTGTCGATGGTTACCCAGCTTTCATTATCCGAATTTCTACCCTGAAGACTCCAATTCTTAGGGTCTCTTCCGGGAGCATCATTCGCAGAAGTTATCGCATACGATTTTATAACCTGTTGACTCTTTAGTTTTACAATAACTTCCGACGGCTTTACCTCAGTTAAATATTTTGTTCTAGAGTCTCCGTCAAACAAATTTTTCAAAACTTCATTATCATTTTTCGCGGCACTTCCCGAGTAACTCTCGATTTCACCGGATAAATTTCCATTTATCTGATAGCTTAGTTCATTTGTTGCAATATTGGCGGTACCCTTCTTATCATCTACTGTAGAAGTTTTAAATCCATCTGCTGATTCAAAGGATGTAGACCATAATTCTCTTTTTGTTATATCTGCATCTATCACTTTTCCATGCACAGTTTCGCTTTTCGGAACGAATCCCACAGGGAGAGCCATACATACTGCAAGTAGAATACTGATACCCTTTCTTAATTTTCCTTTCTTTGTCATAATGTCCTCCTTTTCAACTACAACATAACTGTACCTAACATAAAAATGCCATATCACTTATGCCATATAATCATTAAAATATATTTTATATTATACTTAAAATGTTGTTTGCCGCATATACTTTCTAAAATTCAGATACCACTAATAAAAAAACATGCTTCGCCTATTCAACTCCCTCGCCCCTCAATCTTGAGAGGTGGGCTTTTCTTTTGCTTTATTTTTCTGCATAATAGACATATGAATATCTTACAAAGAATCTTTACCGACTATTATGAAGAAATTAAATATACTCTTCATTCCAGCTTGACACCATATGTATTTCTCCTGTGTCCATATCAAGAGCCATATTATCAGACATTCTGCTCATCATATGACCATCTGAATCAAATCCAGTATCTCCGCTTCCAAAGATAAAATCGCCATCTTCTAAATCAAAAATACTCATGCCGTTTCACCTCCTGCCTTTCGTTCTGTCTTTTTACGACCGTTATAAGTGTTTGCAGGTTTTCCATTTTTATTATCTGATGATGGAGGAAGAGAAGTGTTGGAACTGTCATTATTTATGATGCTCTTTAATCGTGCATTATCTTCCTATAGGATTTTATTTTTTTTCAATGAATCGTTCTCTTTTGATAACTCATCAATTCTGTCATTAAGTACTGTAACATCTTTTTTATAATTATTTTCGACTGAATCAAGACGTACCATGACATCCATCAATTGATTTTATATTGTTTCTTATGTATAATGGGGAATGCAATATAAATATTATAACAAAGGAGTACTTAAAATGAAGATAACTATTAGGAATTTGTTGATTATTAACATATTTGTAGTTTGTATGATTTCAGCTACATCAATAAAGGTTAGTGCCGACAAAGGTGCATGGACTGTTACAGTACAAAAAAAGCATAAAGTTAATGTTAAAGTAGAAACATTATCGGGATATGATGCTGATTGCACAAGAATCAAGGTTTTGTTAGATAATGCCACTAAAAGAACAGTTGTTGTTGATGTAGGAGATGAAAAATCCGCTAAAAAACTTGAAGATAAGAACGGAAATATAAGCATTCATGATTTAATATTAACACATAATCATAGCGATCACATTAACGGCTTGGATTACATCAGTAAAAAAAAGGACGGAAACGTATATATTAAAAATTTATATGTAAATACACTTAATTATGAGCATAATAAGGAAAAAATGTATAAATACTTAAAGGCATTAGTAAAAAATAAGAAGGTTAAAATCGAAAAAATATTTTTCGTTGGTCCTTATCAAAAACAACCAGAAAAAATTCATGACCTTAAGTCCGCTGGCATTAAGTCCGCTGACATTAAGCACGAATATAAAAACAAAAATACTTACATCAATGTTCTTCATACAGGATGCCAAATTATTGTTTTGCCACCAGTGGACCGTTTTGTTGGAGATTCTAGTACTGTTGTAAATAATAGTAGTATGATGGTAGTAGTACGTGATAATTCGTCGGAGCATGCTCAGTATAAAATTATTCTTCCTGGAGATATTCAAGGAGGTGCGATGGAGAAAATTTTAGAAAAAGACAGATATGGTCAATATATAAAAAGAGATTACATTAAATACTTACAACCCTATAACTCAGATAAAAATAATCTAAAATATCAAGATATTTTATATAAGGCTTCTCATCATGGAAAAGGAAGATGGCATGATTTTTTGGAACTAAATAAAGATCCCAAGAAAGATGATACAGTAGTATTCGGAGTGAATACCGAAAAAACTTGGAAATCACAGCGAACTAATGAAGACGATATGAAGAAACCAGAGTATCAATATTTACGAGGACTTGTTTGTTATGATATTAAAGGTCAAGATAAAAGAGCTTATTATGATGACAAAAATTATCAGTACACAAATATGGGATTATACGAAAAAGAATTGATAAAATTAATAAATCCTAAGGCCATAATAGCGAGTCAATATACTAAAGCTGGTACCGACAATCAAGAAAAAGGAAAATCCATCTTAGCTAATGCTTGGCTGTACCAGAGATATATAAGAAAATTAGTCCCAAATTCAAATAATGTGTATATACGTGGAAGATTTCAGAGTAAGTCAGATGTGAAAAAAACAGTTGATTTATCAAAATATTTTCTGGATAAGTAAAAAGCTATATAATATATTGGAATGCTCCCTTGGAAAATCGTAATCTATAATATCAATCTATTACTATAGCTTTTATTGACATGTAGCAAAATTACTGAATAATGCAATTAAGGGCAGAAGCGAGAAAATCAGCTCTGCCCTTAAATAAATATGAGACGAGGGTGCTTTTATCTGTTAATTTACCTATATTATATTATTTGTATTATCCTTCTGATTTCGTGTTGCCATAGTGTTGCCACGGAAGTATTATAACATAAGTCAGATTTTATTTCATTAAGTTATTTTAATACCTATAAAAAATACGTTTCAAATTTAATGAACTATCATTCTTCATAATGACATTTTATACACAATACTTTATTTTTTAGTGCTAGTGCATAAAATAATCTAATTGCACAATTGCAAATCAATAATTTTCATTACACTATATATTATAATGTATATAGTACAATATATGACTATTTACGTCATATAAAAATACACTGTAATTATCATTATTTGACCCTGCTCTCAGGCTATAATAGTCTCCTTCATTTATATTATCTGTTTCAAAGTCATACTTATTGCTATCCTCCATACTTTCATAAGGGAACTTATCAAAATAACTCTTTATATCATCTATATTTTCTTTTGTTACAATAGAATAATAACTGTTCTCCTCAAATTTTTTATCCTCGCTTTCCTTATAGAAATATTTGCAATAATCTATATAATCTTGAAATCCATCACTGTAATATTCTTCACAGTTACTATACCCTTCAATAATCTCATTACTTTTGGAACTGCATGCACTCAGTAATATCATACACAATATAATACATAATATATTTCTCCTCATACATATCTCCTCTCCGCATTTTCTAACGTCTTGTATGCGGACCCTATTTTGTTATAATGTTTTTTTTGCATCATTTTTAACCTCATTTATGTATATTAATGTGATTAACCGCTCAAGTGGTAGCCAATTGGTAGCCACCCAAGCTTTCTTTTGTTGTTATCTGTATCTATTTGTTAAGCACTTCATACAATCCATTCTTTAGTACATCTGACATTTTCAAAGAATGTTTTTTGGCATACATTGTAAGTCTTTGATGTTCTTCTTCTGTAAGCCTTACAGCAACAATTTTATCTTTGTTATTGTCTGATTTTGGTCTTCCCATCTTTGACATATGCATACCTCCTATGTTGTTATTATAGTTTTTGTTTAACAAAAAGTCGAGTTTATATTATTTTTCGGTAGCGTAAATTTGCTGTCGAAAAATACATGATAGAGAATTCTTCATGTTTGTAACGAAGTACCTGAACACTCCAATGATAATCCAACTGGACATTATTGTCACAATATCTTTTTGACCTGCTTGGCGATATTGTATCTGACTACCTGCCACAGTCAAGCATGCTTTCTTTGTTGTAGCTCCATTCTCTGAGTCTTGCCATTTTAGACGCACCGAGCCTACTCCAACCTAAAGCCGGCGTGCTCATTCTTGATGACAAAACATGTGCCGTATGCCGGAGCCGGGACATGCAATGTAGCTACCATAGTTATAACACTTAGTAAACAAACTGCTATTTTTTTCATTTTATCTCCCTCTTAATAAACTTATTAGAGGCTACCTTTTCGCAGAATACAAGACAT
>URKY01000065.1 GCA_900548465.1 uncultured Eubacterium sp.
AACACAGGCACAAATAACATAGTTTACGTTAGAAAGCTGGGCATTGCACGGTCCCATAACGTTGGCATATTTATTAGCATTATTTGCCGAATCACATAATTTGTCATTTAATTCATTAAAATCATGTATTGCTTCCTTTTCATAGCAGAAAACCTTGACTACCTTCTGACCTTCCATCATTTCCTCGATAAATCCGTTTACTGCACCTAAATCACGTTGTTGTGAAAGAAAATATCTGCCTGAAAATGTAGTAAGTTTCTTTGATACAAAAGCAATAATGGCAATCATTATAATAGTAATAACTGTAAGTGGGATACTTAACACAAGCATACATGCAAATACACTTACAATGGTAATGGCACTGTTAATCATCTGTGGCAGGGACTGGCTGATTAATTGTCTTAATGTATCAATATCATTTGTATACATGGACATTATATCTCCATGGGAATGTGTATCAAAATATTTAATTGGAAGCCCCTGCATGTGGTTAAACATATCATCACGGAGTCTTTTCAATGTTCCCTGAGTTACAAAAACCATAACTTCCGCCTGAACAAGGGATGAAAATATACCGATTCCATAGAATACTGCTACTCTTGACATAGCTCCCAAGAGTGGGCCGAAATCAGTACCGGAACCTTCAACCATAGGCATAATATATTCATCAATCAATGCTTTTGTAAACCATGTTCCCTGAACGTTTGAAAATACGCTTGCAATAATACATAGCAAAACAATAATAAGATGAATTGCATAATGTTTACCCATATAGCCAATTATCATAGACAGAGTTTTAAATGGATGTTCAATTTTAACTCTTGAACCCATATTTCTTCTTCCCGGGCCTCTTGAAACATTTTTCTGTGCCATTATGCTTCACCTCCCTTTCCGTCAAAATCAGCATTATCATTAGTCTGCTGATTGTATATTTCTTTATATATTTCATTGTTTGCAACTAAGTATTCATGGTTTCCTATTGCATTTATTTTACCGTCATCCATAACGATGATTCTGTCGGCGTCCATAATACTTGAAATTCTCTGAGCAATAATTATTTTTGTTGTATCAGGAATTTCTTCCCTGAAAGCTTTTCTGATTTTACTGTCCGTCAATGTATCAACGGCACTTGTACTGTCATCCAAAATTAATATTTTAGGTTTCTTAAGCAATGCTCTTGCTATACAAAGACGCTGTTTCTGACCACCTGATACATTGGTACCACCCTGTTCTATATGTGTGTTATATTTTTCAGGCATCTGTTCAATAAATTCGTCTGCACAGGCTAATTTACATGCATTAATACATTCTTCTTCGCTGGCATCAGGATTTCCCCAGCGGAGATTATCAAGAATAGATCCTGAGAACAGTACGTTTTTCTGTAAAACAACACTTACTTCCTGTCTCAAAGTATCAAGGTCATATGTTCTTACATCTTTTCCACCAACTAAAAGATAACTTTCTTCTCCGTCTTTAGGTGGTTCAATATCGTAAAGTCTGCTTATTAAATTAACAAAGCTTGATTTTGCACTTCCTGTAGCACCCATAATACCAATGGTTTCACCTGATTTTATATCAATGTTGATATTTTCAAGAACAGATTTTTCGCTTGTTTTATTGTATCGGAAGTTTACATTCTTAAATGTAATACTGCCATCAGGAACAGTGAAGTCAGGATTTTCAGGGTTAACTATGTCAGCCTTTTCTTCCAAAACTTCTGTTATACGTTTTCCGCTTGATAAACTCATTGTAATCATAACGAAAACCATGGAAAGCATCATTAAACTCATAAGAATGTTCATGCAATAAGCAAGAAGTGAGGTTAAATCACCTGTAGTAAGACCAAGCATTGCATTGTTTCCACTGGCAACAATTGCCTTAGCACCAAGCCAGCTTATTAATAAAATACATGTATACACTGTTGTCATCATAAAAGGTGCGTTTAACGAAACAAGTCCTTCAGCCTTTATAAACATTCTGTATACATTATAGCTTGCTTTGCCAAATTTCCCTTTTTCGTAATCTTCTCTGACATATGCCTTAACAACACGCATGGCCGTAACATTTTCCTGTACACTTTCATTTAATTCGTCATATTTTTTGAATACCTGACTGAAATATCCGTAAACTCTTGTAGTTAATAATGCAAGTATAATACCTAAAATAATTACGGCAATAAGATAAATACTTGCAAGCTTAGGTGAAACCGTAAATGCCATAATCATTGCCACAATCATACTAAAAGGGGCTCTTACTGCCATTCTTAAAATCATCTGATATGCGTTCTGCATATTAGTGACATCCGTTGTAAGTCTTGTTACAAGTCCTGCAGTGCTAAATTTATCAATGTTTGAAAAACTGAAAGTCTGAATATTTTCATACATTGCCTTTCGCAGATTTCTTGCAAAACCAGTTGATGCCTTTGCACCAAAAACACCTCCGCCAAAGCCGGTAATAAGACCAACCAGAGCCAGTAGTAACATTACCAATGATGTAATATATATTTTCTTTAAATCTCCCGAACCAATTGAATCAATAATAATTGCCATAAGAAGAGGGATGAAGTTTTCTACTATTACTTCTGCCAGCATACAAATAGGTGTTAATATTGATGCAAGTTTAAATTCTTTTATTTGTCTTCCTAAAGTTCTTAACATTTCACTTTCCTTTCCTTAATTATTTTTTTCTAAAACACTCAATATCCTTTTCAGATATCGGGCTGTTATTTAATAAGTTATCGTAAACCCTGTTCAGATAATTATGAAGATTTGATATTTCATCTTTTGTAAATCCTTCAACCAATACCTCTTCAGTCATGTTTCTGTATTCCGAAAGACTTTCCTGAATATCACATGCTTTTGGAGTAAGGGTAATGTTTTTATATTTTTTGTTTTCCTCATCAGGTCTTATATCTATTAACTCTTTTTCCTTTAACCTGTTCAAAATGCCTGCCATGGTTGAATGCTTTACTTTAAGGTGTTCAGCCAGTTGCTTCTGAGTAACCTTTTCACCTGCATGATAGGATATGTAAAACAAAACATGCATTTGTGCATCTGTTATGTCAAATTGCTCTAAATTTTTATTCATTCTTAATTTGAACAGCTGATCCAAAAGTTTTATTTTATGACCTAAATGTTCTATTCTGTCCATCTGACTTTTCCTCCGGATATTTTACCTTTACACATAAAAAGAGCTACAATATGTAGCGTGCTACATATAATAACTCTTTTTTTAAAAATAGTCAATAATATTATTAAAATTCACATTTGTTTAACATTCTCTTAGCGAAAGAATGTAATCAATATGTTCCCGTGTTTTATTTTCAGAGTAACTATTGTCGATAAATTCATCAGATATAGTATTGTATTCTTCATCTGTTGGCTGGTTATTTATTATATTTAAAGCCTTTTCCCTTGTATATCCTCTTGAATCCATTAAACGCTTAATCCGTGTTTCTTTTTCACAAAAAACGAACCAGAGCTCATCACATATTTCTTCAAGCCCTGAGCCGGGCAAAATAGCTGATTCCACAACAATTATATTTTTCGATGAAGAATTTATTCTTGAAATTATCTCCTTAACCGTTGCCGGATGGGTAATTGAATTTAACTGTTTCAATTTTTCTTTATCATTAAATACAATGCCCGCAAGCCTGTTATTATTAATGGCATTGTCAGAAATCACATCCGGAAACGCCTGTTTTATTTCATTAAAGGCTTCAAACCCCGGCTTCATAACTTCCTTGGCAACCATATCTGACTGTATAATTTCAGCATTATATTGGTCTCTCAGGTAATTGAGGACTGTTGATTTACCTGAACCAACGCCTCCCATTAATCCGATTATCATAATGTACTCCTCCCGGTTACAAACATTAATGGGCTTCATCCCAGTTAGAGCCTTCTTTGACTTCAACTTCAAGTTTTACATGAAGTTTTGCTGCCTCTTCCATGTTTCTAACCAAAATATCTTTAACTGTATCAATTTCATCCTTATATGTTTCTACTAACAATTCATCATGTACCTGTAAAACAATTTGGGATTTTAATTTTTTTGTTTTCAATTCTTCAGCCACATTTATCATGGCAATTTTCATTATATCCGCAGCAGTTCCCTGAATTGGTGAATTCATGGCAACTCTTTCCCCAAACTGTCTCTGCATAAAATTGCCGGAGTTAAGTTCAGGAATAGGACGACGTCTTCCAAATAATGTCACGGAATAGCCCTTTGTTTTGGCGTCATTTACTGAATTGTCAAGGTATTGTTTAATACCCGGATAACTTTCAAAATATTCATTAATGTATTTTTCTGCTTCTTTTTTGCTTATTGATAAATCCTGACTAAGTCCAAAGGAACTTATTCCATAAACTATTCCGAAATTAACAGCTTTTGCATTGCTTCTCTGTTCTTTTGTAACTTCTTCAATTGGCACCTTAAAAACAAGAGATGCCGTTGCCGCATGAATATCCTTTGATTCTTTATAAGCAGTAATTAAATTATTATCGTCAGACATATGAGCCAGAATTCTCAACTCTATCTGGGAATAATCAGCATCTAAAAATACACATTCTTCTTTTGGAACAAAAACTTTTCTGATTTCCCTGCCAAGTGCCATTCTAACCGGAATATTCTGTAAGTTGGGTTCAGTTGAACTTATTCGTCCCGTAGCAGTTATTGTCTGATTAAATTTTCCGTGTATTCTGCTATCCTCCCCTATATATGTGGCTAAACCGTCTGCATAGGTAGATTTCAGTTTCGTAAGCTGTCTGTATTCAAGAATTTTTGAAACAAATGGGTAATCAGGCTCCAGTTTTTCTAAAACAGAGGCAGATGTTGAATAACCTGTCTTTGTTTTCTTTCCGCCGGGAAGTCCCATTTCAACAAACAAAATCTCCCCTAGCTGTTTTGGTGAATTAATGTTAAATGGATGTTTTGCCTCATTGTATATTTCCTGTTCTAAAATTTCGATATTTTTCTGCAGATTATCACCATATATTTTTAACCTGTCTGCCTGAACCATTATACCTGCCTGTTCCATATCGTATAATGCATAGGTAAGAGGTAATTCAATGTTTTTATACACACCAAGCATTCCCTGCTCTTTTAATTCCTTTTCAAGAACTTCTCTTGCCTTATACATAACAAGGGCATTATAGCAGCTGTATTTAACTATATTTTCCTCAATTTCCGTTGAAGGGGTTTCTCCTTTTTTTGTTTTTGGAAAAATCTCTGCATATGACGGAACCGTCATTCCCAAATAGTTTCTTGCAATATCATCATAATCATATGTGTTCTGCAGTGGATTTAGAAGATACGCTGCAATTTCAACATCAAATAAATTGGAATTTCTGTCTGCATTATAAATAGAATTATTATTTTTAATATTATTTACAGTTATTTCTGCACCATTTTTTATTAATTTTCTAATTTCGGAAATAACCAGTTCTTCAGTAATAAAACCTTCTACTGAGATATATTTGATATAGTCATCTCCAAAACATAAAGCTAATCCCTTTATATGATCCTGAATATAAATATAAAGGCCTATATTGTCTGCTGATGAAGCCTCATTAAATACAGTATTACATTCCGTATAGTCTCTAATCACTTCAAAATTCTTTTCAAAATCATTGCTAACTGATACATTTTCAAATCTGTTAAGCATGCTTTTAAATTCAAGTCTCTTTAACATTTGAAGTGCATTATCCGTGTAAATATCTCCTAAAACACATTCTTTTGGAGAAACTGTTACAGGCGAATCAATATTAATTGTAGCCAGTGTTTTGCTCATCTGAGCCATATCATAATGTTCAAGCAACGCATTTTTGTTACGTGTATTTGCTATTTCTTCTGCATGTTGAAATGCATTTTCAATTGAACCAAATTGGGAAATTATTGCTGTGGCACCTTTTTCGCCAATTCCCGGAACCCCCGGAATATTATCGGAACTGTCGCCCATTAATGCCTTTACATCAATAAATTCCACAGGAGTTACTTTATATAAGTCCTTTACATCTTCCGGTTTATATCTTTCTACAGTAGTCTGCCCTTTTTTTGTTTTTGGAATACAAATCATAATGTTCTCAGCTGCCAGCTGTAATAAATCCCTGTCCCCTGAATAAACACAAACATCAAGACCATCTTTTTCACCACGTTTTGACAATGTTCCTATAACATCATCAGCCTCATATCCCGGAAGCTCCACAGTAGTTATATTCATTGTATGAAGAACTTCTTTAATGAGAGGTACCTGTTCTCTTAACTCAGGCATCATAGGTTTCCTTGTACCCTTGTACTCCTTATACATTTCATGCCTGAAGGTTGGCTGATGTACATCAAAAGCAACAGCCAGATAATCCGGCTGTTCCTCATCAATTAATTTAAATAAAATATTTAAAAATCCAAAAACTGCATTTGTATATGTGCCTTCTGAATTTGTGAAAACAGGAACTCCGTAAAACGCCCTGTTAAGTATACTGTGTCCGTCAATTAAAACAAATTTTTCCATAAATTAAATCCTGCCAATCTATTAATAACTATATTAAAACTAAAAAGAAATATATCAGTGCCACAACAGCAGCAGCGCCTAATAAAATCAAAAAGACATATGCTGCTTCTTTTATAATGTGAATTTTTTTGAAATGCTTCTCATAAAACTCTAACACATATTCAAGTTCAATATTCGGTTCCAGCATTTCATCTGTTTCAATAGGACATTCTGTATCACCAAAACCTCGTCTTACAGAATAGTATAATTCCAAATCTTCCTTACATTCCTTACATTCCTTGGCATGTTCAACAAATTCTTCCAGCAGTTCGCTGTCATCTATTTTGTCAAAAACGAAATCATTTATTAATTTTTGAAAATTCTCACATGTCATATCAAAACCTCAATTCATATAATAACCTGTTAATTATACCTTTTATGAGGTCCGGATACAACTGTTTTAACTGTTATTTATTTTTTAGTTTACGAATATTTTTGGCATTTAATCTTAAGGCGTTTGTAACTACACAAACACTTGACAAACTCATTGCCGCTGCTCCAAACATAGGATTTAGCGTAATTCCAAACACCGGATACCATACACCGGCAGCAAGGGGAATTCCAATAACATTGTAAAAGAATGCCCAGAAGAGATTTTCATGTATGTTTCTCAAAACTATTCTGCTTAAATTTATTGCAATGGGAACATCACTTAACTGACTCTTTACCAAAACAACGTCCGCTGAATCTATTGCAATATCCGTTCCGGCGCCAATAGCAATTCCTATATCAGCTCTTGTAAGTGCCGGTGCATCGTTAATACCGTCACCTACCATGGCTGTCTGACCTTTGTTGCACAGTTTCTGTACGTATGCTTCCTTATCAGCCGGAAGTACCTCTGAAATAACATCATCTACATTCACATTTTTGCCTATGGCATTTGCTGTTATCTTATTGTCGCCTGTAAGCATTGTTACATTAATATCCATATTTTTAAGACTGACAATTGCCTCTTTACTGTCAGATTTGATTGTATCAGCCACAGCAATTATTCCTATAATTTTATCTTCATTTGAAAAAAATAAAGGTGTTTTTCCTTCGTTTGAAAATTCATCAGCTTTGTCACGAATGTTTTGGGAAATCGACAAAATATTTCCAATGTATTTAACATTTCCTGCATAATATTTGACATTAGAAATAATACCATAAATTCCGCTTCCTACATCGGCGGCAAAATTCTGCACATCCTCATATGGAATTTTGTTTTCCGTGCAGTATTCAACTATTGCCATTGCCAAAGGATGTTCACTTTTCTTTTCAAGACTGTAGGCAAGAGTTAAAAGCTGTTTATCTGTAAATCCTGTATTTGCATATATATCCGTAATTTGCGGTTTTCCTTCTGTTATTGTACCTGTTTTATCAAGGGCGATATTTTTAATTTTTCCGGCATTTTCAAGAGCAGTTGCATTTTTAAATAAAATACCGTTTTTTGCCCCTATGCCGTTTCCAACCATAATTGCAACAGGCGTTGCAAGGCCCAGAGCACATGGACAGCTTATAACTAAAACAGATATACTTCTTGCAATGGCAAATCCAAAGTCCTTTCCTGCAATAATCCATACAAATAAAGTTATGAGAGCAATTATTAATACAATTGGAACAAAAATACCTGACACTTTATCGGCTATTTTTGCTATAGGTGCTTTTGAATTTGATGCATCGCTTACCATTTGAATTATTTTTGCAAGTGTAGTGTCCTTTCCAACATGTGTGGCTTTGCACTTTAAGAAACCTGACTGATTAATTGTTGCAGAAGAAATTTCACTGCCGGGTTCTTTGTCTACGGGAATACTTTCTCCTGTTAAAGTTGATTCATCCACTGCGCTTATACCGGAAATAACAATACCGTCAGCCGGTATTTTTTCGCCTGGCTTTATTATGAAAATGTCACCGATTTTCATGTCCTTTATATCAATTTCCTGTTCTACTTCTTTACCGTCAATTTCTTTTATGACCGTTGCCTTGTCAGGGGCAAGTTCCATTAATCCTTTTATAGCGTTGGTAGTTTTACCCTTTGAGTAAGATTCAAGCATTTTTCCAACAGTAATAAGGGTTACAATCATTGCAGCAGATTCAAAATAAAAGTCATGGACATAATGCATTGCAAGTTCTTTATTTTTGTCCAGTTCTGCAATTATAACCATTATAAATACATAAGCACTGTAAAAATATGATGCACCGGCACCAAGAGCAACCAAAGTATCCATATTAGGGCTTTTAGATATAACACCTTTTACACCGTTAATAAAAAAGTTTCTGTTTATTATTAATATAATTGTTGTAAATGTTATCTGTATTGCTCCAAGGGCAATATGATTGTGCATTAAAAATCCGGGGAGCCACCATCCCCACATCATATGTCCCATGGAAACATACATTAAAGGAATAAGTAATGCTACAGAAAAAATTAATCTTCTTTTAATATGTTTTGTTTCTTTATTATTTTCTTCATTTATATCATCAGTTGTATCATCCTTTGCCACTTTAGCACCATATCCGGATTTTTTTACAACACTGATAATATCTTTATCAGATGCTGTCCCTTCTACCTGCATACTATTAGTTAAAAGGCTTACCGATACATTATCAACGCCATCAAGTTCTGAAACTACTTTTTCAATTCGCCCCTGACATACGGCACAATGCATGCCTGTGATATTATATTTCTTCATTTATGTCACCTCTTTTTGTATAATTTATTTCATTAATTTCTGAAGAGTTCTAACAAGTTCATCTACTACTTCCATATTTCCCTGTTGTATATTATCTGCAACACATGTATTGATATGATTAGAAAGTAAAACTTTATTGAAACTGTTTAATGCAGCTGTTATTGCAGATACCTGAATAAGAATATCTGTACAATAAACATCGTTTTCAACCATTTTTTTAACTCCCCTAACCTGTCCTTCAATTTTACTTAAACGCAAAACTAAATCTTTTTTCTCTATGAAATTTCTCTTTTTGGTTTTATTATTACAGCAATTCTCCAACTTTATTTTCACCTCCTCAATTTAATAGCAATATTTTATACCCCTAGGGGGTATATGTCAAGAAATTTTTATTGACAATTTCCTTACAAAATGATAATATCTTATTTGTTTGCGGATGTGGCGGAATGGCAGACGCAGCAGACTCAAAATCTGCCGCCCATAAAGCGTGCGGGTTCAAGTCCCGCCATCCGCACTATAAAAAATCCCTGAAGACTAATTTACATAGTTTTCAGGGATTTTCTATTACTTATAATATTTTGATT
>URKY01000066.1 GCA_900548465.1 uncultured Eubacterium sp.
TATATGTATAACGAACATTATGAATTACTGTATAAGTTTTTCTTAGCTATTGGGGTAATTGGTGTCGTTATTTATGCTTTGGGTATATCGTTTTTTAGAACTAAAAGATGATTGTCTGGTAATAAGAGCTGGCATATTATTTATGATTTCAATACCTTTTTCATAACCGTATTTCTTCTTTTTTTTCTATTCTATAGAAAACAATTTTAAGAAGATAGTATGGAAAAAGAGTTGCATACAAACGAAAGTAACAATATAGATATACATTCAACTTCTTTAGAAAGAAAACTTTCATTGGCGTTGCATAAAAGATACCCCGTTATATGGGCAGCAGATAATATTCAGGAATTGGTATTAGATGATAAAGCAACAGTTGAGAATGTATATGACGTACTGGCAGAAATCGAGGATAAGTGCGTGCATTTATCAAAACTCATAAATATAGAATTTAATCCTTCCAATGTTCAGAAATTGGAAGAGGAATATGGGGTACAAATTTCTGAACATTGGAAAAATTACGCTCTAAATGTAATAAATAATTTTGCAGGAGAGGTGCTTGCTTTTGCGATGCAGGCTTCTTCTGTGCGTTAGTCTTCTGGATAGAAAGCAGGTTTATGTCGGTCGTTGATATACATTATTACAACTTTTATAGCTTCTTCTACATGATATTCGGGAATACCGTTCTTGAAAGTTGAAAAAAGTTGTCTATTGGCAGAAAGATAGGTGCAACACCCATCCCAAATACGTGTTGCGATATAAGAGTCGTTTTCATGGTTGATTCGTCTTCCAATAACTTTACTTAACAATTCAATTTGCTCTTTTTCTTTTATGTTCATAGTATCAATTGTTTTTAATCACAAATATATAAAATCATTGATAATTGAGCACAATTGTGGTTAATAAATTTTTCAAAATAAATCCAATAACATAACCATTCCCCTTTTTTCATTCTATTCTATAGAAAATAATAAAGAATATGGAAGAATATGGAAGAACCTAAAAATGCAAAATTATTTTTGGCATTAAAAAGTAGATATGCCTTACACAATACCGACCGTTTGGTAGAGTTCATATTGGATGATCAGAAGACATCTTTTGACTTTATTACTGAAATTATTCCCCAAATAGAAGAAGAGAATAAAAAAGCTCCTAAACTTTTCAAGGTAACTGTTGATACAGACATTCTGGAAAGGTTACGTGCAAAACAAACATGTAAGGGGAAATACCCCCTTAATGATGCGAATATAGCAAATGAAGTAAGGCTGATAGAAGTATATCTAGCAGATAAGGTTTGGGACCTTGTTGGACTAGCCTATATGGACCAACGCTAAAATTCTATTATATT
Source organism: uncultured Eubacterium sp. (assembly GCA_900548465.1). GTDB lineage: Bacteria > Bacillota > Clostridia > Lachnospirales > Lachnospiraceae > Eubacterium_G. Next base: position 1,346 of record URKY01000066.1, read on the forward strand.
TCCAGCTATTTTAGGGTTATCAATCATTTTCTGAGATAATTCTAACGCTTTATCAATATGATATTGAGGAATTCCATGTCGGCAAGATTCAAAAAAAACTTGCGGACATGTGGAAACGTATGTTTGGCACCCAACCCAAATTCTCTCTTTTTCATAAGGGGTTACTTCAGGGCCAAAAGCTCTTGTTACAAATTTTACTAATAACTCAATGAGGTCTTGCTTTTCTTTTGTATTCATTGTATCATCAATTGGTTTGATTGCAAAAATACACCAATATCATAACTATTTTTCTGTTTTTCTTATCTAAGCTAATCCTATTAGAATAAATGCTGCAACAAATTTGTAATTAAAAAATAAATTATTACCTTTACCAGACAAATTGGAAATGATTTTGTACATTGAACAATCCTGTTAATTATGTCAGTCTGTGTAATTAATTCATAATAAAAATAAAATAAGCTATGTACCCACACGATAATATTTTTAGTATTTATTACAATATAGGGAAACGAACTCCATTCTTGGTTAAACGATGTGAGTTAGGATTAGCACGTTCATCCAGCGAGGAAAGACGTATTGATCCAAATCAAGATAGAACCTTCTTAGTCGAAACTGTAAAGCCGCGTGGCAAATATGGTAAGGCTTATGGCAAGTGTTTTGTAAATGGTAAGCCTGATGATACATATAGGCAGGAATGTTATCCAAATATCAAAGACGAAGAAATCCCTTGCGCTGGATGTGGAGAATGGGTTTTGATTGATGTTCCCGGTGTATCGCTTAATGAAATATTTCCCATTCATAAAGCGGATGAAATACTTATGTTTGGTAAATATAAGGGGAAAACTTTTGGTGACATTTATAAGATAGATTATCAATATCTTCATTGGCTAGAAAAAACAGACAGGCTTTTCAAAGTTGATTTTGAGGAACTTAAACAATTATATCCAGATGTCGAAAAACAGGAAGATATATCTATTGCAGACCAAGTAATTGATTTTGGGAAATATAAGGGACAAAAGTTTCGTGACATTAAAGATGATATTTCTTATCTTGAATGGCTTGTCTCAATAGACAAAATATCTATTGAAGATTTTGAGTTGTTGTCCACGATATAATACCATACAGTTTTGGCTATAAACACTTTTAACACACATATTTATATGAATAAATTTTTATGCTCTCTTGTATTTGTGCTTTCTTTTTCTTCAGTCCATGCACAATCTAATGATTCACAAAAGGAAATACAAACACTTGTCCAGAGAGTCGATTCTCTTGAACATGAATTGTCATACCTTAAATTGACTTATGAATTAAATACACTTAATTCCGACATAACAATGTTTGCAAACGAGGTGTACACCAAATCTATCGCAATTCAATTAGACCTCTATAATCGAAATTTTAATTCCAAATTAGGTGATGCGTATCAACAATATTATGAAACATGCCAACGCAAGAAACAATCAATTTCTGAACTCATTGAAGCTAAGAAAACATTATACTTAATTAAAGTTATAACATATCCTTATTCCGAGAGTGAACTAAAGACGTTAAAGGCAAGTTATAACGTAATTAATGATGCGTATGACTCGTTAGGGAAATCAATGGAGTTACTGGAAATTGTTATTGATACATATAATAAGTTTTTGTAACTATTTAATTTCGGCTTATTCGATAAGTTGTGGAATTCCGAAATTGGTGTTAAAAAAGAATTTTGTCATTCTGGTGTAATAACTAAAAATAACAACCATTCTTTTTCCATCTTTCCTATTCTATAGAAAACTGTAGTTGTCAATATCAGTACTTTGGTATCTGGTATTGTATCTATTTAATATGATATTGTTATAGACTAAAATTTTTGTGTCTGAAAGCTATTATTGAAGCAAAAAAATATAGGGACACTGATTCTTCGTATATTGTTGTCGAGATACGTTTTTTGTGTGTTCCTATGTTTTATTATAAAAAGCAATGGGCTTGTTAGTCGATTTTTACGAAAGCATTTATATTTCCTGTTATTGTAAGATATGCTCCTTGGGTATGACTCCAGTACACTGCGGTTAAATGTTCATTGTCTATTTTATCTATAACAACCATCTTTATAGGATCAATAGCATTGACAATTTTTACACTGTCTCCAATTTCTATACTCATAATGATAAATATTTATTAATCGTTTCAGCAAAGATACTGCTATTTATTGATAATTGAATACAATTGTAGCCAATTAATTTTCCAAAAATGCACTTGGTTTTCTAAACTAACTCCATCCAGTTCCAACTATTACTTAAAAAAGGCCGGAGATATATTCTCCAGCCATACAGATAAAATTCATCAATTTGCAGAGTCTTTTTGACTCCTTTTGGTTAGTCCTGCAAACCTTGCGATGGCGGCTGAGAAAATATCATAAATCAGGGTGGTATAATTGATCCATGATATTCCAGGTGCATCGACAAGGTTTGCTACTAAAAGGGCAACCAGCATGACTAATCTTACCATGTTGGTTGCAAAATTACATAAATTGTTGATAATCGTATATAATCATTTATAAATATGACAAAAAACAAATTATCTATTGCGCCTCCAGATAAGAAGAAGACTTTGGAGGCGTTTTTTCGTTATTATGAGTTAAGCCGTTTATTGTTCGGTCAAAAGCAAAACGAAATATATGATGTCACAGACATTCCGAAAACAAATAAGTTTTATGAGTTAGCGAAAGAAATAGCTAAACAATTAGAAATTGACTGGGAAAGTATGACACACGAAGAAAGTAATCGTGTTATGTTGGCCCTATTGGAAGATTCATTTAATCTTATACGCGATATTGAAGATTCCAAATCTATAATCCTTCAAACTAAAATAGTGATAAAGAAATGAGTGATGCACAGATTTATGACTTGTATGCTCAAAAGATTTCGGATATAACCAATATTCCATATCCTTATATTATTGTATTGAGAGACAATGGCTTGTTGAATCAGAAAGAAGCAAGAGATAAGTTAATCCGATATGATTATTGGAAATTGATGAAAACAAACAAATTCACACACAACCAGATACTTGAAAAACTTTCTGGTATATATGATGTCAATAAACGTAAAATTTTATATGCGATAAAAGTTAAACCCAAGCGCGTATATTATTGTAGGCAATGTGGACTCCAGTTATCGAAAGTCAAATACATGCGAAACGATGGTATATGCGATAAGTGTATTTCTAAACAAATAAAATTATAAATTATGGACAATCTGTACATTGAAGCGTATAAGTTCTATAAGAATGACTACGCACATGGTTTAGTATTATTTCATATTCAATCTCATTTTGAGGCTTATGAAGATGATGCTATTCAACTGGGGGCAGCACTGAATCTCCCAGTACATCTGCAAGAAGGCGTGAAATTCTGTAGTTTCCCGGATTATGAACTTGAAAACACCTTGTTGTTCCTTGTACAGATTGGTATCTCGGTTAATACTATAGAATATCGAGATGAAAATGGGGTATTCGCAATACCAAAAGTGAAACAAATTTTGGATGATATTGAAGCTGATTATTGACATTTTCGATATACTAATAGTGATTTTTGTAAATATCTGTAATATAGTCAATTATATTAAGTATTATATTTAGTTTTATATATAGCTAATCTATTGTATAACAGTTGATTAAATATAAAATAATTAATAAATTGATGTCATAATTTAAAACAAAGTCGTACCTTTGCCTCACCATCTTAACAAAATAGTTGGTGAGGCTTTTATATGTAAACAAAAATCATAGGAATATGGATAAGATAAAAACAAAATTGAAATTTATTAAGTCAGACCGTACAGAGTCATGGGTAGGATTTGTTTCTATCAATACTAAAACCGGTTACATTAAGGGCGTTAGAGAAGACGCAAAGGGTCCTAAAAAAGTATGTATTGTAACACATGAGCTAGAGCCAATTATTGAGCCGAATGTGCTTTATGATGTACAAATGGTTCCTATGAAAAATGAAAAGGCTGGATACATCGTTGTAGCAGCGGAACCACATGCTTTTGATGCAAAGATTACTTCTACAGTTGTAAAGAATGCTGTGTATTTAGTGGAAGTAAAGTTCGGAAACAAGACAATCAAATACGATCCGCTGGATGGTGTCAAAGATTCTGTTCGTACTATTGATGGGGTTGTAGAGGAACTGTCAAAACGTAAAGACATCAAGAATCTACTGCTGGTAATTGATGATTTCTGTAAGTCAGCAAACATTGTATTAACCGCATTCCAGAACGATGGTCATTATGTCGCAGCAAAAAAAGTTCTCAAAAAGTAGAAAACCTAAGCTGCCGAGAAAAAGAAAAAAGGCTTGTATAAAAGCACAAGGACGCGCTTCGTATTATAGCACTGTTAATCTTGCTAAAGTAGAAGGAGAGTGGCCTTGTAAATTTTGGGTTAATTCGACAGTAGAAATGAAACCGGTAATGATAAATGGTACTGTGGCTCTTATTCCCACACCCGCTCAATATTGGTAGAATATGATAGAAATTCCAGTAGAGGGAATAGCTACAGACGCAGCTCATTCCACGAAAAATAAAATAACAGAGTTTCAGGGGATAGATTTACGGACCGGTAAGCGGATATTTTATCAGAACCTGGGTAATAAAACGGTGAATATTGGTGAGTTCTTAGGCGTTGTTGAAGCGGCAAAATATATCATAGAAAATGATTATTCTCCCAGAATTATCTATACAGATAGTATAACAGCAATAGCTTGGTTTCAAAACAAAAAAACAGCATCCAAGAAGAAATGCAAAGAACTTCAGAAAGCCGAGATATTTCTTAAAACTCTTGCATGGGATGTTGATACAATTGAAGTCCGACACTGGAACAACAAAGAATGGGGTGAGACCCCTGCTGATTTTGGAAACAAATAAAATCCTCCAGCAAGAGAACTGGAGGATTGAGATATACAAATCATCATTTGTTGGAAGTCTTTCTTCCTCTGAAAGCCCAGATAATGTCAGCGATAGATTTTAACGATGCGGCTACATCGAAATCCACTCTTATTCGTAGGCATTTTCTCATTGTAAAGGCAATCAGCACCCATGCGATTGGCATATATTCGCAAAGGTAAGAAGAATCTTTCAAAGTAGGACAGTTTTTCAAAATTCTGTCAACTAACGGCTGTTGAGATACTTAGTCATAAATAGCCGTTACATAGCGGGATGGAGCAGTTGGTAGCTCGCTTGGCTCATAACCAAGAGGTCGCCGGTTCGAGTCCGGCTCTCCGCCACTAACTAATTAAATTAATTATAGTATGAAAGAGCAAATCATATCTGAAAGGGCAAATATTATTGCCAATTTGAGACAATTGGTTCAGTCCTTAGTGGAGTTGAATACGAGAGCTAAAACACACGTGTCTTCCAATAAGGCAGACATTAAGAAATTGAGAAAAGACAATAAAGAGTTGGAGAAGATGAAAACCCGAAACTCATTCTTTATCCGGATTTTTTCTTTGTTCTTTAAGTCTTGATAAGATGATGCCGCAATGGTGGAATTGGTAGACACGATGGACTTAAAATCCATTCGTCCGAAAGGACGGTGCAGGTTCGGCTCCTGTTTGCGGCACAATGACATTAGTCAATAAGAGTTCTTTGAAATATACCAAACTTAATATGCGATGAAAAAGTATATAGAACAATTCTTTTTTATGATAGCGGTCTTATTCATTGGCAATAGAGTATTCAATCATGTTGACGCTTGGTTGGGAATTGCTATATGTTTTGGGGTTTGCTATCCATTTATTAACATCATTAAATTAATTATCAAAAAACATGAAAACGAAGATTAAGTTTATGTTGGTTGCTCTTATGGCAACAGTGATTTTTTCATCTTGTGAGCGTGTTGCTCCTAACTACGCCGGTGTCCTTATGGAGAATTACGGTAAAAAAGGTAAAAATGATTTTAAGATTGTGTCCGGAAAGGTTTCTACATGGGAATGGGGGACAGAGTTGTTCCAGGTACCGTTGTTTGAACAGCGAGGAGGTTTCCAGAGAGCAGTTACTCTGAAAGCTGCTGACAATACGGAATTTGAGGCTACTCCTTTATACTCATATAGAGTAATTAAAGACAAAGCGATTGATGTTGTTTTCGATAATAAGCATATAGGTAATGGCGATGGCTTTATGAGGTCCTTGGAGGATAACATTTTGGAACCGCGTATTTACGACCTAATTAAAGAAGAAAGCCGGAAGTATAAAACAGATACGCTTATGGCCGATGGTGGCTCTTTAGCTTTTGAAAAGCAGCTAGAGGATATTGTTAGGGCGGAGTTTAAAGAACGAGGGTTAGATTTAAAATCGTTTTCTGCTCAATTAGAGTTTAGTAAGAGAGTCCGGGAAAAGATTGATAATAGAAACGAGGTCAACACTAATATTTCCGTTATTGATCAGAAAATCGAGGAACAGAAAAAGCAAAACGAACTGGAAAGATTAAAAACCGAACAGGCTCTTATCACATCGAAAGGGTTAACTAAAGAAATTCTATACAAACAGTTTATAGACAAATGGGACGGAAAAACGCCGCTGTATGGGGTAACTCCAGAATTTCTGAAGATGACGAATTAAAGCCCGTAAGTAAATTGGAAAGAGGAGGGGTACGATCCATGCAGTTTCCAACTTTGGTGTCGCTGGGATGGCTGCATGGGTTGTTAAGAAACATCTTGGAAAAATGTTTTGCACCCCCTTTATTCCTCTGGATGGAAATTATGTAAAATGCTTGAATGCCTGTGAACCGATCGTATTTCACATTCCAAATGGCAAGAAAGCTCAATTGTTGTTTTTACGTCCTACGGACGGCTTATCGTCTTTTGATTTCCTTTACGAGAGCGCGAATTTCTCGTACAAGGAGGACAAGCAACAGCAAATAAATTTCCATTACGGCTGCAAAGTTAAAACTTTTTAGCCAAAAGCCGGTGAAAAATCCGGCTGTTTGCTCGGTTCGTCTATCGGAAAGGACATCTGCCTTTCGAGCAGAAAAGAATGGTTCGACTCCATTACCGAGTACAACAAGCCCGAAGTACAAGGGAACGAACATGCAGGTTATGCTGAGACAAGTCAATATGCAAGTAAACTAAGCCCTGTTCGGAATCGTTGGTCCGGGAGTGTGATACCGAGCTGTTGGTAGAATCGGTATGTTAGATGTCTTTACGGGAGTGTTCGATTCCTCCACCATCGCCGAAAGGGGATGGGTCGGTTAGGGAGATAAAGACATCATTTGCTCTTATAGCTTAGTGGTAGAGCAGATGACTGTTAATCATCAGGTCGGTGGTTCAAATCCATCTAAGAGCGCATTTAAGGTTAAAAAGATTGTTATTGGATTAGCTTATTTTTCTTTCCGCAAAGCTGTGAAGTTGTGAAACTTCCAGCTCTCTGGTTCATTAGCCAAGTGGTAAGGCAATGGTCTGCAAAACCATGATCGCAGGTTCGATTCCTGCATGGGCCTCAAATGGGATGCAATTAATTTTCCACGATTTTAAATTGATTTATATGACAGTATCCAATAAATTGAAAGAATACTATAGAGCATATTATCAGAAGCATAAAGAAAGGCTAAAAGAATATGCCAGACAATACTATCAAAAGCATAAAGAAGAAATAAAAAGAAAAAACAATGCTTTTTATCATAGTCACAAATACCGAAATGCGATGTATTACCGTAATAAAGTAAATAGTGGTCAAGTAGCACAATATGTCAAAAAGCGGAACCAACGTATTGTGAATACAAAGATTAGTATATTGCTTTATTCTTTATCTCACCAGAAAGAAATCTTAGATGAGAAGAGAAAAAGAGACGAGTTACGTAAAAAAAAGAATAGAGAAGGTGCTAAAAAACGTT
>URKY01000067.1 GCA_900548465.1 uncultured Eubacterium sp.
AAATGTTTGAAAGTATAGTGTTTATGCGGATAATCAAAAATCAGATATAAAATTTTATATAATTATATTTCAAAAAAATGGTTTGTTAAAAAGAACGTCTATGAGAAACTAAGTTTTATGGAATCCTCAGACTTATATTATGCTATAAAAAATTATATACCTACAAGATATTCTAGAGTAGATCCATCCAATAATGAGGAACCTGTTCCGGAATATTTAACTTGTGAAGGAGAAAAGGAACCACTTTTACTACAACATTTTTTAAAATATGAATATAGTGTCAAGAATGGAGGAAAATATTATTTATGTCTTGGTGATTGTGGAATGGGGAAGACTACGTTTTTAATCAATCTGTATTACCAAACATTGAAATTACATAAATATAAATGTGTTTTTATCTCATTACAAGAAGAAAATTGTATTGAGCAGATAGAAGCTGTTGAAGATCAGCCTAAAACAATTTTACTATTAGATGCATTGGATGAGAATGAAAATGCGTTAACAGATTACGAAAAATTTAGTACTCTTTTGGAACGAGTAACACATAATTTTTATAGAGTAATTATTACAGCTAGAACTAATTTTTTTGAAAACGAAACAAAAGAACAAATTTCAAATAATAAAAGCAATATATCGATGTTAGACAAAATATCTAGTTCTCGAAAATACTATATAGCACCGTTTACAGATGAAGATATAAAAAAATTTTTAAGAAAAAGATATCATTACAATTTGAAAAAATTTAAGAGAGCTTGGAAAATAGTAGAAAAAAATAAAAACCTTTCTGTTAGACCATTATTATTACGTTTTATGGATGAGCTATTGGAAGAAGAGTATAGTTTTGAGTATGATTTCCAATTATATGAATATTTATTTGATAAATGGATTGAACGTGAAAGAAGAAACATTAATGAAGAGTTAGGTAAAAATCTATATGAAGAATGTTTGATAATGGCTAAAAAAAAATATTCTCAATGGCAGAAAAGTGGAAAAATAGGAGTTTATCTTAATGACATAAAAACGGATATGTCCTTTGATGGGATTGAAGCAATACAGTTAAAGGGGCATGCGCTTATCAATAGAACAAGTGATGGAATGTATAAATTTTCCCATAAATCATATTGGGAATTCTTGCTAGCAAAACTTGCAATATCTGATTTTATGTTCGCGGATGAATTATTGATAAAAAATTTTGATCGTGCTACTGCATTTTTGGAAGAAATGATTCAATATAATAAAACGAATCTGGATCAATCAAGTCCTTCCTTTTATGTAGGAGTTGCAAATTATTATCTGAAATATGGAAAACCGGAGTGTGCGGAAGAACAATTAAAAATGGTGATTAATTCATATTCTGAAAATAGAACATTACATTTATACGCTCATATTAAATTAGCTGAATCTTATTGGCATCAGATTAAATATGAATCTGCCAAAAAAGAATTAAATATGCTTTATAGCAGTGTTTTTAATTCGGAAATAAGCATTAAAAATGTTGATTTATATAGTAAATTTGCTATTGTGTTTGCAACGTATTGTCGGAAATATTATTTAATAGCTGGGCAAGAATTTTTAGAAAAAATAATTGCATTTCTTGAAAATAATAAAAAAGTAAATTATAACTTATTAAAATGCTACAATGCATATAGCATTTGTTGCGTTAACCATAAAGCAAAACAGGATCTTATGGAAAAGATGGGTAATATAATAGAAAAATATTTTAAGCATGATCAATATGCAAAGTACTTATATTTATGTGCCCAAAGTTGGAAAACGCAGTATGCAAGAGAGGAATTGTTAAATAATTTAAAACAACAAGTAAGACAATATGCTCGCTTTATGGACTCATATGAGTTAATGATAAATAATTGTGATATAGCAGTTTCTATGTATGCATATTATGATAAGCAAAATCTTTTTTGGGAATATCAAGATACAGCATTAGAGTATTTTGGGGATGCGTTTGATATATGTATATTAATTTATGAAGATACAGATTATACTATTTTGAATAATCCATATATAGTTATTCTTCAAGATAAACTTGTTTTGGCATTCTCCTTTATTAGTGTTAGAAAACTAAGTGAACTTGTAGATCCAATATTAGATTATGCAAAAAAATTTAAATGTATAGACGAAATGGGCCTATTCTGTAGTCAGGAATTGATAAGAGAAGGTGAGCAGGAATTAGAAGATTTTGAAAAGCGTGAAAGCTGTTTTATGTTAGCACTAGAATTAACTCAAAATAATTTATATAAAACGGCAGAAATATATTTAGATTTATATGATTTATATGTTGAGAATGATCAAAAAGAATTAGGGAAGCAGTACTTGGAAAAAGCATATAAGATTTCTGGAGATACATTAGAAATTTATGTGAGGCCTCTTTATTGCAATATTCTTAGAGCTGCATTGAAGGTTTATAGAAGGGGTATTGATAGAGATAATATAATTGAAACGTTATTAAAAATTATACCTCAAATATATGGAACTGACAGTAGGAAAAAGCATATTTACGAAACCTTGAGAGAAGAATTATTGACTATAAAAGACCAACGATTGAAAGAGGTTTGTATTGAATTATTACAAATAGAGATTAAGTTTGATGTAATGGAGGATTTATATGATATCTGTAACAAAGGTAACGAAAAAATGAAATTTATTGGATATATTAATCTTATTATTATGAAAAAGGATAGTTTATCGTTGGAAGAATGTAATGTAATAGAAAAATTTTTCAGAGAAAAAGAAGAGTATATAGGGAGTGATATAGCTAGAAATTTATATGATATTATTAAAAAATTTAAACGAGGGGGTAACAAAGGCGGCTTTATAGAAAATAGAGAATATATAGGAAACAAAGAAATTCAATTATCGAAATTGGAACATAAAGAGAAAAATTGGGGATTTTTTGAAAATATTAATATTTCAGAGTCGGATATTAATAAGTACAGTGAATTTGACTTACGAAAAGAATTAGAAAAAAAATTTGATGAGTTATTTGGTCCTATAGATTAAAAGTAGAACTAATGTCTATGAAAAGAATACAGATAGCAATACAGAGAATCAGTGAAAATTGTTGTGTTGGCATATTTGAAGTAGACGATCTGATTTAGAATGCTTGGGGACCGTGTGTTGGATGTTGCTTAGGGAATATGTGGATGAATTGTGTAATAAGTGTGGGAAAAATAATATAATAAAAAATATGTATTCGATAGTAAGTTGTTTGGTTATACTTGGAGGATGTTGTATAGTATCTATGTTACAATGAGATATAATAGGAATTATGTGAATAGGGATAATATGAATGGAGTAGAGACTTTGCTTGGACTATGTAGTAATACTGACATAAGAAAGTGATGGTAGTAAATGGCAAGATATAATTTTTTCGAAAGAATGGAAAGAGAGATAAATTTTCAATTTGAATATGAAAAAATTGAAAATATCATATTAAATGAAAAGAATGGATACTGTACTCTTGAAGATGAAATAAGTGAGAATTTCAGAAGATGGAGATTGAGAAAAAATTTCGATTCTTTTTTAGAATTAAAAGAATATTTGGGATTTAAAACTGAAAAAATTTTAAAAGGCTATACTGTAGCTTGGAAAGCAACGGGCGAAGTAAAGTCTGTAGATACTTTTATATTGTATTGTGAAATGATTATAAATATGATATTTGGTGTGATAGAACCAGATTTACAATCCCATTATAGAAAATGTATCAATGCTGTTCAGAGCTTAATTGACTATGATTTAGAGCAAATTAATCATTACATATATAGAACAGAAGACGGAAAGTATTTAGTTGTACAGAAGGATGCAGCAGCAAGTGCTGTTGCAGATATTGTTGCACCGGAACTTGCGGATGCTATTATAGAATATAATCATCATTTGCTTAAAGGCGATTTGAAATCTAAAAAATTGATTTTAAAACAAATAGCAGATGCACTTGAACCGAGAAGAGCTGAGTTGAAGACAGTTAATAAAACAATAGAAAATGATTTTTTCTATATGGTAAATACGATGAATGTACGACACAATAATTGTGATGTTTCTGACCCGAGTAAATATAATGAAAAATTTGCTAATCTTACAGATAGAGAAAAAGAAGAATGGTATGATGAGATATATCAGGAAGGTTTAATGGCTTACTTGAGTTTAGAGCAGGTTGACAGAGAAAAAAAGATACTGGATTTCAAGACGAAACAGAAGAAATAAGCGGAAGATTATATAAATGTTTTGGAATAACTTTCTAAGTTTGAGAAAACAAAAATGTGCGAAAATGATGAAATGAAGGGGAAAATCGATAAGGAAGAATTGCTGTTAGAGTTGTCGCAGTGCAGGGAGGATGAACGTAATTGCAAAAATCAGATGGTTCAGGTAATTTCAACGGCATCTACGATTCTTGGAGTCCTGTTTGGTTCTACATATTTTTCATTCGGTAAGGGTGGATTCAGCAAAGTTGTATTCTATTTAAGCATTGCAGTATTTTGTGTTGCATTTACCTATATTATTGTATTGGGGATAGGCAGTACCTTACGCTATTATTATGTACAGAAAATAGAAGATTTATTATCACTTGAAAGCGAAGATTCCAAATTTTTACATTGGGGAAGTTATTTTGCGCCTATTGTCACCCGAAACAGAAAGCATATACGTTCAATGCATACATTGTTGTTTTATGTATGTTATACACTGTTCATATAAGGCTTTTATGCACTATGTCAAATATTTTATCTGGTCAAAATGGCATGATCCGGAAAAACCACTGTTTGTATTGGGAGTATTTGTAATTCTGTCCTATATAAGCAAAGGGATGCAGGTAATGACCTGGAACTGGAAAGAATTCGGAGTTTCATTTTTAGTTTTTGAAGTGTTTGCGTATCAGGCAAGATATCAGATTAATGATTTACGTGATATTGGGGATGACAGAGATTCAGATGACAGATTGTTTCCGAAAGGGGTAAGCAAGAATGCTTATATTATAGAACTTTCTGCGATTCTGGCCGGAATTAAAATTATTTTAGCATTTGTATGTACGTACTTTCTGGGTGGAAGAATAAAGAAATATTTATACATTGAATTAGTTGCACTGGCAATAATAACGGTGATTTATGAAAGAATAAGGGATACATATAATCTTGACAAAATCTGTTTTTGGGTAGGCGCAGGATATCCTCTCCGGTTTATTGTTGTAGCAATGGCTGTTGGGCCAAAATATATGAATAATGTGACAGAGGGAAAGTTGCTTCTTTTTTATTTTCTTCTTATAATATCCCCGTGGACATTAGGATCAATGGCATCAGTAGCTCAATGGGTAGCAGATGTTGTAAAATTGAAAGCTTTATCTATAGATAGTTATGGAAAAAAGCATTATATAAAATTGGCTGAGCGTATAGAAGAAAGATATAATCTGACCAAAGAAAAGAAGACAGACGGGAAAATATATCCATTAAGAGAAGGCGGAAAGATGAATGATATCTGGAATGTCTATTTTATAATTTCCATTTGTAGTTCAAGTATAAACGTATTATTTCAGAAAGAATCGGCAATTGGACAGGTGATTCTTGGAGAGCTGCTTACCTGGGTGATGTTGCTGGTGCTTATAAAATGGGCAAGCTATAGAAAAATTATATATTGTAATGCAATACTTATAATATTAATTTTGATAAAATTCGTATTTGCATGGAAATGTGGATTCGAAACAGGATGTGTAATATATATTTTTCAATGGATGGTAGTAGGAACATATTTTTATGTGACATATCGTCCACAATTCAAAAAGATAGATATGAAAAAGTTCCTGATATATTTTATGAAGGGTGTATTAGGAGAAGAAGCTGCTCGTTGTATTGTGAATGACAAAGAGAAAAAATAATAGCATAAACAGCTGATTATTACTTTATGAGAAAATAAGAGGAAAATTATAGAGAGCTTAAAGATGAGTAGATAAATGCTGTAGAAAGGATAAAATGCTGTGTTTAATGGAAAAGGGACTAAAAAACTTTTAACTAAAATATTGTTATGTCTATTTTTCGTATTAGTTGTTATTATACTTCCGTTTGTAATTGAAAAAATAATTCTCAGTGAAGCAATTTTTCCATTTAACGTATCGGTTACATTTCCAAAGGATGTGTGGTTTGGTTTCATGGGATCTTATTTAGGGGCTATTGGAACAATAGTGCTTGGATATATTGCATTTTATCAGAATAAAAAATATAAAGAATTGTCGGATCAATCAGAAAAACGTTTTTGGGAATTACAAGAAGAAATAAAAGAGTTGACCAAGAAAAGTGTTTCATTGATTGATTTAAATTCTAAAATAGAAGCTTCGAAGTATCATCCAATATTCTCAAATCTTCAGCATAATTTTTGGAATGCGAAAGGGGAAAATTTAGTAGAATTTTTTGATATAGAAAGTGATGCTTTTCAAATTAGCTTTTGTAAGGAAGGTTCGAATGAACATTTAGATTCATTAGAAGAGATTTTTGAACAGTATTATACATTTGTGTATACTTTGAAAAATGATGGAGAAAAAACAATATATAATTTTAACTGCATTGATATTAAAATAAATGGTCGAAATATTGAAGAGGGAATTTGGATATATCAATCTTGCGACATTAAGCCAGGCGAGATTGTACGATGCGTATGTGCTACTAAATTTGATCTTTTAAAAAAGATTTCCAGTGGAGAGATTGAATCATTATCATTTATTTATCAGATGAAAAATGTACTTGGAGAATGTTTTAATATGGCTGCAGAACTTCATTTTATTCCTATAGAGGAGAATCATATAAATGTTTTTGATCAGATAAGTCCTGTATTTAAGGAATAAATTGATATAGAAATAGCTGAATAAGATGGATGAGAAAGAACGAAGAAGATATAGCAGGTGCATGGAAAGCAGAAATACTAAGAGAAATGAAAAAAGCAGGGATTATGGTTGATGCAAGTAAATTGCTGTGAGTGCCTTTTAGAAATGTAAATTTATAGTGATGTGGAGCATTTACAAAGGAAGAAGAGTATGAAAAATAATTTAGATATTAATAAAATTACTGCAGAAGTAATTACGGATTTAGCAAAATCTACAGCACAAACTCTGTATAAGAAAACTTTAAATTATGTAACAGATATTCAGAAGAAAGAAGAAGTGGATTTTGGATATGCATATGAAAATTATTTGAAATATGCAAAAACTATTCATGAGAAAATAAAAACACTTCTCTATAGACATGCTGCGAAGGACATATATTCTTTCTATGAATGTGTAGGACTGACCAGAAATGATGAGATAATAGATACTTCAGATGTAAATAATGTGCTTGAGATTGGAAATAAAATTATCATTTCAGGTACAGGCGGTATAGGAAAGAGTGTAATGATGAAACATTTTTTTCTGAATGTACTTCAGAATACGAATTATGTACCGATATTGATTGAACTTAGAGGATTAAATGAATATGATGAAAAAAGTGTAGATTTAATAGACTATATTTATAGCACAATGGAAAAACTAAGATTTAAATTGGAGAGAAAGTACTTTGACTATAGTTTGGAAACAGGGTGCTATGTAATTTTATTAGATGGTTTTGATGAGGTGAAAAATGAAATTTCAAATCAGGTTACAAGTCAGATATTCAATTTAAGTGAAAAATATCCAGATAATCATTATATCCTTTCGTCACGGCCCTTGGATGAATTCGTGGGATGGAATCAGTTTGAGGAATTATATTCAAATCCGCTGTCTAAAGAACAGGCGTTATCTTTGATTAAAAAAATTGAATATGATCAAAATATTAAAGAAAAATTTTATAAAGAATTGGATGAATATTTGTATGATAAATATGAAACATTTGCCTCTAATCCGTTGTTGCTAACGATTATGCTTTTGACTTTTGAAAGCAGAGTGTCAATTCCAGACAAATTAAATGATTTTTTTGAACAGGCATTTACGACACTTTTTCATACTCATGATGCAACCAAGGGAGGATACAAAAGAGATATTTGTTCGGGGCTGGGATATGAAGATTTCAAAACAGTTTTTGCATATTTCTGCTTTAAATCATTCTTTAATTCGGACTACAGATTTTCAGAGAATAAGGTGTTAGAGTATATAGGTATTGCACGGCAAAAGAGAGTTGTAGAAGTAAATTTTGATTCTATGGATTTTTTGATAGATTTAACTAATTCAGTGTGCATGTTGATTCATGATGGATTAGAATACAGGTTTTCACATAGATCCTTTCAGGAATATTTTGCGGCATTGTATACAGTGCAGTTAGATGACGAACAGCAAAAAAAATTTTTGAAACTATGGTTGCAAGATGATGACTACAGAACAACGAGCTTTTATCTGGATATGCTATATGAACTGGAAACATCGAGATTTGTAAAAAACGTTATTATTCCGGGAATCAGAGAGTTGCAGGAATTATTTGAAAAAAATGGAAAAAGAGAAGAATGGCTTATTACTTATTTATATAATGATGTGTGCATAAGAGAAGAACCAAATGGTGAAAAAAAATGTATGTTATCGGTTAAAGACTCTTATTATCATGATATGATATGGAGAGCTTGTAATATTGGTGGTATGTATAAAAATGTGCAGGAAGAAAGAAAACAGCGAGCAATAGTTTCAAAAGATAAATTAGTTGAGATTATAGAAGAAGAGTTTGGTTTAAATAGATTAGTTAAGTTTGAGGAAATAATGCAAAAGGGATATGCAAAGGAAGTAGTGCAATATTTATATTGGGCGAGAGAACGTTATGAATTCGCTGTGAATTATATCGATTCTATTAGTGTGAAATATTTGACTGATGAAAAAGATTTTGCATCTATGTTAGAAGAATTATAGATAATTAATCAATAGATATAGTAAATATGGTATAGACAATATCACATAATTTAGAATATGCTAAATTTTAGTATTTTTATGATTGATAGAACTTATGTAAAAAATAAATGAAGTAGTGTTGTTGTAACTACGTGGACAAGTTTATGGATAATCAGACACAAAAATAAAAAAGTAAACAAGGAGTAGTAGAGAAATGTCATTATTTAAGAACAAAACTATAAATGAGCAAGTTCGTGATTTTGCATAAAAGAAAGACACCTCGATTCCG
>URKY01000068.1 GCA_900548465.1 uncultured Eubacterium sp.
TTGATTTTTATTTATTGTATGGTAAAGATAGAATTTACCGGTATATTGATTTGGTGCCTTCCGAGTTGGATAGTATAGGAAGCTCGGATATGGTCGAATATGAAGGTCATAGGATTTTTAATCCAACACCAGATAGATTTGAAAATTTCAGAAAACTAATATCGTCAGGTGAGGATGTTAACTTTTATTCTTATATAAAGTCAAGCCTTCATATAAAAAACGATAAAATAAAATTTAAAAATCCGGAATTTAGTAATTCATTAGTAAAATCTGCCAATGAAAAACTTTCAAATATCAATCTAAATAAAGACAATTTTGTATTTCTGTTTCCTGAAGCTATTACAGCAACGCAGCTAAGACCAATATTTTGGAAAACTATAGCTGAAAGAATAAAACAGAAAAATATAGATATTCTAATAAACCTAACGAAAGAAGATTTTCATTATGCGGGAATAAAAACAACGAATCTTTCACTGGCAGAGGCGATTTATGTATCTTCTAGAGCTAAGTGCATTATTGCTCTTATCAGTGGTTTGGTTGTATCTCTTTCAACTTTAAAAATCCCTAAGATTCTGCTATATACTCAACAAACACCTACTATTGGTTATAGGATGTCTTCAGAAGAAATGTTAAAAACCTACTCAATAAAAAATATCGCTCCTATTGATTATCAGCTAATTCGCGAGATCGATGCTGATAAACTCTCTGAAGAAGATCTTATCGAGACTGTTCTTGAATTGGTAAAATAAAAAATGGATAATAAATCAATAATTGAGGCAATATCAGAATATCAATATGTATCGTTTGATATTTTTGATACTTTACTGATTAGATCTGTATTAAAGCCGGAAGATATATTTACAAAAATAGATGAAGATCATAAATTTGGTACACTAAATTTTAAAGAATATAGAATAAATGCTTTTATCAAAGCGTGCCAGCTATATGAAAATGAAACATGCCAGGAGGTTACCTTTGATCAAATTTATGAATGTATTGATTCTAGGTTTAAAGAATATAAAAAATTCGAATTGGAATATGAGAGTAAATGTTTATTTCCGAACAATTCCATAAAAGAAATTTATGATTACTGTAGGAAATCAAAAAAGACTATTATTTTAATATCAGATATGTATCTGCCAAAAAATGTGATATCGGAAATTTTAATAAAAAGTGGGTATAGTGATTTCAGATTATTTTTATCGTCGGAATATAAAAAACTTAAGTACACATCGGATTTATATTTAACTGTTTTGAAAGAATTGAATATTAGCTCAGATCAGATAGTTCATGTTGGTGATAATGAGCAAGTTGATTGTGTTGCAGCAGGTAGAGTAGGAATAAAATCATTAAAAATTGAAAGCTCTTATTCTATATTCTGTAATAGTGATCCATCCCTGAAATATTATCATGACAATATTATCTCTGATTTTTCTACGTCATTAATATTGGGGCTTTATGCTTGGCATAATAGAACTTTTGGTTTTAGCTATTGGGAAAAAATTGGGTACCTCTGTGGTGGACCTTTGATTGTTTCGTATCTCCAGTGGTTATTAAGACAGTCAAAGCAAGATGATATAAGTGATTTTCTTTTTGTTGCTCGAGATGGATTTGTTTTAAAGCGAGCGCTAGATTTATTAACAAAAAATAAAATAAGAACTAATTATATTTACACGCCGAGAATTATATGCTTGGCTACAGACTATAACTTTGATTTTAATGATAAAAGAAATTCATCAACAGAGGAGGAGGACTGTTATCTGACTTTTATTAACTACTATGATGAAGAAATAAAAAGAGAACTATCGATAGATGTTAGTAAATTAAACAAAGCTCAACAGATTGAACTTTTTTTAACTCATCAGGAATTTTTTAGAGATTTGGCTAAAAAAGAATTTAATAAATATTGCGATTATTTAAATTCGCTGAATATAACAGGATCAAAAGTAGCATTTGTCGATATGTCAACGAATTTTTTTACGGGGCAAAGATTAATTGAAAGAGCTTACTCTAAAAAAAATATTGATGTAATTGGTTTTTATCAGACGGTATTCAAAAACTTTAAAGTAGATAGAAATTCCCATAATTTTAGAGTTCACTCTTATCAATCTTACAATGTTCCTTTTGGCGAGTTTTTGATTACTGCACCTGAGCCTCCAATTAAATCATTGGATCGTTTTGGAGTTTTTTATCAAGATATACCTTGGCAGGAGTCTCTTAGATTCAAGGCATATCAGAGAATTTTTCGTGGCGAACTTCAGTTTGTAGAAGATTATATTAAGTTTGTAAAAGATCCACTTAATCAAAATTTATCGTCAGAGTCGTGTATTAATTTACAGAATAATTTTATTTGTAATCCCTCAAAAATTGACAAAGAAATGTTTTCTGAAATTTATTATGCGTTTGATTCAAGCCATCACAATTATCAAAAAATTTTTCCGGAGTGGTATAAATAAAACTCTAAGTTGACTTGCAGCGCCCCATTCATTGATCAGAGGACACTTTCTCTAACCTAAAATTTCTTTAGGAGGGAAGCTATGACATTCAAGAAAAAAAGAGGGAATTTTGAGAACTAGTCTTGCGACCAGAAGTACAACTAGTTTTTATTGAGAGACTTCAGGGATTATGGCTGAGAATTGAGTTCCGGAAGTTTCTCCAAATCTCGATGACTTTGGGGAGGTGATTCCATAAGAGGAGTCTCCAGTGGTTGTCTTCGGGGAAACCAGGAGCGCTGGATCGCTGAACAAAATCTGTCAATTATCAGACTGACCTATGTGTAAGGAAATAAAGTTTGCGGCAGTACGGCATATCGCCCGAGATGTTTTTTGTATGGAGATCTAAGGCGAAGAAAATTTTACCGACGTCAGAGCGCGGCGCAATTGAGAAAAGGAGGGGGAGCTTTTTAGGCAACAATAGAGTTAATGAAAATAAACTTAAAACATTTTATATAAATGATTGAGGCCAGTTATATTATTTTCTCCCGGTAAGCAAGGACTCAGATGCTGAATGTTTTGCCTATAGATTGTCCCCAAAAGATGTTGACTACTTTCTCATACAGTTTGACAAAAGGATGGATATTTCTGTCTTGTGAACCAAAGAGATTATTGCGCAGGTTCCTGAAACTGATGGCTCAAGAGTTTTTGTTGAGACCGCTCTCTTAAAGCTAACAGGTTATGATCCAGATCTTCTTATTGGGCATGGTACGGTTTACACTGATTCATACTACGGATTTGGTAAAATTTTTGAATGGTGAATTATCAAATCAAGTGAAAAGTTACTGAATAAAAGACTTCAGCTGGACACTTCCAATTGCGACGTTTTCTGGGTCTGAAGTTCAGAGCATTTAATCGTTTCTGAACTTCGCCCGAGAAATTTAATCGATACTCACTCCTTTTGGGAAAAAGTCTCTAAGAAGACTGTTGGTATTTTCATTGCTTCCCTTCTCCCATGGATGAAGAGGTAAACAGAAATACACTTTGGTTTTGAGATCTTTCTCCAGTTTTTCAGCCCAGGAAAATTCTTTTTCGCGATCTAAGGTAATCGTGCGCTAATCCTTATCTGACAGAGACGTCTCAATTACGAAAGACACATCGGCTGCACTGCAGTTTTGGAAGCGTTTTTCCCGTCACAGAGAAATCCAGATTTCCTATCGACTTGAGTCGTGAGGCAGGCTCCGCCCTTTTTCCCGATGACGGTATCGCCTTCCCAATCCCCCAGGCGAGACCTGTTCTTAGCTTCCTGGGGTCGCTCTTCAATGCTGTGAGTGATCTGGATCTTTCCTCGCCTCTCGACCAGGCCTTTACGGTGACGCGTTTTACCGTGGTGCCGCAGGTGCCGGGACATCTTTCGGCCATCCGCAAAGTGTTCCAGAAAGCCAGAATTGATTCCTCGGTAGATTGTCGTGGCGTTGATCTTTAGATTCGGCAGCTCCTTTCTGAGACGGTATTGAATCTGCTCCGGAGACCAGAATTTCTTAACCAGCAGATTTGAGACAATCCTTGTCAGCAACGAGTCAGACATTCAGAATGTTTCTCTTTCCGCAATGCTTTCTCTGCCTCTGATATCGGGCCTGCGCGACAGGGATCATAGGCAGCTGAAGCCCTATCCTGGGTCGATACAGCCTTGTTTCGCTTCAGTTTGCGGGAGATCGTAGAAACATTTTTCCCAATCGCACATGCAATTTCAGACAGGGATTTGCCTGAAATCGTTAAAGCCGAAATAAATACTCAGTCCCGAAGATGATGATGATAGTGGCTCAAGCTCCCTCTATAGTTATCTTGACAATCTCTATTATGGAAGCTTTATTGGCCACTATTTTTTTTTCAGGCTTTGCACTTGAAGTGATAATTCGCCATATTAAACTGTCCTGATCCCGCATAAGTGCTATTGTTTTAACAATGTTTGCATGGGGAATTTTTCTTGAATCGGTAATCTGAAATCGGAAAAGATCTTTCAGATTACCTAAATCAGTAGTTGCATTTTGTCAGGGACTACGTTGAAGCAGGTCATCAATAAAATATTCACTGTTGCATCAAGGAACGGATTCAGGAGGATCTAGAGGACTTTTTTCCAGGAAACATCTTAAAATCTAAATAATAGGAATTGTCGAAATTTAGGGGGAATAGTGAGTCACCCTCTAGTGAGTAGATATATAATTAAGAAAATTTATCTCTATTTATAAGGGAATGGGTATGAGTTCCACTAAAACTTTACCAAAGCTTACGGCTTCTATGATGTGTGCGGAATATGATTGCCTTAGTAGGGAAGTTAAAGAGCTTGAAGATGCGGGAATTGACAGTTTCCATATTGACATTATGGATGGAGAGTTTGTAGACAACTTTGGAATGGGATACCAGGATATGAAATTTATCACTGGCGCAACATCAAAAGAAGTTGATGTGCATCTAATGGTCAGCAAACCCCACAATTATTTAGGAATGCTATATGAAATAGGGGTTGATGCGGTATATATTCATCCTGAGTCCGATTCGGACCCGGCCACGACACTTGAAAAAATTAAAAATCATGGAATAACTACGGGTATAGCTATCAATCCGGGTACATCAATTCCTTATGTTGAGGAACTATTAAATACAGCCGACAGAGTTCTTATATTAGGGGTGAATCCGGGGCATGCCGGTAGGAGCTATCTTGATTATGTTGATGGTAAAATAGAGAGGCTACTTGAATTAAAAAATAAATATAATTATGAAATTTGGCTAGATGGTGCCGTCACAGCCGAAAGAATTAGGAGATGGTCCAGATTAGGTGTAGTAGGTTTCGTCCTAGGAACTTCTTGTTTATTTGGTAAAAATAAAACATATCTTGAATGCGTTAAGCAGATTAAATCGATTCTTTAATTGTTAGGATTTTAAAATGAAAGTTATTATTCAAGCAGGTGGTTTAGGTACAAGGATGCTTTCGCTGACAGAAAATAAGCCTAAAACACTTATTCCTGTATCAAACAAACCTATTCTGTTTAATATTTTTGATCAATTTAGATCACAGGCAGATGGTTTTATTGTTATAGGAGATTATAAATATGAGGTTTTGGATCGGTATTTACTGACATTTGCTAAAAACGAAAACTATATTCTAATTCATTCCACAACAAAGGGTAATGTTTCTGGCATAAAAAAAGCGCTAAGTTTAATATCCGATAACGAACCAATAATGTTAATTTGGTCTGATATTATTCCACCTAAAGATTTTGTTTATGATAAGGATTTTAGCGGCTGCCAAATCGGTGTTTCAGATTTTGCGTGTTCATGGTCTGTTCAGAATAATAAGCTAGTTCATGAGAAATCTGATAAAAATGGTGTAATTGGATTATATATTTTTGATAAAAAATCACGATTAGGAACGCTACCAGAAGAGGGGTCTTTTACCACTTGGTTGTCTGAGCAGAGTTTTCCCATTAAAGCTTTAAAAATAGATAATTGTATTGATATAGGAACTTTTAGTTCATACCAGAAACTTGATACAAATATAGACCGGTGTAGACCTTATAATCATATAGAGATTAAAGGAAATTATGTCATAAAGACTGGATTAACCGATGAGGCTAAAACATTTATAAAAAGAGAAGTATCTTGGTACAAACTTGCTTTAGGTTTGGGGTTTAAAAATATTCCATCCCTTATTAATGAAGCCCCTATGACAATTAGTAGAATTAGGGGGAAGAATATATTCCTAAGCAATTTAGATGAACATGGTAAAGAGCTATCACTGAATAGAATGATTGATGCTCTGTGTCATCTACATTCATTGGCCAAGTCAGATGCTAACTCTTGGGATCTGTATACAGAATACTTTACAAAAACAATTAACAGATTAGTATCAATATCATATGCA
Organism: uncultured Eubacterium sp.; assembly: GCA_900548465.1. GTDB lineage: Bacteria > Bacillota > Clostridia > Lachnospirales > Lachnospiraceae > Eubacterium_G. The sequence goes on from URKY01000068.1 coordinate 6,355, forward strand.
ATCCCTTTTTCAGATAAAGAATATATATATATTAATGGAAAAAAATGCATAAATGTTTTAATGAAGCAATCTGAGCTTAGAGAGGCAGTTTTAAATACTTTGATGGAAACGCACTATACGTTATATCATGGCGATTGCCAATTAACGAATACAATGCTCGATGAAACTGGAAACATATATTTCATAGATCCAAGAGGATATTTTGGGAAAACGAAGAATTTGGGGGATGTGCGATATGATTGGGCTAAAGTCTATTATGCAATAAATGGAAATTTTGACCAATTTAATGTAAAAAATTTCACTCTTCATATAGAAGAAGATAAAGTTGAATACTCTATAGGTTCTGGTCAGTGGGAATTCTTGACGAGTAATTTGTTAGACAGAATTCCTAATGGAGAAGGAACAGAAAAAGAAATAAAATTAATTCATGCTATTATTTGGCTTTCATTAGCATCTCATGCATGGGAGGATTTTGATTCCATGTGTGTTGCATACTATAACGGGCTAAGACTTTTTAATGATTGGTTAGAGGAATACAATTAATGAATAAAAAAACTCTTTCTCTTTCTCCTCTTTCTCATACATGGATTTTAGATTTTGATGGAACTCTTGTAATTCATAATGGTTACAAGACAGGAGAAGATCGCTTTCTTCCTGGAGCCCTGGAGTTTCTTCAATCTATACCGAAGGAGGATGTGGTTATTATACTTACTGCTAGGGAGCCTGGTGCTAAGATGAGGACAGAGCAATTCTTGAAAAAGAATAGCGTTCGTTATGACCATATTTTATTTGGGATTCCAATGGGAGAACGCATTTTAATGAATGATACAAAACCCTCAGGTTTGCGTTGTGCCTATTCTGTATGTCCCAATAGGGATGAAGGACCAATCAATTTTTCATTTGTCATTGATAAGAATCTTTAAAAAAGGTGGGATAAATGCAAATTTTAAAACCTATAGTTCATGAAACGGTTTGGGGTGGAAGTAAGTTGACTCCATTCTCTGGAAGTACATGTGAAAAAATTGGGCATCTTTATGCTTGCATTGACAATTCTTCTTTTAAATCTGAAATTATCTCTGGATCTTTCTCTGGGAAAAATATCCATGATTGGTTTATTTCAAACAGAAAAAGATATGGTTTAGAGAATTATGATGAATTGCCAGTTCTGATGGCTTTGGTAGAAGCTGCAGATAATCTTTCTATCCAAGTACATCCAGATGACGAAATGGCAAAGAGGCTGATTGGTAAAACATTTGGAAAAAATGAATCTTTTTTTACAATAGAACCGCCTGAATCTGGATATATGTACAACGGTTGTACTGCCTCTTCAAAGCAAGATATGGCACGTCTTATATCTGAAGCGCGTTGTCTGGAAGGGGTAGACACTCTTGCTATACGAAAAGGTGATTATGTTTATGTTACTGGAGGTACATTACACGCTGCTTCTAGAGGATCACTTTCTTTCGAAATAGAAGAAAATTGTGATGCAACATACAGATTTTTCGATTTTAATCGAATTGACAAGAATGGGAAAAAAAGACCTCTTCAGGTTGAAAAGGCCTTAGCTTGTCTTAACATTCATCAAAAATCGTCTGTGCGCCAATATAACGGCGAAGAACAAATTGTTGAACGGATGTATTCGACACAGCATTTGGTCGGAAAGAAAAATTTTAAAAATAATGAAAGTTCTTTCATTATAGCTGTATTGATCAAAGGATCTAAACAGATTAATTTAAACAATTTATTGCCAGGTTGTGCTGTTATTCTTGAACCCGGAGATCAAATTGATTTAGATGGTTGTGAGTGGATATTCGTCAGAGTATTCTAGTAATAATTTAAATGGGCTGAAAGATAATACATTGATTATTTTTCAGCTCATGAGATCCTCGTATAGAAATCAAGCCCCTTAGCAGAGTGGAGATACCTCGTTCCTGCGTGTGACTCTCAAGCGCAAGCTTTTTTTTCAACCCGCTCCGGTGAACATCAAATGATCTTTCGCCGAAATTGTTTTTAAAAAATAAGTTGCAGTGTTTGATCAAGCAGCCTCTGGCAGAAGCTTTTCCTCAAGCCGCCTATTTTCGGGGTTGTGCTATACCCTGCCAATCGGAGTGCAGTTCAACACAGTATCGCTGGGTGGTTTCTGCGCCCCTCCAGCTTTGCCTCTTTGCGTCAGCGCAGCACCTCCGCATTTTCGCCGCAGTAGCGCTGTCCAGGTGTAACCATTCGGATGCCCTGATGTCTGTGGTGTTCGCTGTCATGTTCTCCAAAGTCCTGCATCCATTGCTCAACTTCCCCGACACTGTCAAGGCCGTCTCGAGGATACAGTTAATTGCCGCTGTACTTGATACTTGAGCGTGCTGAAGAAGAACTCAGAATACGGGTTGTCATTGCTGACTCGCGGACGGCTGTGCGAGAAGATAATTCCGTTCTTCTCTAGCAAAGCCATAGTGGATGCGGTTTTCATGCTTGCGCCATTGTCTGAGTGCACGACAAGCTGTCCGGGCCTGAATCCATATTTTCGGAAGGCATCCCCGTGAAAGACCACGGAAAAATCAGCATTGTCAGCGTCGACCCCCCTGGCTCTCACAAACCATACGGCTATAGACGCCGAC
>URKY01000069.1 GCA_900548465.1 uncultured Eubacterium sp.
CGATCAATATATTTTCCCCGGCTGTTCTCAAAGCTGCCCTGTTTTTCTATCACAATCTCACGGATAAAGTCCTTCATCCCCTTTACCATGATCAGAAAACTGTAACCGTTTTTTTCCATATATTCCAGATTTGCTTTGCTGAAATATCCTCTGTCCAGAATAAATCCAATGTTCCTGTAGCCATATCCATGTGCCTTGTCAATCATACAGGTCAACTGGGAACACTTCGTTCTATTCAAAACATTTCATTCAAGCTTTCTCCCCACCCACAATAATAAGTCTTTCAGCTTTATCATCCCCTAATTGATAAAGCTTTTCCCTTAATTCATGCCTGTCATCCCCATACCAATTATAGTACAGCCTTCTCTACATCATCGGTTTTCAAGAATATATCCACACCACATATTCCAAATCTGGGTGCCCCATGCAATCTAGTACCAGGTGTCTGACCCAAATGTGACATTTATTATACACAGAAAGCTGTAATCCTTCATAGGGTCTGACCTCAATGTCTCTTCAGCTTATAGTTTCTTTTCTCATGAGCAAATTACTTAAATCTTGATTATATTTTGTTTTTCGTCTTTCTTCAGAAGATAGCTGTGAAAAAAGATAGTTCAAAATTTCTTCTGTATAATTTACTAAAAACCAAATGTGATACATTTTCAAATTCGATGTGTCTTTTATTAATTTTTTCCCAAAATATTTTTTATCATTGTGTGCATAAATAGAATCTCTTCTGCATGTAAGGGTTTTAATTGCATGTGAAATATATTCATCTTGACTTAATTTTACTTCAAATTCATTTAACTTAGATAAAGTATCCTTTGGAGTTTTGAACAATGCACTATTATTTTTGCATTTTTTTATCAGATTTGGAATTGTCTGTGCTTTATCTGATTTATCATACAATTTCATAAGAACAATCATATAACTATCAATCAATGCACTTTCCACAATCAGTGTGAAATTAGGAGCACATTGTAATTTTTCTTTAGAGCTACGTATATCTTCCTCTACACTTAATAAATCTTTTAAATACACTAATTGCATAAAATAATCATCAAGTTCTTCTAAAAGATTTTCCCTCATTTTTTCTTTTTGATTCATCATAAATCCCCTATATAATTATCATCGTTGACACGTAAACAGCTGTTCGATGGTGTAGTACCAGGTGTCTGCTCCCAATGTAGTAAGCATGCTGGCTTTTCCAACCGAATCAGGTATCTGACAGGCTTTTTTGCGGAGACGGGTAACTGCATTGTAAAAACAACTGGGTGATATCCCATGCTCATTACACCATGCAGCATCTGTCAGACCGCTTTGCCTGCATTCAGTTACCAGTTCCATCCATTCGTCCAGGGAGCGCCCTTGAGCACGTTTATTACTCATAATGAAACCTCCAAATGTAGTAAATCTTTATCTCCTATCAAGCGGAGTATAGTAAAAATATATTTACTATCATTAGTATAATTTCAAAAACGGAATTGGTAAAGCTACCCAAGATTTAAGCGCTTACCTTTAATCCAAAACATCATAAATGGAAAGCACCATTTTTATCCGATTTTTTCCTGATATTATGTACCGTGCATAGAAAACTAAGGTAAAACAAGCGGAAACACTCACCATAATCAGCATATGTCCAATATCACAGTGATTATATAATCGAACTATAGTAATAATAAAGTTTTCGCAAAATCCTATTGCAAATACGCAAGTTAGCAATTCAGAAAGCCCCTGTGTTTCCCGAAGTTTTTCAACTTTTCTATCAGCGCCTTTTATATGAAGATAATACACACAATGTGCAAAAAATGCAGAACAAATTTCTTTAGTATAAATGCGTTGTTCGTCAGACAACTGTAAATAATCTCTAGCTTTATTTTGTATGTGTTTTAACCGGATTGAATTATTCCATAATGCTTTATTCTCTAAGCACTGCTCAATTGTTCTTTTTTCCCATCCGATTCTTTTTTCAATAATCCATATTCCAATCACCTGTATGATGCTACCAATAACAACCGCACAGCATATAAATACTATTATAGCAATAATTGAATTGTGCCTTGACAATGACTCATTAATTTTAATAATAGTATCGAAAAAGCAACTATTTCCAACAACAAACGACATACACAAAAGTACTATTTCAGTTATTCCAGCTATTAACAAGTTAAAAAAATCAAAAACACTATATTTCTCAGCTATTGCATCCATTATTATTCACTTCCATATACCTACATGTAGATTCAGCCTTCAAATGATTGATACTATTTTATTTCCAAATTTTTTTTATTTCTTCTATAGATTCAATTATATGCTGTCTTTCTTTTTCGGACAAGCTGCTATCTATATTAATATTATCGGAATTCTCTTTTGCTACCCATTCAGCTTCTTTTTCACCGTGCTTCTCATAGGCGCGCATTATCTCTCTTTCTATTAAGTTAATTTTTCCTGCTATACGGCGTTCCCTATCAGATTCCGATTCTATTAACTTATTCTTCTTCACTTGAGTAGTAAACGGAACTACTTCATTCTCTATTCTTTCCATTCGATTAAGCAATGAATACAATAATATATTTGTTTTTTCATTCTCGCTTAATCTATTTTGGTCATCTATTTGTGCATTTCCTAATTTCAAAAGTTTTATAATTGAGTTTATTCCCCTTTTGTTATCTTTTGTTTCTCTAATCGCTGCTACTATTTTTTCTCTATCTTCTATCACTTCTCGATATATTAATTCTTTTCTATAATCCAAAGTATTTATAGAACTTATATCAAAAATTCTTGGAGTATTTTCTTCTTGTATAAGAACCACTGGGAGATCAAATGCTTGTCTTATCCCTAATTCAAATAGTACATTAGGATTTCTTGTACTCAAATCACAAACAGCCATCGGTGCTTCAATAATATCGCGTATTATTGAAGCTTGAATCATATTACTTGATTTATCCTCATCAGCACGTTTCGGAATATATCCTGCCTCTTGAATTGCCGGACATAATATGTCTTCATAGACATGTTTAAAATGATTTTCAGGATACGTTTCTAATTCTCCTATTGGCATTATTACAAAGCACTTTTCTTTCATTATTTTTTCCTACTTATTCATATTTACTTCTTCTCGTACTATCTGCAAAAATTTTTTAATAGTATATCGTAAATTAACCTATTGTGCTATTTCAAATAAAACGTTTAAAAACTTGTAAAAACCGCAAAGAATCCCTGTTTTTTTTGATAAACAAATTTTTTAGAATATCAGTTCTTTGATTTTTCCAAGTTCGCAGGTTTCACCGAAAATACTGTTTAATGCAATGCAGAGGTTGTATGCCAATACTTTATTAACCAAACGGGTGCATAAGCCCTGAAAGCTTTTGGCAAGTACTCTTTCTGCATTTAACTGACCGCTTAACTGTGAAAAGACAGTTTCTACCCGTCTTCTCAATTTGAAGATCAGCTGACGCACCGATTTTGGCCAGTTTTCTTTACTGTTGGAACGCTTGAGTGCAAAAAGACAGATCGTTTGTTCCTGCATTTCCTGCATGAGTTTTTCGCCAACATATCCTTTATCTGCTAAAATTGTAATATTTGAACAATTATCCACCAGATCCCGTAATCCTTCACGGTCATCTGTGGATGCCGGCGTAATCTCAAATGCAGTAATGTAACCTTCTAATGTGACCAGGGCATGCACTTTATAGCCGAAGTAAGTTTCCTTTTTAGAAGGGCACTTTCCGTAATCAGCACCCTGGCTGCGAAATGTTTTGCAGTATCGTGCACGTCCAAATTTGCAGACTGCAAGCGGAAAACTATCAATAATGCAATAAGAACTGACCGGAACCGGAAAAACAGAGAGCATCTTTTGTCTTAATAATTCGGTTGTCTGCATCAGAGCACGCCTCGTTCTGTTAAAACGACTTCTGCTGCAAAGCCGCGGAAAAAGATGTCTGTAATTCTTTTTCACGAAAGAAAACCAGGCATTTTCAGAATCAACGCCAAGCAACTCACCACAAAGACTAATGGTAATGATTTCCGAATCAGATAGTTTTGCATCTAAAACATGCCGTCGCTTGGCAACCTCAGGAAGTGCAAACTGATGATACAATTCGTCAATAATAACGTAAGTGGTTAAAATAAAGTCTTCAAAAGTTGCAATAACAGTGGTATTATTATTTTGGAACTTCAACATAATGATGCCTCCTTTCGTTGTATTGCCTACAAATAGGATAGCACATTTTGTTGAAGTTTCTTTATATTATTTTATCTAGTACAACAGGTTAAATTAAATAACTGTTATATATCTTTTTGAGATAATGTGTGGTAAAATGTGTTATCTAAGAAAGGGATGAACACTATGAGAAGAACATATCTCGCTCTGTCAGATGAGGACAGGAATTATCTTATAACATTATCCAAAAAGAGAACTATTCAAGCACAAATTGTAGATCGTGCCAAAATTTTATTATATAAATCCGATGGGATGACTTTCAGCAATATTGCTGAAAAACTTGCTGTTAGTCCGTCCACTGTACGCCTTTGTATTTCTAAATATTATGAAGGCGGTGTTGAAAATGCTCTTTTTGATACCCAGCGTCCTGGACGTCCATCTGAAATTACAGATGATGCAAAGGCATGGATGATCAATATCGCCTGCCAAAGACCAGTGGAACTTGGATATGCACAGGAACTTTGGACTTTAAATTCTCTCCATAAGCACATCCAAAAGTATGCGGAAGAGGCAGGATATCCGAGACTTTCAACCGTTACCAAGCCTTATATTCAGAAATTTCTCAAAGAGCAGGATATCAAACCATTTAAGATTAAGTATTACTGTGAAAAACGGGATCCCGATTTTGAATCAAAAATGCATGAAGTTCTTCTGGTTTACAAGCAGATTGAAATGCAGTTTGATGAAAATGGTACACTCATTGTCCCGGATAATTATAAACTAACAATCACAGTATCATATGACGAAAAACCAGGTATCCAGGCAATTTCTAATACAGCGCCGGATCTGCGCCCAATAGCAGAAAACGGAGAGGTATACCGGGATGCGGAATACAAACGTCTGGGAACCCTTTCTTTATTAGCCGGTATTGATCTGCTTACAGGAGAAGCAATCCCATTGGTAAGTGAAACACATAAGAGTTCTGATTTTATCGAATTTTTAAAAATATTGGATAAAAAGTACCCACTGCAGGATACCATCAGAATCATCCTGGATAACCATTCAGCACACACTTCCAAAGAGACACAGCGATTTCTGGATACAATGCCAAAAGGACGGTTTAAATTTGTATTCACGCCTAAACATGGGTCTTGGCTAAACATGATTGAAAGTTTCTTCAGCAAGATGACCAAGCAAATGCTACGTGGAATCCGTGTCAACACCAAGCAGGAATTGGAAGAACGAATTTACCAGTATTTTGAGGAGATCAATCGAGAGCCAGTAGTTTATCATTGGAAGTATAAAATGGATGAAATCAGCGAAGCTGAAGTATCATCACTTTAATATAGCAGTTATTTATTATTCAATGTACTAGTTTATGAAAGAAGCTATCATCTGCTTCAGTGCCTCTTTTTTTCTTGCTCTTCCTTCAAAAGCTTCTTGTTGAGTATCCCAAAGTTCTGCTGATTTCTTGTCTTCACTGACGCTATTCATCCATAAAAGATTTCCCAGCAGTATCGCCAATATGACAGTTATTATTCCTAATATCAGATTTTTCTGGGAACTACTGCGGTACCCCCTCCCATTTATTATGACTCATATTTTAGATGCCCTTTCCCACTGAATGATTACAAATTTTCATTAAATTGTTTTCTAGCTCTTTCTAAGTCATCAGCATCATCAATTTCACACCACATGTTCTCTGGAACTTCAACTATACGTGCATCGCATTCTCTATAATATAACAAACTTCCTAGCACCTTCTCGTAATAGCTATTTTCTCCCATGTTCTTAACATACCACTTAATTAACGGCATATATTTCTTTTCGACGAAATCACGGCTAAATTTATACATATTAACTGTTTTTCGAGTATTGGTATAATCAAACTCCATTCCTTGCCATTTACCTAATATAAGTGCCTTTGCAACGTCACCTTCTACTTCTATGACTGTACCATCCATGGTATCTTTATTAAATGGTGATACTAAAATAGAGCATTCTCCTTTTCCCGCCTTTAATGCTTCTAGCATTTCTTTATGATAAAAGATATCACATTCCAGCATTAACATATCTTCATCACAAAAATCTATTGCCTTATATAACGAAACAATATTGTTTGTCTCCAAATACCGCTTGTTCTCATAGTACTTGATTGGAATACCTCTCCATTCCATACCGATATGCGATTTAATATAATCTGCCATATGTCCAACTACGATACCTATCTCTGAAATATCACCAATACTGTATAAATTATTTAATGCGTTTTCAAGCAATGGCGTTCCATTTACTTCTACCATAGATTTTGGAATTGTATTTGTAATTGGACGAAGTCTTTTTCCATACCCTGCTGCCAAAATTAATGCTTTCATCTTATTACACCTCACATAATTTTTCTTGATTCCATATAATATCGTTTTTCTTGAGCATGCCCCATAGAAAATGTTTTCCGTGGCAATGCACCGTCTTTAATAATTCCTTGAAATAAACTTTTTTTATCAATTGCATATAAAAGGAAACCTATCGTATCAGAATTATTGCTCAACTGTTTCAAAACACTATCGTCGTGAATATAATCCACAAGAATACTGCTATTATTTACATAGTCATCCAAAAAATTTTGCAAAATTCCTACAGTAAGTTCACCGAGACGTTCATCTAAATACAACGTACCGCAATCATCCTGCGCATAGTATTCAATCTTATGTTTGCTGTATTCTACACATATTTGTTCACGCATATTTTTTAATAAATTTTGTACGTCTACATATTTTAGCAATCTATGAATTGGTTCAAATTTCTGTGCTTCATCCTGCAAATTTTCTAATTCAACTAACGCATATCTTGCTTTTATCTGTGAGCCAAATTCTTCTTTGCGCAATTCATAACACTTTTTCGCAGCAGCCAGTGAATGGTTTCCATCGCCAACAGCAAAGAACATTGCATCTTCATCTAAATTCTGATACTTTTTCTCTGTTTCTTGTAAATATTTTTCTAAAGCATTATCAAATAAAGAAACAGCTTCTCCCTGAACTAATCGTCCTGTAATATGGCCCCCGTCTTGCATCAGATTAAAATCATATAACACTGGCAATTTGTCTTTTATTGTTTCAATTGATTCTAATAATTGATGCTCTGGATCATCACATAAAAGCAATATATGCGGCAGCTCCAGCGGCGCATTTTCTCGAATTTTCACTCTTGGTGGGAGGCGATCTACAACAGTTTTTTCTGTTGCCCGAATCCCTGTATTTGCTGTTGGTGTATAATCATAATCTTCCAAATCTATTACACCGACAATTCCCTTGCGAATAACGCCATTGTTTAATTCTCTTTCCACATAAACATATGAATTTTCATAAACATTAAAAATACCCTTCTGCAAATATTCTTCCATTGTTCTATTTATTTCAACAATTCTATCAGAATCATTTATTGATAATTCTGCTTCTGGTAAAATCAAATGATATGAAGACACATCGTCCCCTACAAGTTTTTTCACCTGTTCCCAATATTCTGGCTGTGATGTAAATTGATCACAAGCAACAACAGCCCATTTACTATAGCTATCTAATGCCGGTAACAAAATATCTGCCTTATTAAATATCATCCTATTATCCCCACTTATTATTTTTACTTCTCAGTTTCTATCCTTTTCTTAATATCAGTAGTACTGATGCCTTTTGTATATGATAAATACTCAATTGATGCCCCATATTCTGCAAACTGCTTCTCTGTCCGCAAGTATCTCGCAGAGCCTTTCCAGTCATCTCCCGAAAACAAAACATCAAATTTGAATTTTTTCAACGCAAGCATCTTATCATCGGTTTCTTCAATTGTTACCAATTCCGCATAATCAACAACTTTCAATGCATTGAGGATTCGTACTCGCTGATTTTCTGGATATACAGGTTGCTTCTTTTTGATATCTGTCACATACTTATCATCACAAACACCAACAATAAGAATATCACACATCTCCTTGCATCTTTCTAAAAGATTCAAGTGTCCAACATGAAACAAATCAAAAACACCACACGTATAACCAATATGATACTTTTTCATTTACATATCCTCCCTCATAATAAATCCCATAAAAATTCTGCGCATTTTCAATCACCATAAAACGCAAAATTAATATTTCTAAACAATGACGGTGCAATTGCTCTAACTCCACCAAACCCTATTGCAACCTCCGATAATCTCGCCATGCCAGAATCATTATCTCCATCTCCAATTGCAACCATTGGCTGTACAAATTGTTTGACAATCCGTTCTTTATCAGCAACACTTATAACCTTTGAAATACGATTGTTTACCACTTCTGCTTTGGAACAATAACAATGATTTTCTATTCCAATTTTTTTCATTAATCTGCTAATCCAAACATCTAAATTTCCTGTAACAACATAATATCTTTCTCTATTTTCTTTTATAAACTCTACAATATTTGAATTCAGTGGAATATCAGAAACTATATCATTAACTTCACTAACCGGAATATCACTTAATATCTCTACTCTTCTTAAAAAAGAAGTGCGAAAAGGAATTTCACCACGCATTGTTGCTTCTGTTAAATTTCTCATTTCTGCATTTCTATTAATTTTTTGTGCAATCGTTGGTAACACTTCTTCCTTGGTAATTGTTGAATCCATATCAAACAAAAATATATACTCTGATATTAATCTCTTCTCCCTTGTAACATATGTACGAAATCATTTTATAAATTTAGCAATTTAGCCAATTG
>URKY01000070.1 GCA_900548465.1 uncultured Eubacterium sp.
CTAACGCACAAAAAAAGTACCACCCCAGGCAATTTAATGTCCGAAACGGTACCCGTAAGTGCGCCTCCAGGGGCTCGAACCCTGCACACCCTGTGACCATTGGTGGATTTTATGAGGTTTTATTTAAGTTCAAAGATTGTCATATAATGTATCGCAATCCCTTTATTCATCGGCAGTTCAAGTGTTATAACCTGTTAAAGAAATTTAGTAACAAAACATAATATTTTTTAAAAAGTAGAAAAATTTGTGTGCAAGATTTTTGTTGTCGGAGCCTGTGTTGTACAAAAGTTCGTTTATAGAAATTCGGTTATTGAATTTATTTACAATAAATTTTTAACCTTGTTAACATGATTTATATCTCTAATGTAATCATTATTAACCATGTTGATTTTTAAAATTTAAGCAATATAAAAGCCAGCACATTAAAATGCTGGCTAATAACAAAAAATTATATTGTAAAAGAAACCTCTTTCAATTTTCTACTCTAATTTCTAATTAAAATCTATTATTTTATACAATCTTCTATACAAAGAATGATGAAATTAGTACTATTACAATTCCTATAATTGACATAGATAGTCCCAAAATTACAAATTTATCTAAACTCTCTTTTTTTGCACGTGTCACCTGTTCAAGCCAAAGACAAACAAAACCAATGACAAGCGCAACTAATAAACTTCTATTTTCCATTAAAATGAACAATTACTCCTTATATCTGAAATACCTATTAAATCTGCGCCGAATCCTGCCAATCCCGAGCCAAAGTCTGACCATTTAATTTTTGTCCACCATTTACCTCCTAATTTTTTGCTAGCTTTTATCGCTGCAATGATTCCTTTAGCCGCTTTTCTAACTCCTCCAGCAGCCTTAATTGCCTTTTTTATTTTAACTATTTTAGCCGCCGTAAAAATAGTAGTCCCGATAACCCACAAAACTGTTCCTGCACATTTTGTAACCTGCCAAAATGACGGATCTGCAACAACAGGAAAAGCAGTATTTTCATCAAAATCAATATGCTGAATAATTTTGTTGCCCTCTATTACATAATAAGTATTTAACTCATTACCATTTGCATCTTTTGCCCAAGGGGCATCTATTATAGATATAATTTGATTTGTATTATCTACTAAATATACTTCACCAGTATCATATTCATCACCTAAATATTCAGCCGCCGAAATTAATTTGCAACCTTCATCAAGATTATACTCAAAAGAGTAATCTTTTTGTGCATTAGCATCATCAATAACGATAGTAGTTCTATAACCTTCAAAGTTAACAGAATCATTTGATTCTTGTAAACTTTGAACTCCAATAGTAATATTTTCGTCTGAATTTTGATACATTACAATACCTGAATCCGAAACATATGCTTCACTATTTTTCACTTCCTCTGGTAATTGCATTCCTGTTGTATTTCCTAAACCATCATCAATAATAATCTCATCATTTGAACTTTCAGGAATTTTTACAAGAGCCTCATTGCCATCAGCTATTACTGCATATTTTGAACTACTATTATAATCTAAATTAGCATCTTCTGTACCTGTGACATCAATTATTGACTGCGCATTATCTTCTAACCCTCTTGAAACTTCATTTGCATTAGCAATACTGCAATCACATGTAAACACTGCTAACGCACAAACCATTGAAATAATTTTCTTAGTAAATTTCTTCATAATATCCTCCATAATTAATTTTGAAATAAATCTTTGTCTAAATTTTCCAAATCATCTTTAACAAGACAATTATAAACAGTAGTGATTTTTCCCTTGTCTATATGAATAATTGATGGTATTTCTGTTATGCCTATTTCCTCCATAAATTTTTTCATATTACTTTTTTCACTAGCTTTGCATTCAGTATTAAAATAATATATTTTCAAATTATTATCTTTTAATTTTTCTAATAATTGTGGATAATAATCCTGACAATCTGGACAAGAAGGTCTTCCTATGTATATCCATGCATCTTTTTTGTCAGTTTGAAAATCATAAATTTCTTTTCGGGAAATAATTACTAAATAATCTGCATTATTCTCTTGAATAAGGGTTTCTTTTTCAATCGCTTTAAAATTACTACTGTTTTCTTTTTTACTAAATTTAATGCAAAGTATCATCCCTAAAAAAAATATCAACAACAATACTATTATCTTAATATGTTTTCCAGTTCTAATATAATTGTCCTCCTCTGTTTTGTATTTTTTCAAAGCTTCGAAGCTTTGCTGATTATATGCTCTATCATTATTTTATTCAATAGATTTTACACAAACGTTAAAAAAAACGACATAAACGTCGTTTTTTTACATGGATGCAAAATTGTAAGCACTAATATTACACTGTGAAGGAAAATGCCCGGCTACATTTATTTTTATATTTTTACTCTTTGCTTCTGCAAAAGCTTTATTTAGAACAGCATTAACGATATCATTTCCCACATTAATGCTGCTCCCCAGATCATCTACTTTTCCAATAATATCCTGAAAATACTCCTCAAACTCTTGGTCTCTTCCTTCTTGCTTTAATTTATTTAAGAAATAAAGATGTCCTCTGATATCATGTCTGAATTTTTTTGTTTCCTTTTCTCTCTCATTCAAATATTCATACTGTTTTACCTGTTCCTCAAGATACTGTTTAATAATTAATTCTTTTTCTTTGTGTATATTTCTTGAAACCAACAGTAATATTACACATGCCATTTGTATCAATAGTCCTATGGTTACCGATATGTATATAATGATATATGCAATTTTATTTTGATATGCAATTTCTTCAAGAGTGACACGGGTCATCAACGCTAATATGCAGAAATCTGCAAATAAATTTAATGTAAAAAGAGCCAGATACTTTATATGAACCTTTCTTATGCCTTCATCTGTTATTCTTCTTAAAAGTATACTTACCATACTAATAAAACTCAATGATAACAATGCCGCAAAAAGATTTTCTAAAGAATCATTATTATAATTTATGACTGCGCTTGCTATATCTACCAGTAAAATTGACAACATGTCAAGTATTTCTACAATAACAGATACCCATATAGCACATACAATTATTTTCTTATTCTTTTCTTCATAACATATTTGCATGATTATTACAACGCATAACAAATAGATTATTAATGCGATTGTCTGGCTTTTTATCACACTAATAATCAGTGAAACAACAACGGATACTATCAGTATTTTTAGATACCTATATTTATCACCTGTTTTTTCTCTTAACTTCAAATAAACTTTACATATCAACACTATCCCTAGTATATGTAAAATATCAGTAATGACTTTACAAAGTATACTCATTATTCCTCCCAGATTGTAAAATATAATATATAATTATAGCATATTTTAGCAATCTGGGAAATTTATGGTTATTTGCTTAAAACCAACTAAAAAACCACTTATACCATCTTCCAAACAAAGGTAAATCCTTTCCGTATATACTTTTGTATTGCCCGGACAACTGATAGGATACCTTTTTTATTTTTTCTGTAAATAGTTTTTGCACCAACGTTGATTTTTTTTACGTAAACGTTTGATAAGTTCATTATATCTTCTTCAATTTTTTCTTTCTCCGCTCTTGCAGCCACTTTTCCTTCCAGTAACTCATCCATTTCTTTCATAGTTACATCAAACAACTCTGCATCAAATTCTTTACCGTAAATATCCGTAAGCTCGACTCTTGCCTGCTTATTCATCTCCGATCTGATTTTATAACGTTCTTCTGAAACTTTTTTTGTATCCTCCGGCTCAACTTTATCCTTTGCAATATCATATTCCAGATATGCAATAGCCTGATTCCTTTCAATCTTATCTGCCATCTTTTCCAGTCTTGATATTACATTGCCATACCGCTCTTTATTTTCGATACATTCTTCCATTTCATACATGGAATACATCTTATAAAATTGTGGCAAATCCCTTAACTGTCTGTCTATCTGATAAAGCTCCATCTGAACTTCTCTTAACGCTTCCCCTGCCTGTTCCTTGCGTTTTTTCTTTTACTTTCTGGCATTAACCACCGTTTCATAGGAACGCTTTTCTTCGTTTAATCGTTCTCTCTTTCTAATCAGGTCGTATGCTCTTTTAATAACATCCATATCCTTTGGGACAAATTTTCAGAACTGTTCAATCTTTTTATCATTATCCTTTTCTGAATACACAATGCACAAAAGATTTTTTCTTAACTGTTCCAGATTTCTTGCAACTTTGATGACTTTATCCTTAACACTTTGTGCCAACTGCTTTGCTTCTTCCTTGAGTTTTAAAATCTCTTCATTGCAGAACCGAATCATCTTATTAACCATTTTGATGTGTCTGTTGGCTTCCCCTCTGTCAGTTTTAATGTTCCTTTTCTCCATCTGGGATGCCACAGTTCCCAAATGCTTTGTCGGTAAAATTTCAAGTCCCTGCCGTTCATAAGAACGGTGGTCTATCCTCTCATCATGTCCTGACTTTTCAAGATATTTGTTACACAACTCCTCCCAGCTCATCCTCCATTTTTCAACGTTCCCCCTGTCATTCCAGTCCGTTGTCGGAACGGATTTGCATTTATACTGATGTTTCTTTTTGTCATAAATTTTCTCTCCATTCTCATCAAGAATGTATTCTTTTTTCTGCTTACTTCCCCAACTTCTATCTTCATTAAACGGTCGGACTGTAAGCATGATATGAGCATGGGGATTACCGTCACCCTTATCATGAAAACAGATATTTGCAATCATTCCCTTGTCTACAAAGTTGCTATTGCAGAACTCATTTACAAGATTATACCCTTCCCTGAATTTCAATTCTTTTGGTATCGAAACCTCTATTTCTCTTGTAAGTTGTGCGTTTTTTGCTTTTTCAACTTTTTCAACGGCATCCCACAATCGGGAACGGTTATAATATTGAATTGGAGCATTCCTTGGTAATAAAATCTCTGTCATCACTACACCACGTTTTTTTGTGTAATCGTGAGTGATGCCATCGTAGTCACTGGTCATTTTTTCACCGCTTCTGTATGCAGCGGCTGCAACGGCAGATTTTCCTTTTCCTCTGGAAATCATCTTTACGGATAAATGGAAAATCGCCATCTGTTTCTCCCTCCTCTGTAATTTTTATTTCCGCGAGCAATGAGCCAATTGGACATGCACTACTTCTCACTTCACGGCATTCGCCTTGAATGATTTACTTTAATGAGTCACATACAGCTCTATTACGCTTCGCTTCATTTCGCTGATGCGGCATTCGCCGCATCAAAATAAGAGAGCAGACTTTTCTCGGAATACAAGTATTCCTCTCTAAGTCTGCTCTCTTATTTATACGTGACTCATTGCTAACGCACAAAAAAAGTACCACCCCAGGCAATTTAATGTCCGAAACGGTACCCGCAAGTGCGCCTCCAGGGGCTCGAACCCTGCACACCCTGAAAGCCCTAGGGTATTTTATATCAGTTTATTATGCATTATTTTGTGTTATAAAAATGCCCGCAATCCCTTTGTTTATCAGGCATTACGGGCAATATAAAACTTTATGGTATTTTATAATAAAATGTAAAAAGTTCAAGTGTTTGTGGGAAGGATTTTAGGTTTTTATTATGTATTTTCATTCCTTTATCTTAACGTTATTTTTTTAGCATAGCTATATAAATTTGAATTTTTATCTACTACTATTTCACCTGCAAAATCTCCAAAAGCCCAATCATCTATCTTTTCAATATTTCTTGCAAAATATACCTTTTCAAGATTGGTACAAGAACCAAAAACAGCCATTTTCATAGTTGTTATTGTATTTGGTATTTTTATGCTTTTTAATTCTTCATGATATGCAAATGATGCTTCTCCCAATGATGTTACCTTCAATCCATCTATGCTTTCCGGTACTGCCAGTAATTCTGTTAATGCAACTATGGCTGCGTTTCTATCTAATACTTTATTTCTGATTAACTTTACGATTTTTATAATTAAAACTATGATTAACATAACAATCAGCAAAAGCATTATTGTTATTCCAACATATGCCAATATTTTCACATAACAACTTTTACTCTAAAAACAATTTTTTTAACCTTTATTTTTTTCTTTTTATAATAAAAGTAAATAGATTATTTAAATCTAAAAGCTTTAAATTTTATGTGTTTTTTAGCATATTTTACTGTGACTCCATATTTTAAACTTTTTTACTTGTACCATTTTTCATTTTTTCGCATCTTTTAACTTGAATTTACGGCTCCAACTTGAACATGTCCAATCTACTGATAGAGTAATTGGTAAAAGAGCATATGAAAATCCTGATGGTGAAAAATCTATTTTTTTGTTGCAACAGGTCTATTTGTTAAATTACGATATTCAAACGAACTCCTGCTGATATTTTAACATTGGTGTCAACAAATACCGTTCCTATGCCAATGCATAAAAACCAACAACCTATTTACCGCTTGAATTCGCACATTATTTATCGGATTTTTTATACCCCCGATACGCAAGTAGCATCATAATTTCAAGCATTACTACACAATTCAGCTGGAAATCATCAGTAACATTCAATAATTCTATACTCATCTCGTTCCAATCTCCTGGTCCATAAATAGGAAACGTACCAAATCCTATAACCGCTCCTATAACAAAATAATTTCCTATCCAAAAATATTTATTTTCTTCAATTATTTTTATAAAATTACTCTTATTATAAAAAACAATATAGCTTATCACTGTTAAAATAATGGAAAAAATTATTGTAGCATATATTGTTTTATAATCTATATCGTAATTATATATTCCAAGTATTTCTGAAAAGTTTATATTAAATATATAAAAAATACATCCTATAATTTCATAAAAATAAATTAATAAAAATAATAAGTTAGCAATATGATCTGTCTTATGATATTTAACAATTATACAACCCATTATTAAACCTATAATAGACCCTAAAAGAATGCCCTTTATCGAAAAATCAAAGTACCCTGAAATAATACCTCCTAGTATCATTCCAAAATAAATTACTATTACACCATATTTAAACCTTCTAGATACGTATTTCTCATTTACAATAAGCAGTATTCCTATAAGTACTCTAATTAATGTTAGTAAAATATCACCATAAGTTTGATTATATATTTTTATAATTTCAATCATGCTTCACCTCTATTTAGCTGGTCTCCATACTGGATCTGCATATTTTACTATACCATCTCCAGTAGGATATTGTCTTGCTGCCGTTCTAAACTTTTTGTCATCTCCATAAATCCACTCATAAAGTTTCATATTAAGTTTACTATATCCTTTTTTGTAATTTATTTGTGCATAATCCGTTCGGCCCTCAAAAGCATATGTCTCTCCTCCAAAATGTTTCTGCCACTTTTTTGCAAAATTCTTGTTATTTCCTTCTGTTGAAGCCGTTCTACATGAATAAAAAAATGCAGTTGGATAAGAACCAAATGATTTCTTGCTTATTTTCTTTATTTTACTAGCCTTAAATGCAAGTTTATCATCATCAGTTCCTTTCTCATAATTATATCCAAACGTTATTTTCCCTGGATATCCATGAGCAAATACCGTAAAATTATTTATTTTATCTTTCTTAAATTTTTTTGAATTTAATTTCTTTATTAACTCTTTTTCCTGTGAAATATTCTTTGAAACTTTAAGCAATACTACTGCACCCAGTTGAACAAACACTCCGACTATCACGGCTATAAAGGCTCCTGAGGATAATAACTTGTGTTTTCCCGTCAGTTCCTCCGTTGCAACTTTTGCAACTACGAGTACAACAACAGTATTTACCACAACCAACGCTGTCAATAATGATAAATTTTTATACTCTATTTTTTTCAATCCGTATTTGTAATGTTTTCTATATATATACCCTAATACATATATAAATATTAATGATAAAATTGATGCCATAAACTCTTCAACACTCTTCAAACTGACTGATAAAAGTCTAAAAAGAATTTTTACCAAAATCAAAAACATAGTGTCTATCATAGACATCATAAAGGGTATCCATATGGAAAATAAAAGCAATACTCTTTTATTTTCCACATAGCATATTCTAAACACTACATATGTAGTGACAAAATATACAATTAAATCAATTACCATGTTTGTGTCAAAGAAAATAATATTTGATGACATAGCTATGATTCCAATTATCAGTATCTTGTTATACTTACTGTTACTCTTATTAAAATTTCCAAATAAATTCATTGCCATTATTATTTTTAAAAAATGACACAAATCTGTTAATACCGCAATAAATATGTTCATATACTCCCCTTTATAATTACTAAATCACTGTCATTATATCAAAATAATTTTAATTACAAAAGGAATATATAATCATATTTAATCTATTAATAATTTCAGTTTCTAAAATTTAAGAAACCATTTGTAAATTAATGAAAACAATACTTATCCTTCCCGTATATACTAAAAGTATTGTCCGGACAAGTACATATTACTTTCCTTTGTATTTATGTAAATGTTTTTTTCCTAAGTGTATGTATTATTTTCCTAAATGGTATTTAATACCCCATACTCTTTTCGAGCAGTACACAGTTTGATTGCGCTTCGCTTCATCTCACTGATGCGGCATTCGCCCCGAATGATTTTTTATTGCAGTGCCCAGTTCGATTACGCTTCGCTCCATCTCACTGA
>URKY01000071.1 GCA_900548465.1 uncultured Eubacterium sp.
AAACTCAGTTAGATACAAGTACTAGAGATAAATTAAGGAAGAAGCGATTATAGGAATTGACTAACTTGTAAATCAATTTTATAATAGAAAGCAAAGGATTAGTTTTAGTATGTAACATTTATTAGACAGAAAACAGATAAAAAATAAATTTATACAATCATTTTTATATTACGTACCCTATGTCACTCTTGCAGTTATGACTTTTCCTGCAATAATTAACACCACCGCTTCACCAATCAGTGGTCTTTTAGCATTAATTGTAGGTATAGTTGCAGCCTGGTTTGGTATGAGTCTTTTCCAGGTATCTGTTGGATGTTGTCTGGTTGTATTTATTTTATCATTTATAATACATTAATCTTTTGTAAGTATTTTTTCAAAAAACAGACCTAAAATAAACCATAAAGGAGCATAATCAAGTCTTATTACACCATTAATATTATATTTATTTTTGCTGTAATCCCATGGACATTGATTGTGCCTTTTTAATATTGAACCCGTCACATATTCTATTCCAAAAATTCCAACGGTATATACCGTCCCCCTTTCAATAGTTTTTCTATTCTTTGATTTCAATCTGCAACTTAAAGGTTTTATAACTGAAGCCATTCCATATACGGGAAACATCCATAGAGAAGAATGTCCTTCTAATTTATAATTCTTTTTCTTAAAAGAACAGACTGACGTAAAGAGTAACTCTATACACCAGCCTGCTATTCCACATTTTATAAAATCATTATTAATCATGCTCTTCATACATGAATTATTACCATTTTTTTCTTAAATATTCATGTCTCGATTGCATGTTATTCGTAAAGAGGATATTTATCTGTTAATCCCTTTACCTTTTCTTTTACCTTTTCACAGTTTCCATCTAAATCGTCTGCAATTTCAGCCATACATTCAGCAATAACATCCATATCTTCTTCATTTAAACCTCTTGTTGTTACTGCAGGTGTTCCGATTCTTACACCACTTGTGATTCCCGGCTTCTGAGGTTCATTTGGAATTGCATTTTTGTTACATGTAATGTTTGCTGCATCAAGTGCAATTTCAAATTCTTTTCCTGTAATATTCTTGCTTCTTAAATCAACCAGCATAAGGTGATTGTCTGTTCCACCTGATACTAAGTCAAATCCTCTGTCTGTAAGACCTTTTGCCAATGCCTGAGCATTCTTAACAATGTTCTTAGCATATTTTTTAAATTCAGGTGAAAGTGCTTCTTTGAAACATACTGCCTTTGCTGCAATTACATGCATTAAAGGTCCACCCTGAATTCCCGGGAACACTGCCTTGTTTAATTTATGTTCAAGGGCAAATTCTTCGCTTGACAAGATTAAGCCACCTCTAGGCCCTCTTAATGTTTTGTGAGTTGTCGTTGTTGTAACATGAGCATAAGGTATTGGGCTCATATGTTCACCGGCAGCAACAAGTCCTGCAATGTGAGCCATATCTACCATAAGATATGCTCCTACTTCATCAGCGATTTCCCTGAATTTCTTAAAATCTATTTTTCTTGGATAAGCACTAGCTCCTGCAACAATAAGTTTTGGCTTATTTGCCACAGCAATTTCCCTTACTTTATCATAATCAATATAGCCATTATCATCAACACCATAAGAAACTATATTAAAATATGTACCTGACATATTAACCTTTGAACCATGAGTTAAATGTCCTCCTGCATCAAGACTCATTCCCATAACAGTATCACCAGGTTTTACAAGGGCAAAAAATACTGCCATATTAGCCTGTGCCCCTGAATGTGGCTGTACGTTTGCATATGTACAACCGAACAACTCTTTTGCTCTGTCGATTGCAAGCTGTTCAACAACATCAACATATTCACAACCACCATAATATCTTTTTCCCGGATACCCCTCCGCATATTTGTTTGTAAGGTGACTACCCATAGCAGCCATAACTGCTTTACTAACTAAATTTTCAGATGCAATAAGTTCAAGATGTGAACGCTGTCTTCCCATCTCCTCTTCCATTGCTGCATAAATTTCTGTATCTGCATTCTTTACTTCATCAAACGAAAACATTGAATCCCTCCTACTCGTATTCTATATGTACTACATTGTTTTTCATCAATGTAGTTGTAATTCTTTACTACTTTACCATAATATAAAGTATTTTGAAATCTATTTTTATTTATTTTTTACTTTTCATCTCTTTTGCACTCACATTTAAGTTTAAAGAAATCTCCATCTCCCCCTTTGAAGATATTGTTTTTCCTTTATAATTAATTCTGTAAGCTTCAAAATAGACTGTCCTTAATATAAAATATACACCCATCTTAAAACCACCTTCGTCCCGTTCAAAATTCATGTTTTTACCTACTCCTGCAATATCTATGCCATTTACAACATTTCGACATTTTTTGCTTCTTTTGTTCTTTGCTATACACTATGCCATTTTTATTTTTTGTTCTATTTTGAATTATAAATAAATATATTTTTAATAGTGGGATTGCAATGCCTGTTTGCACGGATAAAAAAGCATGGAGGACATTATTATGTATAAAATATTAGCATTTGAAAACGGACAACCGATTATACTTTTTTTAGACAGCCGTAAGGTATATATGTATACAGCTAACAGCGGACGTATTATTTCAAAGGGGTTGCTATTCGATGATGTAAAAAAAGATTTTGATATTTATTCATGTAAGGAACAATACATATACTACATATCTACAGACAATAGAATAAAACTTGCGAAATTAAATCGTGACAGATTCACTGAATTTCTCTCTATTCCTATGGAAGACAAAGAGCAAAATGTTGAAATTGTAAATGTTTCACCATTAATGTGTCAGAATGAACTGTATATTTTTTATTGTAACCACAATCATATTGATGGGAAGTATGAAATATACTATATTTTGTCATCTTCCCCCAACAAAAGCTGTCTGATTGAGCGAAACATAGACACTAATAAAGGCTTTGATGTATTTAAAGCTGATAATAAATTAGGTCTTGTTCTAAATGACAATTATTACTATATAAGCAAAGACAAAAAAATGATAAATATAAGTTCTTTTAATGATGCTACAAATAATTCCCTTTCCCAAAACATTGAAGAATTAAAGAAAACCCTTTCAGAAAAAATCAGTCAACTTATTGATACACAACGCCAGCTATACGAAAAAAATAACGAAATAATTACTTTAAAATCAACACAGAAGCACATAACTGCTCAATACAACGAACTTGCAGAGTATGCTGGAAAACTACAGGATGAGCTCAGAAAAATCCGTTACACGTAAAAATCAAATATAAAAGAAATGTATTTCCGAGGCTATGGGGCAGGTGATATTGGTAAACATCGGAAGTATTTCGTTATTTTTGCAAGCCTAGCTGCAATTGCGGAGCACTGCTTGAAGTCGCGAAGCGACTGAGTTTGCGGAAGCAATTGCTAATAGGCGGCGCAGCAAAAATAGAAATACAACGTGTTTACCCAAATCACCTGCCCCATAGCCCCGGAAAAATATTCTTTTATTTTGTTTTTTTACCTATTTCCACCGAATATATCAGCTACTTCCGTAATTGAAATGTAGGCTGATGGGTCGATGTTATGTACGATTTCTTTCAATTTTCTAACCTGAAATCTATTTACCACGAAATATATCATTGTTTTATTTGAATCAGAATAGTATCCATGGGCTTTTAATGTTGTTATTCCATTTTCAAAAGTGTTGGAAAGGCTTTTACATATTTTTTCAGGTTTTTCAGTAATAATCATAGCTGATTTTGATCTGTCAAATCCTTCTATAATATAATCAATGGTTTTAAGGGCTGCTCCATACGTAATTATTGAATATAACGGCAAAATCCAGCTGTGTATTAATATTCCACAAATTATGTATAAAACAATATTATAAATCATAACAAAGGTTCCAACTGTAAGTCCCAGTCTTTTTGCAAAAATTATGGCTATAACTTCTATTCCATCCATTGCACCGCCAAATCTTATTGCAAGGCCACTGCCAATTCCTGATATTATTCCACCAAATATTGCGCACAGAAACAAATCACTGCCTGCCAATGGAGATACCATGGATACATCTATAGGAAAAGCATTTGTTATTAGCCATGCAAATAAAGAATAAACAAATACCGTATATATTGCATAAACTGTAAACTCTTTTCCCTGTTTTTTTAATCCATATAGAAATAACGGAATATTTAAAAGAAGCAAAAACACTGAAAGAGATAATTGTTTTGGAGTTATCTGAGACAATATCATTGATGTTCCGGAAATTCCACTATCATATAATTTAACCGGAGTCATAAATAAAGTTATTCCAAAAGCATTTACTATACCTGCAATTGTCAAAGCTAATATATTCTTCATTTTCATAAGCACTTCCTCCTGATTTTGTTTCCTCTTATAATATTCGTTTAAGATATCTATTATAACTATTACAACAAAAGGAGTCTGAATATTCAGACTCCTTTGTCAATTTATCATAGTATACTATTTTTCTTCTTCTTTTTCAATTATATCAATTGATAATTCCTCTAACTGCTTTGGATCAACAGGACTTGGCGCTGATGTCATAAGACATGACGCATCCTTTACCTTAGGGAATGCAATTACTTCTCTTATGTTATCTTCACCTGTCATATGCATTACTAATCTGTCCAGACCATATGCAAGTCCTGCGTGTGGTGGCACACCGTATTCAAATGCATCAAGTAAGAAGCCAAACTGTTCATGAGCTGATTCTTTAGTAAATCCAAGAGCTTCAAACATCTTCTCCTGAATGTCAGCCTGATGAATTCTTACGCTTCCACCACCAATTTCAGTACCGTTAAGTACAATGTCATACGCCTTTGCCCTAACTTTTCCAAGGTCTGTATCAAGATATGGGATGTCCTCTTCCATAGGCATTGTAAATGGATGATGCATTGCAAGATATCTTCCCTGTTCATCAGACCATTCAAACTGTGGAAATTCAACTACCCATAAGAAGTTCCATTTACTCTTATCTATTAACTCCAATGTTTCTGCCAATTCTAAACGAAGCGCACCTAATACATTCCATACAATCTTATTCTTATCTGCAGCAAAGAGCAATAAATCTCCCGGCTCACCTGCCATTGCTTTTACAAGATTATTAAGTTCTTCCTCTGTCATAAACTTAGCAAATGATGATTTATATGTTCCATCTTCATTTATACAAAGGTATGCAAGACCCTTTGCACCATTTCCCTTTGCGGAATCTACTAACTTATCAATTTTCTTTCTTGGCATTGAGCCCTGACCCTTTACATTTAAGCCACGAACGGTTCCACCGTTTTCAATGGCACCTGTAAACACGCCAAAACCACATCCTTTTACAGCGTCAGTAACGTCTACTAATTCCATTCCAAAACGTGTGTCCGGCTTATCTGAACCAAATCTGTCCATTGCCTCCTGCCATGTCATTCTTGGGAATGGAATAGGGATATCCACATTTAAAATTTCCTTATACATTGCATGGATTAATCTTTCATTTACATCAATTACATCATCAATATCAACAAATGACAATTCCATATCAACCTGTGTAAATTCAGGCTGTCTGTCTGCTCTTAAGTCCTCATCACGATAACATCTTGCAATCTGGATATATCTGTCAAATCCTGAACACATAAGAAGCTGCTTATAAAGCTGTGGTGACTGAGGTAACGCATAAAACTCTCCAGGATGCACTCTGCTTGGTACAAGGTAATCTCTTGCACCCTCAGGAGTTGATTTACACAATGTAGGTGTCTCAATTTCAATAAAGCCTTCCTGTGACATGAATTTACGGATAAATGTTGTAATGTCACTTCTCATCTTAATGTTTCTCTGTAATTTAGGCTTACGTAAATCAAGATATCTATATTTTAGTCTCAATTCTTCTCTTGTGTTTGTATCATCATCAATATGAATTGGAGGTGTCTGAGATTCTGAAAGAATTCTAAGAGAACTTGCCGTGATTTCAATATCACCTGTAGCCATAGAATCATTCACTGCACCGTCACGTTTTCGTACTGTTCCTTCAACTGCAATAACATATTCATTTCTAAGTTCTTTTGCCTTTTCAAATACATCACCGTCATTTTCATCGAAAACCAACTGCAAAATTCCTGATCTGTCTCTTAAATCTATAAATATAAGACTTCCAAGATTTCTTCTCTTTTGAACCCATCCCATTACTGTAACGGATTCTCCTATATTTTTATTACTAACCTCTGTACATCTATGACTTCTGTGAAGTCCCTGCATTGACTCTGCCATTTTATCAATAACCTCCTGCATATGTTCTTGCCACATTAAAATTATTTTAAAGGATTTTTGTAAAACTCCTTAAAGTTTTCATAACCCTGTGCCATCAACTGTTCCTTCTGGAATTTCTTGTTTTTGTTCATTCTTGTTACCAATACCTGAGTTCCTGACTTACGTTCTTCCTGTGCCTTAGCGATAACTTCACATAATTTCTCACCCTCAACACCTTTTTCAATAAGATAAACTACCTTGTCATAATCTTCAGGTATCTTGAATCCCTGTTCCATTAAGAGTAAGACAATTCTTTCAAATCCAATTGAGAAACCACAGGCCGGAACATCGTGACCTGTAAATTTTCCTACCATCTTATCATAACGTCCACCACCACCGCAGCTTCCGCCAAATTCAGGTATCGCAATTTCAAAAATTGTGCCTGTATAATAAGACATTCCCCTAACAAGAGTAGGATCAAATACAATTTCAAAGTCTGATGACTTTGTTGCCTTTACACTGTCTATTATTTCATCCATCCACTGTTTAACATCATCTCCCATAAAATCGCCAAGTTTCTCAGAAAGATATGTTATTGGATTATCCTGTTTTTCAATTTCCGCAAAAAGTTCTGTATATTTTTCAACTGCTTCAGGTGCGAAATCATATTTTATAAGTTCTTCCTTAACACCATCAAGACCTATCTTATCCATTTTATCAAGAATAATAAATACGCTGTCATAGCTTTCTTCAGGGAATCCGCTGTAAGCAGCCATTGCCTTTAAAATTCTTCTTTCATTAATTCTAATCTGAAAATTCTTGAAACCTAATTTTCCAAGAGTTGTAGTTGTTGCAAGAATCAACTCGATTTCTGCCAAATTGCTTGGATCACCTAAAATATCAATGTCGCACTGCATAAACTGACGATAACGTCCTCTCTGAGGTCTGTCAGCTCTCCATACATTTCCCATCTGAAGTGCCTTGAAAGGTGATGGCAAATCATTGGCATTCTTTGAATAATATCTTACAAGAGGAACTGTCAGATCATATCTTAAACCATTATCAACTACATCCATTTCATTTTGGGCTGTTTCCAGATTAAATTTTTCTCCTCTTTTTAAAATCTTAAAGATTAATTTTTCATTTTCTCCACCCTGCTTACTTGTAAGGTT
This sequence comes from uncultured Eubacterium sp., assembly GCA_900548465.1. Taxonomy (GTDB): domain Bacteria; phylum Bacillota; class Clostridia; order Lachnospirales; family Lachnospiraceae; genus Eubacterium_G. The sequence continues at coordinate 7,425 of URKY01000071.1, forward strand.
TGAAATATTTTCTACACAAGGTGTTTCAATCTGGGTAAAACCAAAAGCCTTGTATGTATCCTTAATAACATTTTGTACATAATTTCTTATTTTCATCTCTTCCGGAAGAATATCCTTCATTCCGGTAACGGGTTTCTTACTTAAAGCCATATTTTTGCTCCTTTTTTATTTCTAACTCATTTATTCTACTATTAATCAATAAATTAAACAAGCCTTTTCCTGTCTATCATTTCATCTATTCTATCTATATACATATCTACATTTTTAAGGGTGTCTACTCTTGTGGCACTTTTCCTGTCCTCTGATAAGAGTTTAGTTACCGCACCGGCGCCTACAGCCCACACATCCTGATAGTCTCCCATCATTAGTATATTGTATAGTCCTTCTTTTCCCGATTTCGAATAACCTACATTTTCCTGATTACCTGTCATATTCTTCTGACGGTATAAATAATATGGTTTCATTCCCATGTCATATGCATATTTTCCTGTTATTTCCATAAGTGCACTGCTGTTATTCATTGAAAGATTCTTATATTTTCCCTTATTCATACTGAGCCTTGAAGCTCTTTTTAATGCCAGGGAATGGACTGTTATCCCTTCAGGATTTAATTTCATTGCCTCTTCCATTGAATATTTAACCATATCCTCAGTTTCATCCGGCAGTCCAACAATAAAGTCCATATTAATATTATCCATTCCACAGGACCGCGCCAGATAAAATGCATCCCTTACCTGCCCTACTGTATGTTTTCTGCCGATAATATCCAGCGTTTCCTGGTTCATTGTCTGTGGATTAATTGAAATTCTTGAAACACCGGTTCTCTTTAGTACTTTTAGTTTTTCTTCAGTGATACTGTCAGGTCTTCCTGCCTCTACGGTAAATTCCCTTACTGTAGAAAAATCAAAATTTTCTTTCAGGGCATTTATGAGTCTTTCCAACTGCACCGGTTCTAAAGTAGTTGGGGTTCCCCCTCCAATATAAACCGTATTCAACTCCCTGCCTTTTAATTTTTTTCCACAGCAGTTTATTTTTAACA
>URKY01000072.1 GCA_900548465.1 uncultured Eubacterium sp.
TCCATCCATGTAGGACACTTTTTCAATCTTATATGGTAAATCAGGAATTCTCTGTTCTTCCATTAATATTCTCTTAATTTCTGCCTTCTTTTCAACACTAAACTTATAATCTCTCTCCTCCATATATATGCTTCCGCATTCAGCTTCAATGTCTTTATATATTTCGGATATCTTTCGTCCTGTAACAGCTATCATTTCTATCAAAAGCATAGCTGCATAAATACCGTCTTTTCCATTAATATGGCCTCTTACGGTTAGTCCACCGGAGGATTCCCCTCCTATAACAGCATCTACTTCAGTCATTTTTGCTGAAATATATTTAAATCCTACAGGAACTTCATAGCATTGTTCTCCAAATTTCTTAGCCACTTTATCAAGCATGTGGGTTGTTGCAACATTCCTTACTACAGCTCCATGCCATCCCTTATATTTTACCAGATAATAGTATAATAACACAAGAATATCATTTGGATGTAAATATCTTCCTGTATCGTCAATTACACCTATTCTGTCAGCATCACCGTCTGTTGCAATACCAATATCAAAGTTATAATCCATAACTCTTGTTATAAGTCCTCTAAGGGTTGTAGCTGTTGGAGATGGCAATTTTCCTCCAAACAAAGTATCATGATTATCATGGATTGTTTCCACATCACATCTTGATGTAAGAAGCAGTGTTTTAAGTGGGATTTCCGACACTCCATACATTGGATCCAATGCAACCCTTAATCCTGCATTTCTAATAGCATCCATGTCAACATTTGCAATAATGTTATCAAGATACTCATTTAACGGATATATTTCTTCAATAAGTCCTTCCTTAACAGCCTCATCATAATCCATTTCCTTTACATCTTCAGGTTTGATTTTCGAAGCGTATTTTTCGATTTCGTTAGTCTGTTCCTTGTCCGCATCCCTTCCGCCATAAGTAAATACTTTTATGCCATTGTAAATAGCCTGATTATGACTTGCGGTAACCATCATTCCATATGGCATTTCATGTTTTTCTACATAATACATAATTAATGGTGTCGGGGCTGCCTTATTAACAAGCATTGTCTTTATTCCTTCAGCAGCAAATACCTGTCCGCTCCATTTCATTGCTTCTTTTGAAAGGAATCGTTTATCATAGCCTATAATCATGCCTTTGTCTGTTTTTCCTTCAGCCTTCATCTTGTTGCACATAGCTTTTGCCAATAATTGAATGTTGCTTTTGATAAACTCATCACCTATTACGGCTCTCCAACCACCTGTTCCAAACTGTATCATATTATCACATCCTTCCCTGTACTTTTTATATTAACCAAGAACAACTTCTACTTCATTTATGCTTCCTTTTAGCTGTACATTTATCGCATCAACTTCTTCACCATTTAATTTAATGGTCTTAACTCCTTTCATAACTGAATCCGGATTTAAAACTTTTATGTTATAAGTAGCACCTCTCCACTTTCTTGTTACTAAAAATTCTTTCCAATCAGAAGGTATGCACGGATTAATGTTTAATGTTTCAAAATCAGGTCTGATGCCCAGCATATATCTTGTAGCCGAAAAATATGACCAACCGCCTGAGCCTGTCATAAATGGATGTCTTGCTCTTCCAAATGCTGTATGATCTTTTCCAACAACAAACTGACAATATGAATATGGCTCCGACTCTCTTATTTCAATCATATCATTTTGTAAATATGGACAAAGAGAATTGTAATATTCCATTGCCCTGTCGCCTCTTCCAAGAACACATTCCGCAGCCCATGCCCAAGGATTTGGATGTGAGAAAATAGAACCATTCTCTTTTAGTCCCGGATATACTCTTGTTACAAATCCAATGTCATCATCAGGAACTGTGTAGGATGGTGCATTAAGCATTATTCCATAAGGTGTTGCAAGATAATCATGAACACTGTCCATTGCTTTTATACCCTTTTCGTAATCTGACGCCCCGGATAAAACAGCCCATGCATTGCTTTCAAGATGCACTTTTCCTTCTTTATCTTCTTTTGTTCCAATTTTCTTTAAGTTCTTTGTAATACCTCTTATATACCAGTCGCCGTCCCATAACTGCTCATCACATACTTTTTTAACTTTAGCCGCCATTTCGGTATATTTTTGAACATCATCATGTCTTCCAAGGTATTCTGCAAGTTCAATGAAATTATTAATTGCCCAATAATGAAGGAAGGAAACCATTGCACTCTCTCCACCGCCTAAGTTAAGGCAGTCGTTCCAATCAGCTCTCAAACCTTTGCAAACTCCTGTTTTTCCAACTTCCCTTGCTGAAAAATCAAGAATGCTCTTCATATGGTCATACACTGTATCTCTGCCCTTATCGGCATAATTAATTTCCATGTCCGCGAATTCTATTTCGCCGGTTTCTTTAATATATTCCACAATAGATGGAACCAGCCACAATGCATCATCAGAACATGCATCTTCAATTCCATGTATAATATCTTTTTTGTTAATCCCCGGAATTACTGTAGGTGACTTAAAAGGCTTTTTCTTATCTTTCTTTTCTTCAAACCATTCCGGGGAGAACAAATGAAGTCCGTATCCCTCTGATACAAGACCGTTTAGTAATTGCACTATTCTTTCTTTACATTTATCAGGATTTGAATGCGGTATCGTCATGGCATCCTGCGCCGTATCTCTGTATCCAAGTCCTGTTCTTCCACCAACTTCAATAAATGAAGCAAATCTTGAAAACATTATATTTACTTCTGACTGATAAAGATTCCAAATGTTAATCATCGTGTTCATACCTTCATTCGGAGTTTTTATCTGAAGTCTTGATAATTTTTCTTCCCAATATTCTTCCAACCGGTTATATGCCTTATCTACATTGGCTAAATCGCTATATTTTTCTTTTATTTTTTCGCCCTGTTCTCTGTTTCCTTCACCAAGCATAAATACAAGACGAATTTCTTCTCCTGGCTGTAATACAATATTCTTCTGTAATGAACCACAGTGGTTGTTTCCTTTCTCAAAAGAACCACTGCATTGTCCGTTTATAACAGCCACAGGATTATCTTCCGTATGATATAATCCAATAAATTTATCTCTTAAGCAGTCAAATCCGTCCGGTTCAAAGTTTGAGGCAAAATACTGATAGCCGAATTCTTCATAAAACAGATCATGTTCTATTATTCCTTTGTCATATGATGAACCTGCGCAGTAAAGACTCATCTGGAAATTCTGATTATCAATCATAATATGATGGAATGAAAACTCACAAAATGAAAAAACGCTTAAATTTCTAGGCTTATCATCTGTATTTTTAATTACTACGTCCCACAATTCCACGTCGTCATCAATTGGAACCGACATTTTCTGGCTTGCCTTGATTTTGTCATATAAACACTCATAAATTGAATATGACAGTCCATGTCTGCATTTATACTCTGCTTTATCAAGAGGCTTTCCAACAGGCTGCCATGAAATGCTGAAATAATCACCATTATCATTATCTCTTATATAAACATAATGCCCCGGTCTGTCCATTGGCACTGCGTTTCCTCTAAAACGTGTTACCCTGTGATACTCAGGTGATTTGTAGAACATATAGCCCCCCGCCGTATGATTGATAACTACACATGTATCCTTCACTCCTAAATAGTTTGTCCAAGATGTAGGCAACGCTACATTGTCAATTACATACTCCTTTTTTTCATTATCAAAATGTCCGTACTTCATAAAAATCCTCCTTATCTAGTTTTCATTATAAACATGATTTTTCAGAAAAAGAATGACTATGTTTGTTTATAATTTTTCTCATTTTGGCAAAAATATATAGTCTGGTGTTTTGATTTGAAATTTTCTTTAATTCCGTGGGGATTATGATTGGATTGTCTATTGTGTGAGGATTATTTTTGAATTATATTTTAATTTTGTGAGGGAAGATGGGGAATTACAAGGATACTTGTAAATATTTTGTTGCATCTATGTATCTACAAATTCAATGAATTATAAATAAGCAAAAAAATACAGGGAGATAGTTTTGAATCTACTATCATCCCTGTAGTCTTTATAAAAAATTGAAATATCCTAATAATCGTGATTTCTTTCATTTAAATGAATTACGCTAATCATGCAAGATTCTTAAGATTCTTGCGTAATTATTTCATCAAAAATCCTAATACAGAACTCAGATTACAAAAAATCAAATACATATATCATAAAATGTGTAAATCATCATTAATATTGCAAATCCACCAGCTATTATTACGCCAAGACAAGAAATTGTTTTAGAAAATGTGTAATCTCCCCATTACTCGTTAAAAATAACAAACACTATTACACAAAGGTTAAACAAGATATTATAAATTGTGTAATTTACGACCACAAGTTATCTTAAAAATACTATTAATACACTAACCACCCATTTTCCCCACAATCATCCTGACATATACAAGTTTTTTAAAAAGGCTATCTCACTTGAGCGGTGAGGTAGCCTTGGAATTTTATTTACCATGATATGTAATTACGATTGGAACATTAGGTCTATAAACTTTTCCACCAGAAGTTATGCTCTCTCCATTAACTGTTATAGAATCTACCATACTTGGTTTTTGTAATAAACCTAAAGTAATGTCATGCATATTTACTGACTTTATATTAGTAAACCCTGCGCTACTAATTGCATTCTCAACAACTGTATATGATTTTTCATCGTATGGAAAGACTGACTTAGGAAACCTAATGCCACCATTAGCTATTTCTTTCTGTTCATTATCTTTCTCTGGCAATGTCTTAAAAATAAAAATTCCTCCACCAACGATAATTGGTCCGCCTAGAAAGATTGCTGCATCAAAAGCTGCTAAGATTCCCATCTCATTAAAGAATCCTAAGCCAAGAACAATGATTACAACTATAACACTTGCAATTATCCATAAATTTGTAAGTATTTTCCAACTACGCTGTTTTTGCTCATTCTGTTTTTCCTGTAATGCTAATTCTTTTAGTCGAATTTCTCTATCAAATTCGGCTTGCTTTATTTTTGCTTCATCAACGATTCGTTGTGTACTTCTATAATCATCAAGCATGATTTTAGCACCACAATACTGACAAAATGCAAAATCCCTATTGTCATCCTCAATAGTTAAATTTGCATTACAATTCGGACAATTACATGTTCTCATATGCATTTAACCTCGCAAATTCGTAAACTAGCTTTATTTTAGCACATTATGTAAAAATTGTGTACTACTATTTTCGTTCTTTGATGACTGCTTCTATAACATCTCTGTATTTTTGAGGTAAGTCAAATGCTTCATATAATTCTTGATTGGTGTAGATTTGGTCAAACTTGGCATCTTTTACCTTGAAGATAGAGCCACTACCATTTGCTCTTCTCATTTTAATACCTCCTAGAAAATTTTTACATAATTAAATATTTACACTTACATTAATTCTCAAACAGGTATTAAAACTCAACTTTCTTACATATTTTAGACTAATTTAATATGATTTCACTGGTCTTATATTTATTCTTAAATTAAAAAATATACTCACCTAAAACAGTTAAACCACTGAGTCAGGTGAGTATATTTGGGTGTTATGGGTGTTACGATTGAGAGTTATTTGGGTGCTACGTGGGTGTTATAAACACCAAATCACACCGTTGCATATCATCACACACCCTTAATTTGTCCCGTATTTAAAGGGTTTCTTAGAATTTTCCTGCTGTTGCTGCTTCCTCAACAGAAACTGCAACTGCAACTGTAGCACCAACCATAGGATTGTTACCCATTCCGATAAGTCCCATCATTTCAACGTGAGCTGGAACTGATGAAGAACCTGCGAACTGAGCATCTGAATGCATACGTCCTAAAGTATCTGTCATACCATATGAAGCAGGACCTGCAGCCATGTTATCCGGATGAAGTGTACGTCCTGTACCACCACCTGATGCTACTGAGAAGTACTTCTTACCCTGTTCGATACATTCTTTCTTGTATGTACCTGCAACCGGGTGCTGGAATCTTGTTGGGTTAGTTGAGTTACCTGTAATAGATACACCAACGTTTTCGTGATGCATGATTGCAACACCTTCCTGAACATCGTCAGCACCATAACATTTAACTGTTGCACGAAGACCATCTGAGTAAGCCTTTTCGTATACAACATTTAATTTAGCTTCTTTATAATCGTATTTTGTTTCTACATATGTGAAACCGTTAATTCTTGAAATAATCTGTGCAGCATCTTTTCCAAGACCATTTAAGATAACTCTTAAAGGTTTCTTACGAACCTTGTTAGCTTTTTCTGCGATACCGATAGCACCTTCAGCAGCTGCAAATGATTCGTGACCTGCAAGGAATGCGAAACATTCTGTTTCTTCTTCAAGTAACATCTTTCCTAAGTTACCATGTCCAAGACCTACTTTTCTGTGGTCTGCAACAGAACCCGGAATACAGAAAGCCTGAAGACCTTCACCGATTGCTGCAGCAGCATCAGCAGCTCTTCTACAACCTTTCTTAATAGCGATAGCTGCACCTACTGTATAAGCCCAGCATGCATTTTCAAAACAAATTGGCTGAATCTTCTTAACCTGTTCGTAAACATCTAATCCAGCGTTCTTTGTAATCTTTTCAGCTTCTTCAATAGAAGCAATTCCATAACTATTTAAAACAGAATTAATCTGGTCAATTCTTCTTTCATATGATTCAAATAATGCCATTGTTGTTACCTCCTATTCCTTTCTTGGGTCAATAATCTTAACAGCGTCATCAACACGACCATACTGGCCTTTTGCTTTTTCCCAAGCTGTTGTAGGATCATCACCATTTTTGATAAAGTCTGTCATCTTTCCTAAGCTGACAAACTGGTAACCAATAACTTCATTATCAGCATCAAGAGCGATACCTGTTACATAACCTTCTGCCATTTCAAGGTATCTAACACCTTTAGCTTTTGTAGCGTACATTGTACCAACCTGTGAACGGAGACCTTTTCCTAAATCTTCAAGTCCGGCACCAACTACAAGACCATCATCTGAGAAAGCACTCTGTGTTCTACCATAAACAATCTGTAAGAATAATTCTCTCATAGCTGTGTTGATAGCATCACAAACTAAGTCAGTATTTAAAGCTTCAAGAATTGTTTTTCCCTGAAGGATTTCAGCTGCCATAGCTGCTGAATGTGTCATACCTGAACATCCGATTGTTTCAATTAATGCTTCTTCAATGATACCTTCTTTAACATTTAATGTAAGCTTACAAGCACCCTGCTGTGGAGCACACCAGCCAACACCATGTGTAAAACCTGAAATATCTTTGATTTCTTTTGAGTGAACCCACTTACCTTCTTCTGGGATTGGAGCAGGTTCATGCTTTGCACCCTTAGCTACAGGGCACATCATTTCAACTTCTTTTGAATAAATCATTTGAATAAATACTCCTTTCGAAATATAAACTATGGAACTTTTCCATGTTGTTGCAGTGTAAATAATTAACTAATCACTACTGCAGATTCTGTGGGATGAAATATTACCCACACTTGGTGTATATTCTCTCATAAAATGACAAAATAGTCCATAGTTTAAACAAAAGTTTTTCATTTATTAAGTAAAACCCCTTATATAAACTTTTTATAAATTAATTCACCATAATTTTCATCAACATATGGCAGTAAATGACTTCCGTGAGTTATAGACGCCAGTATGTGTAACCCTCCTCTTACAATTCCCAGCTTCTTTTCAAGAATATTCTGCTTTAAGGTTACATATTGTATGTTTTTATATTTAATCATGGCATATTGTGTCCCTAAAATTCCATCTTTAACCCCTATAAGGTCTTTGCCAATAAAAATGCCACATGTCTTATAATCTAAAATTTTAGTAAACAACAAAATCACAACTAAAAGTATCGAAACAGCTATCACTGATATATGATAAACCTTGGATAATTTTCCATAATACAGAACACTTCCGGAAAAAAGAGCTAAAACTGCCATTTGAATAAGATATGCCAAACCATGTCTCATCAGTGTTCTTTTTGGTTGCTTACTGATGCTTTCAGTTACTCCTTCACTAAATTCCGGCAACAATTTATCTATATACTCTTTCAATTGTTTTTTACTGCAATAGAATGGAGGATATAGAGTTTCTTAAACAGCATAAC
>URKY01000073.1 GCA_900548465.1 uncultured Eubacterium sp.
CATTATGACTTCGGTTTCTTGGCATGGTTCTATTAAGATTATGACATCGTACCAATGGTATGGTGTCATAATTGTTTTATATACTATTGATAGATAATCACATGTAAAATCATTTAAATGAAGGTATACGAATCGTTTTGCATTTTTGAGTAAATAGATTGTTTGGCTATGCACTTATCTTTGCATTGTGATATTTGTGAGATCGTTTTAAGCTATGGATATTGCCAAATGGCATTTTTCTAGTTATAACATATTATTATTGGTTTTTCGTTAGGTAAGATTATGGTTACAGAACAGTATAAAGATGCCATTTATTTCTCAAGTCTTTTTGCTTGGCATTATCCCAATGTTTATAAAGAAATATCAGACATTCTTGTTTACCACCATATAGAGCATGGTACATTACTACACACTAAAGATTATTGGTGTCGAGATTATATGCCAATACAGTGGGGATTTAAGTCTTATATTCAATTTCGCTATGAACCTGATTATTTGAAGGATAAGCCACAGTACAAAACTAATATTATTCCTGTACTTAAAGCTATGAGTAGAGATATGGATATTACACAGTCTCCACTTATTGTTGATGGGGGAAATGTAGTCGTGTGTGAAGCGAATTCAAAGTGGATAGGATCATGTATGAGAGGTCGGAAACCAATTGTCATCATGACAGAAAAGGTATTTCAGGAAAATTCACAGATTGACCAGAGCGAAGTACTGGCAATACTAAAGGAAAACTTTTATGGAGCAGATATTGTATTTCTACCATGGGACAAATATGATATCTGTGGTCATACAGATGGAATTATTCATAATATTGGTGATGGTAAGATATTGGTCAACTTGAAAGTTTATCCTCCAGAGATAGAACGAGAAATGAGACGTAGATTGAGTGACGATTTTGCCGTTATAGATTTAAAACTTAGCAAGTATGATGAAAATAGTTGGGCATATATAAATATGCTTCAGACACGTGATGTAATCATAATTCCCGGACTTGGATTACCTACAGATGGAGAGGCTTTAAGCCAGATAAAAGAATTGCATCCTTCCTATGATGGACGAATTTACCAGATTAATATAGCTCCGATTATAAAGAAATGGGGAGGTGCATTGAATTGTTTGTCTTGGACTGTGACTAAATAATAAGTAGAAAAAATAAAATAAGTAAGAAATATGGAACTAATTATTGGATTTACAATATTATTTTTGATTGGTGTAAAACTGAATCGATGGATAAATGGTAGCCTTGTCAGATTGTTGTCAACAGGATAAGAATAGCATCACTACGGGATAATTCATTAAATTCAAAATTTATAAAATAAAAATTGTATGATATCAGCGTTATCGACTTTCAAACCTATACTTTATATTGATATGGATAATGTATTAGTTGACTTCCAATCAGGTATTAACAAATTGAGTGAATACGAAAAGAAAGAATATGAGGGACGATATGATGAAGTTCCTAACATTTTTGCGAAAATGTATCCATATAAAGGAGCAATTGATGCTTTCCATCGTTTAGTACGTTTTTATGATGTGTACATTCTTTCCACGGCACCTTGGAATAATCCTTCTGCTTGGTCGGATAAACTTGTATGGGTGAAAAAATGGTTAGGTACATATAGCTATAAACGATTAATTCTTAGCCATCATAAAAATTTAAACAAAGGAGACTTCTTGATAGATGATCGCCTCAAAAATGGTGCGGAAAATTTTAGTGGTGAATTGATATTATTTGGTTCGGAGCAGTATCCGAATTGGGACTCTGTTGTTGACTATTTGATATCATCTAAGTGAGAAATAAAAAAAAGTTGATATATTCAGACAACTCTTTACTAAAAAGATTATCTTTACCCAAAGAAATTTAATATTATAATAATCATGGATACTTTGAAAAAAGAAATTGCAATTTTAATACAATGTAGTGACTTTAAGGAAATAGAGAAACAGCTTCAAACAATTAATAAATTGATAGTTACAAATTATATGTTTGAGTTGAGTAATGGGTTGCGGATTTACCCAATTGAAGTAGAAGCTTATTTTAAGCACCCAAAGTTTAATGATGGGTTTGTGCATGGAAATGAACTGCAAAAGAATAATTATGGAAAATTTTATGTTCATCGTACAGGCATGACGAAGAATTCAAAAATTAAAGGTGGCACCAGAGGAGGTATTGATCTTTGCTTATCTGATAGTACTGATATATATTATGGTATCTTGATAAGAAGTGCGCAGTTTGATGATGGCACAATAAAATTCGGACCAAATAATGTTTTAAAATTCATTGTTGAGGATAAGAATTTAGATTATAATACTTTGGAGGAAGAATTTGTTTTAAAAGAAGCTGTTGAAGATTGTCGTGATAGAGAAAATAAATCAATTATTTTACATTCTACACGTGTTGGTTTAGGCAGAAATCAAAGTGATGATTTTAGAGACTCGCAATTGCGAACAATAGCAGGGCCGCTGCTTTCATCTTATGCATATAAAGAAAAGGAAAATGTTTTTAAGCACTATATTATTAATGAAAATATATCAAAAGAGGAAGCCGAAAAGATTTCTATTGATATCCTCGGGTATTGTCCTAAGTCTTTGATAAAGAGTGTATATCAGGCATGATAGTTACTAATTTTGTATAAGAGTGATATTTCACCCTTATACAAAATTATTTAATGATTGGAATCCAAACTTCAGTAAGAAGCTCTTTCACATCTGTGTCAGCGGGAGAGTTCAAGTAATGTTCCAAGATTGGAGTTTCTCCTAAGCAATATGATTGCGGTAATTGTTTCAATATTATCTCATAGAAGGCATCTAACAATGCATAATCTCCTTGATGAATATAAACTGCGTATGTACCTTGAGGTAAATCCATATGTTTTATTGGATTAGTAAGAGGAGGATTGGATCCTACTCTTTTTTGAATGGCTATACAAGCGTAAAAACGGCATTTTTCTAATGAGGTAATGTCTGTATCATCATAAGCTATCCCCCAATAATCTTCCTTATCTGGTAATAAAGAGTTTTCTTTAGCATATTTATATAGGCAATCCCAAGTGTATGTCTCAAAAGCAACTGTGCTACAAGTGTCATAATTGCCAATATAAGATAAAAATAAGACAGGTATTGTTTCTGATTCCACTATGCGGTAAGGAGAAATACATGAAGGATAAGTATGACTTGTTTCCAATAATTTCTTTTGTAGTTCTCGAGGAGTGAGATTGTATTTTTTTTGAAGTGTATTATTTAAAGCTGACTGGTTAGCAAATCCAATATATTCATATATTTCAGCTATACTTTTTTTATTATCTTTGAGTAATTGCTGGGCGTATTCCATACGTGTGCGAATGATATATTGATGTATTGTTTCGCTAGTGTAAGCTTTAAACATCAGCTGAAGATTGCGAGCAGACATGCATGCTATTTTAGCTAATTCTGGTATAGACATCAAACGATTGAACTCATCAGCAGTTTTACCTGTCCAATTCTTTTGTATCATGGAATTTAGATAATGAAGAATAGTCTCGATTTGTCCTTGATAGGAGAATTTGTTGGAATTCATATCTTTTCTTTATCTTTTGGGGTACTCTTTTATCATGATTGATATTCGCAAAGATAGTATTTATATGCTCATCCTATATGAAAATGATTCAAAAGTTGATTCTGTCTTGAGCATATTGACTTCGAAATATCAATGTAATAAAAGACATGATTATTACAATGATTTCTCATATCCGTTTCTGGCTTAAAAAATATTTCTTTGGAAAATCTAATTGTTTTATCTTTGAAATTTTCCAGATTAGAGAGAAGTGGATAGAAGAAGTAGAATCAAATAAAAGCAGCTATTTTCCGCAGCTAAAGCAATGCTTTAGCCTACTTAAAGCGCCGCTTTCCTTCTCTTAAAACGCTGCTTTTTTTCTTTCTGCTTAAGCTGTATTCTCTATATATAAGAAACATTTATTTAATCTACTCCTTCATTTTTCTTCTGAATTACCAGTAAATAAGAATTTTGTGGGTGAAGGAGTGCTTCTTCACCTTTGGAATTTGCAGAAAAAGAATACATAAAATAGATAATACAATAAAATATATATTTGTGTAAAAGATATTATCGTTCGATTATTCCTTTTGACTATTAAATGAATTGATGTTAGAAAATATCTATTTGATTTTTTTTGTTTTTCAATTTATTAGAATAACTTTGATAAATATACTTATAGCTAACATTGTCCGCCATTCTTTATTCTCACAAATTAGTTGATTATTTTTTATATTGTTACTATTATGATTAGAATTATAGCTAGTATAAGGTTATATAAGGATGGTCGTAGAACCCCATTTTATAGTGGGTATCGACCTTTATTTGATTTTATTGAGGAGACGAAAACTTCTGGTCAAATAACTTTGCTTGATAGGGAGGCTTTTTATCCCGGAGATGAGGGGGTAGTTGAAATAGCTTTTCTTATTAGAAGAGCTTTAGGAGATAATTTTTCTGAAGGCACTAAGTTTACCTTTGGAGAAGGACGAAAGCACGTAGGAGAAGGTGAAGTAAAAGAAATATTAGAGTTAGAGTAATGTCAAAGTATATAAGTTTGAATTGAATAACTCAATTTACATAAAATACTATTATTAATTTTTCTTGGTTTCAAAACACAATTAAAGGATTAACTATACCTTTGCACTATCTTTTATAAAACACGTATTGTTATGGAACAGCATCCGATAAAAATTAATAAAGTGCAGATACGCAATCTGCAAATAGAAGATTATGTACAGTTATCCCAATCGTTTACCCGCGTTTATTCTGACGGTAGCGATATATTTTGGACTCGTGAGCAGATTCAGAAGTTGATTAAAATCTTTCCGGAGGGTCAGATCGTCACAGTCGTTGACGATAAAATAGTTGGTTGTGCTCTTTCTATTATTGTTGATTATGATAAAGTAAAGAACGACCATACGTATGCACAGGTTACGGGTAAGGAAACATTCAATACACATAATCCCAAAGGAAATATCCTGTATGGCATTGAAGTATTCATCCACCCGGGCTATCGTGGTTTGCGTCTCGCACGTCGTATGTATGAATATCGTAAGGAGCTTTGCGAAACATTGAATCTGAAAGCGATCATGTTTGGCGGACGTATCCCGAATTATCATAAATATGCTGACAAAATGCGTCCGAAAGAATATATAGAACGGGTACGTCAACGCGAGATTTATGATCCGGTACTTACTTTCCAGTTGTCGAATGATTTTCACGTTCGTAAGGTAATGACTAATTATCTGCCAAATGATGAAGAATCAAAACATTATGCTTGTTTGCTCCAGTGGGATAATATCTATTATCAGCCACCTACACAGGAATATATCAGTCCCAAAACTACGGTTCGTGTAGGATTGGTGCAATGGCAGATGCGTAGTTATAAAACGTTGGATGACCTGTTCGAACAAGTAGAATTCTTTGTGGACGCAGTATCCGATTATAAAAGTGATTTTGTTCTTTTCCCGGAATATTTCAATGCTCCTTTGATGTCGAAGTATAACGATAAGGGGGAATCGCAAGCCATTCGCGGATTGGCAAAATATACGGATGAAATTCGGGAACGGTTTATGAATCTGGCTATTAGCTATAATATTAACATTATAACCGGAAGTATGCCATACGTAAAAGAGGATGGGCTACTTTATAATGTAGGTTTCCTTTGTCGGCGGGATGGAACCTACGAAATGTATGAAAAATTACACGTCACTCCCGATGAAATAAAAAGTTGGGGACTTAATGGTGGTAAACTTCTGAATACTTTTGACACGGACTGTGCAAAGATTGGAGTTTTGATTTGCTATGATGTCGAGTTCCCCGAACTTTCCCGCCTGATGGCAGATCAGGGGATGCAGATATTATTTGTTCCTTTCCTGACAGATACCCAGAATGCCTATTCCCGTGTTCGTGTTTGTGCGCAGGCACGTGCCATCGAGAATGAATGTTTTGTGGTCATTGCCGGAAGTGTCGGAAATCTTCCCCGTGTGCACAATATGGATATTCAATATGCCCAATCGGGGGTATTTACCCCATGCGACTTTGCTTTTCCAACGGACGGAAAGAGGGCAGAGGCAACTCCTAACACCGAAATGATTTTGGTATCGGATGTTGACCTGGATTTGCTGAACGAACTGCATACTTATGGTAGTGTACGCAACTTGAAAGACCGCAGGAATGACCTGTATGAGGTGAGATACAAGAAATAAAAAGAGTGACGCTATGCTGTCCGGATAGCGTCACTATATGCCTTGGATAGCGTCACTATCCGGGGCATATAGTGACGCCCTTTTGATAGAATACTTTTTTATTTGGAAGATGTGCCACTCTCCAATATACTAACGATAGAAAACAGCGTAAAGCAAATAGCTCCGAGACCTACCAAAACACGTGCCGGAATAAAATAATCAGCATGTGTAGTAGCAAGCTCGAATACAAAAGCCGCCAGGAACAGACAAGCCAATGCCGTAAATACCGGAATCATAGGAATACGGTTGGCTAATTTGAACTCTTGCCTCCATATCTTAGCCAGCAGGATTACTTTGCTGGAAATACTGTAACATACCAACCCCAATCCGAGCATTATATATCCGGTGGTACCGTTTGCACTTCCGGAATCTGCCAAAATCACGAATAATCCCCATACAAAAGAGATAGATCCCATTAATAAAACCAGTTTCGGCCATTTATTCCGTTCTTTTTCTGAATAATCATTACGTATCTGACGTGCTATGGTAGCTACCAGCGCAATCAAACTGGTACAAATACATGCCAGACCGACCATTACATGCCCCGCCACAAAATAAGCAGGATGAGAATGACTGTTGCCTAATAATACAAATGCCCATATCCATGCGATCAGCGAAACGATGATGGCAACAATGACCAATGCCCGTCTCTGATTAAGGGAAAAAGCTCCTTCCGGAACTTCATTACTTGTCGTTTTTGAATTTCTCGGAATTAAAGAGAATCGGGTAGAAGAGGTGGCGGCGGTAGCTACACAAGTGGTAATAAATCCAACTCCGGTGATAACGTGTCCTGCAACAAATGCAGAGGTGGAAGTGGCATTACTGAAAATGCAGATGCCTCCAATAATAGTAATGATGGCTGCCAGATAGCCTATGATCGGCAAAACGTATTTGGCCGATTTATTATAAGTATGTATGATTTGCCGGATGATAGTGGCAGCCGTGCAAAACAGTGCAATGCATATCATACCGAGTGAAAACACAACAGGACCAGCCACAACACGACTCCCGTCATCTCCATAACCATAAATAAACGCTCCGTATCCGAAGCAAAAAATAGCCATCGCCAAAGGGATTGCTCTGAATAAAATGCTAATACCGTAATTCATAAGTTAAAGTGCTTTTAGGTTTCCCACTAAAACAAGGAGATACCTGTTTTGTTTAGGCTGTAGGCAGTTTATAATCGTTAACTTCACACGAATCCGATTAAAAGTCTTAGCTTTTTGCTCAACTAAACAAATGTTTTTGTAAATTTGCACCCTTAAAAATGGGG
>URKY01000074.1 GCA_900548465.1 uncultured Eubacterium sp.
ATATACGTTATACAGGAAGAAGCCAAGTAATGCTCCCACAAATGCTGCTGTTATTGGTTCAAGCCCTGTTCCTATTGCGACTGCCGTAAAAAATACTGCAATAATAACTGTAACGCTTGTTGCCAGACCATCTAATCCGTCTGTAAGATTTGCTCCATTTACCGTACCAAGCACAGCAATAAACAAAAATGGAATAAAAAGCCATGTTGGCATTGTTACTTCCATACCATGAGCAAACGGAATTATTGTCTTTGTTCCAAGACCTGAATATTCCAATATATAGAAGCAGAAAACTGCTGTCACTACCAGCTGGGCTATAATTTTTTGAATTTCAGTAAGTCCAAGATTTCTCTTTTTTACTACCTTTATGTAGTCATCAGTAAATCCAATCAGTCCAAATCCTATTACCATAAACAAAACCGGAACGATTCTTGTTTCTTTGCAAACTATAATAAAAATCAGTGATGTTACTATGACGCTTGCCAGAATAATCATGCCACCCATTGTCGGGGTTCCCGCTTTACTCTGATGGGATTTTGGTCCTTCTTCCCTAATATATTGTCCGAATTTCATTTTTTTCAATAAAGGTATTATTATTGGACATAATATTACACTTACTGCAAAAGAAATGATAATTGCCGTTATAATTGTTGTACTTACACTCATTTTATTCTCCTTGTTTTTTCCCCTCCAATATGTATGGAAGTATATTTTTGTATAAATTACTAATTACAGGTGCTGCTACCTGACCGCCATAGTATATTCCCTGTGGTTCATCAATTATTGCCATGGCAATAACCTGTGGATTATCTGCAGGTGCAAAACCCATAAATGATGCTATATATTTTCCTGAACCTCTTGGAAGTTTTTGGGATGTAGCGGTTTTTCCACCTACTTTATATCCTTCAACTTTTCCTTTACTACCGGTTCCTTCTGATATGACTTTTTCAAGTACATACCTCATTGTATCAGAAGTTTCCTTTGATACAACATTTTCTGTCTCCTTATGGGAAAATTTTTCTATCAAATTTCCTTTGGAGTCCCTTGATGCTACGGCAAAATGAGGTGTTATAAGCTTTCCTCCATTTACCACGGCACTTGCCGCCACCAGATATTGTACCGGTGTTATCTGAAAGGACTGACCAAAAGACATTGTAGCAAGTTCCACCGGTCCCACGTTTTTGATTTGATGAATTATGGTGGATGCTTCTCCAGGAATATCAATACCGGTTTTTTGCATCAATCCTAATTTTTTCATTTGAGCATAAAACTTTTGCGCCCCTACTTTAAGTCCTACATCGATAAAAACCGGATTGCAGGAATTCATTGTTCCCTGAAGGAATGTTTCGCTTCCATGTCCCGTAGTTTTATGACACCTTATTCTTCTGTCATCCACCACTCTGAATCCCGGGCAGTTAAACCTGGTGTCCAACGTTACCAATTTATTTTCCAGAGCTGCCGTGGCTGTAACCACCTTAAAAGTTGAACCCGGCTCATAAGTATCATTAGTACACTGGTTTCTCCACATTCTGTTTAAAAGATCCTGTTTTTTCTTCTGACTTAATTTCTCATTTGTCTCATAATTTAATTTGTAAGGCTCATTTAAATTAAATTCCGGTGCATTTACCATTGCATAAATTTCACCGTTATTAGGATTCATTACAATAATAGAGACATAATTAGCTTTTTTTGCCTCAAGCGTATTATATGCAATTTGTTCAGCATATTGCTGAATATTTACATCTATGCTTGTTTCCAAATCATTTCCGGGAATGGGTTCCTGCCTCTGTTCCAGGGCATTTTTCATCTCAATTCCTCTGGAATCCGTGGGAGTAAGTATTAGGCCGTCACTGCCTTTTAAATATTTTTCATATTTTACTTCCAAGCCAATTATACCTTGATTATCTCCTCCTGTAAAACCCAAAACCTTTGATGCCAGACTTTCATAAGGATAATACCTTTTGTAGTCTTCGTCAACCTTTACTCCGGATAGATTGTATTCTCTAATTTTGTCTCCAACTTTTTTTGACACGTTAGATTTAATTTTTTCCCTAACGCTTATTTTTTCAACTTTTTTTCTTACTTCCTTTTCATCTACTTTAAGTTCTTTACTTAAAATACTGATGATTTTATCCTTTTCACTTTCTTTTATTTGATTATATATAACTGAAACCGTACAAACGGTTTTGTTACTTGCTATTACCTTTCCATTTCTGTCTAATATTCTCCCTCTCGGAGCCTTTATTTTTCTTTCTCTCTCCTGCACTTCAAGGGCTCTGCTTCCATAATATTCTGATTTAAAAACCATCAGATATACAAGCCGTCCCACAATAAATGTGCAAAATAGAATCACAAATAAAGAATATATAAGTAGCAGTTTTCTATTAATAGTTTTGATGTTTTTCAAGTACTTATCCCCAAAAAGGTTTATTACATTTTATTCATTTCTTACTTTGACAATTACTTAATTTTTCTCAGTCTTGTCTATTCCCATATATGGAAGTATCTGCTTCATTATATATGTCCAGAATTCTGTATTATAGGCTGTGGCCTCAGAGTTACCTGCCGGGCTGTCCATAACCGTGTAACATACAACCTGAGGATTTTCGCATGGTACGCAACCGATAAATGACAGGATATGCTGTCCTTTAATTCTTCCTATCTTTCCTGATGTATAAACTTTTTCCGCCGTACCTGTTTTTCCACCAACGCTGTATCCAGGTATTGCGGCTGTCTTTCCGGTACCTGTCTTAACTACTTCTTTTAAGCACTCTTTAATAAAGTCGGAAGTTTCCCTTGTTATAGTTTCTTTTACCAATGTCTTTGAGTAGTTTTTAACAAGATTTCCATCCTGTGTTACAACCTGTTTTACAACGTGAGGTTCATAATAATAACCTCCGTTTATAAGAGATGAAAATCCTGCCACCATCTGTACCATGTTAACAGTAAAGTTCTGTCCAAAAGTATTTGTTGCAAGGTCAACTATACCCATTCCTTTTTCCCTGTCAAATACAATACCTCTTGTTTCGCTTGGTAGATCTATTCCTGTTTTCATGCCAAATCCAAATCGTGACTGATATTTCATAAATGTTTTTGCCCCCATTTTTCTGCCCAAAAACATCATATAATCATTACAGGACTGCGCCACTGCAGTTTTTACGTCTATTGTTCCATGTCCATCTTCTTTATGACATTTGATTTTAAACACATCAACCTTCTCGTAACCGTCGCAGGTAAATTTAGTCTTTTTGTTTACGAGATTTTCTTCCATTGCGGCTGCAACTGTAAATGGTTTCGCCGTAGAACCCGGTTCAAATGAATCCGTAATACAATAATTTCTCCATAACCCATTTAAGATTTCAGACTGTTTCTTTTCGGACATTTTTTCCAGTTGAGATTTACTGTATAATCCCTCCAAATTGTCCGGATTATTTAAGTCAAATGTAGAGTCATCTCCCATTGCCAGTATTTCACCGGTGTTAGGGTCTGCAATAACCGCTGCAATTCTCTTCGGACTATATTTTTTCATGTATTTTTTTATTCCGTTTTGAACAATACGCTGTATATTCATGTCTATTGATGAAATAACATTGTCGCCGTTTTCTGCATTTTTTACTACGGTTTCCATATTATTTTCCGCATCCATATATCCGTATTCACGACCATTTATACCATTTAAATAGTCATTATAGCTTGCCTCAATTCCTATGGTTGCCTGATTGTTTTTGTTAGAAAATCCCAATACACTACACGCCAACGTGCTATATGGATACTGACGTTTGTATTCTTCTTCAAACCAGATACCCTTTGTATTATTTACAGCTTTTTCTTCTTCATCTGTTTTAACAAATTCACCTTTTTCGTATGCCTGATAGTCCTTTATATCTTCATACCTGAGTTCTTTTTTTGCCACCCAGTAACTGCTGTTTTTTCTTTCATTTATACTTGTAATTAAATCTTCTCTGTCAAAACCAAAATACTTAACTAATGCATTAACCGTAGGCTCCATATATCTCTCATTTCCATCAGCTTTTAACAGTTTACAGTCAATTACAAGATTGTACATCATAACACTGGTAGCCAACACGTTTCCGTTTCTGTCTTTAATGTCACCTCTCTTAAAAGGTACAACCCTGCTTGTGAAACTTTGCTGTTGGAGAACTTTTATTGAGTAATTATCCCCTTCAGTTATGTTTATTCTCACAATAACTATGCACATAATAAATAGAAATCCGATAATGACGCGATATGCCCACTTCAGATTTCTATATTTTTGTTTGTCAAATTTAATTTTCGGTTTTCTTCTTCTAACGACTCTTTTTTTTCTTACTTCACTCATAATTATTTACCTGGTACATCTCCATACTGAAGTGTATATCCACTATCACTGGATTTATAGTTTGAAATCTGGCTATCCTTAGCCTGTCTCATTCCAAGTTTTTTTGTAGCCTCCTTATATACATGGTCTACATTTACGTAGCTGTTAATAGAATATGACAAAGCATCGTTTTGATACTGAACTGTCTTTATCTGTTTCTTTAGCCCGGAAATGTTATCTCTTGTGCTTGCTACATTGCTCTGAATTGAAAGGTAAGTTACGCACATTACAAAACACACTAACGAAACCACTGCCAAAAAAGCAACATGTCCCATGTTCATTGTTAAGCCTTCACTTCTGCGGTTTATATTTTTTTCCTTAACATTTCTCGCTTCTGCTCTGTTTACTTTCTGTGGTTTTGTTTTCCTTACAGTATTTCCATCTATATATTCACTTCTGTAATTATTTCTTTTGCGATTATCTCTTACCTGATACATTTTTAACGCCTTTCAAATATTCTTAGTTTTGAACTTTTTGCTCTCTTATTGTTCACTATTTCTTCTTCTGAAGGAATTATCGGCTTTCTTGTTATAACCTTTCCTTTTGATACTTTACCGCACACGCAAACCGGAAAATCCGGAGGACATGTACATGGGTTTTCGTTTTCCCTGAATTTTGTTTTTACAATTCTGTCCTCAAGGGAATGAAATGTAATAATACAAATTCTTCCACCAAGATTTAAGTGTTCAATCATTGTGTCTATTGAATCCTTCAGAACCTTTAGTTCATTGTTTACTTCGATCCTAATTGCCTGGAAAGTTTTCTTTGCAGGATGTCCACCTTTTGCCTGAAACTTCATTGGAATGGATTCCTTTACTATCTCACTTAGTTCGCCCGTTGTAGTAAGAGGTTTTTTCTTTCTAGCCATCACAATATGCTTTGCAATGTTTTTTGCAAATCTGTCTTCTCCATAGTCTCTAATTATTCTATATAACTCATTTTCTGAATAATTATTAACAACATCCGAAGCTGTAATCATCTGTCTTGTATCCATTCTCATATCAAGAGGTGCATCCGCTTTGTATGAAAATCCTCTTTCAAGATTGTCAAGCTGATATGAGGAAACTCCTAAATCTAAAACTATTCCATCAACCTTATCTATGTCTAAATCTTTAAGTATCGTATCTATCTCACAATAGTTACTTCTTACCATTGTTACTTTATCTTCAAATTCACTAAGTCTTTCTCGTGCTGCCTCAAGTGCTTCGCTATCCTGATCAATTCCAATAAGTCTTCCTTTTGACGAGAGATGTTTACACACTTCATAGGCATGTCCACCACCACCTAATGTTCCATCAACATAAATACCATCCGGTTTTATATTTAGGCCATCAATGGTTTCCTTTAATAAAACTGATACATGTTTGAAATCCATATTGACCTTCCTTTTCTTTCTTAATACTAAACACCTAACTCAGCCATGTAGTCTGCAAGTTCTTCCATTTTTTCTTCTGCGTCATCACTTTCAAGGTATTCATTCATCTGTTCATTCCACTTATCTATATCCCAAATTTCAATACGATTACCAACTCCTACCCAGACAACTTCTTTGTCTAAAGATGCGTATGCCCTTAATGAAGCCGGAACCAACACACGTCCCTGTTTGTCTGCATCAAGGGTCTCCGCACCACCGAGGAAAAATCGATTAAAACTTCTAACTTTCTTATCTGTAAATGGTAAACTGCTTAACTTCTCCTGTAACGCTGTCCAAGCAGATTCCGGATATGCAAAAAGACACTTGTCGATTCCTCTGGTCACAACAAGTTTTTCAGCAAGATTATCTCTAATTTTTGAAGGGATGACTGTTCGTCCCTTGACATCCATCTTCTGAGTCTGTTCTCCTGTAAACATATCTTTTACCTGTCTTTTACGTAAATTTCAGTTGATTTTCACCACTTTTCACCACAAAGTGGGTAAGTTTCACCACTTATATGAAAATAATATATCATTTTATTAGGTATTGCAACCACTTTTTAAAAATATTTTTATTTCTTTTAAGGATTTTGTGTCCATTTTTCTATTTATTTTTGGGAATTGTCATGTTAGGTTGGTTTTGAGTACGGGCAGGAACGTAGATTATTTACTTTTTTGGTGTACTTCAGCTACCATTCAGTGAATCATAGAAAATATACAAGTATTTTAGCTTACATGTCTGGATTTCCCTGTAATTTTAGAAGTTTCAATTCTATGATATTTTTACATTACAAGTATATAGATAATTTAATCCTCCACCCCTGTAATCAGAATTCATTTGTCAGGGGTATGACCTTGAAACTTACAAGGATTTCTAAATTATTTCTTTACAATCCCTGTATTTCTCCTAATAATTATTGCCTCCATAATGTTTAACCACTTAAACATGTGCTAAAAATACAGGGATATGTTTGAAAATTGACGTGTTCCCTGTAAGCCATAAATATAGAAATAAAAATAAGATTTTTCTACAGGGATATGGTCATGTGATTTCAATTGTCCCTGTAAGGCTACTATGCACAAATCCATATATCAAAGAGTTCGCTTAATTAATAGAAGTCTCCTGTTAATTAAAAAAAGAGACTGACAACTGCCAGTCTCCAAAATCAACTCTATATGTTTACCTTATATAATTTTTAAATTTGTATCTTCCTTTTCCGTGACCGGATACTGGTTCAATAATATCTGCCTGTACCAAATTAGAAAGGAACTTGGAAGAGCCTGAACTTTTCAGTTCAAGAAGTTCCAT
>URKY01000075.1 GCA_900548465.1 uncultured Eubacterium sp.
TGAGAAAAAAATTTAAGAATAATAATTCTAAAAAGAGTGAAGATGATGCAAAGGATGAGTATAAAGATTATAAGAAAAAGTCGGAAGATGATTCCTATGAAGATGATGAAGTAGGAAAAACATCTAATGAAATAAAAAACCAAGAGAACCTCCCATCAAAAGGCGGTGGAAGCGAGAAAAAAGAGAAAACAGCTCAAATATCTAAGGTTACAAGTTTTCTTACAAATTTGTTTAGCGATGGTATTCTTGATAGTTTAGAAAACTTAGGAAAAAGTTTTCGTGATGATTTGTACACGACAGATTATGTCATGAATATGTTTAGCTATGATACTTTTGTAAATGAGGGAAAAAAGAAATATACAGAGGATACAAATTCAACCATATCAACGGAGAACTTTGAAAAAAATAAAGATAAAACATTTGGATATAACAAAACATTAACCAATATGCCTATAAATAAGGATAATAATTTTGCTTATCAGGGAGAAGTAGAATACATTCTTTACGGAAATTACAATGCAATTAATAAGGCAAATTCTTATGGGAGAATTTTCTTATTGAGATATGCATTTAATGTTGCACCAGTATTTCAAAAGTTCTGGAAGGATGATGCTGTAAGGGTTGCAGCCCATGGCATAAGTTTGGCAACTTATGGAGTTATACCTGAATCATTAGTTAAAATAGCAATTTGTCTAATGCTAAATGTAGGAGAAACAGTGGAAGATATAATTGTTTTGAGATCAGGGGAGGGCGTTAAATTAGTAAAGAGTAAAGATGAAGTTTCAATACAGTTCCCAAGTAAAAAGAAGAAAAATACTAGTAGTTCAAAAAATGATTTTAAACCAAGGTACAGTGATTATATATCATTATTTTTATTTTTAAAGTTAGCATCTTCATCAGAAAATGAGATATATAAAAGGATTGCAGATGTTGTACAGGTTAATATGGCAAAAATAACAAAAAAGAAGTCGTTTGTATTAGAAAAAGCAGTCGTATACTATCAGATAAAATCGGATATCAGCATTCCACCATTGATGCTTAATTTGCAGATAAATAAAGGTGAAAGTGCTTATAATTTAAATACTTTATGCGATTATGAATATAAGAATATTGCAGGATATTAGGAGGAAACATTAAATGAAAAAAAATTTTGTTATTATAGCGTTGGTTGCAATAAGCTGTTTGGGAATTACAGGTTGTGGAAAAAAAGATATTAGTGAAGTTAGAAAACCAGAATCGGTAGTGACAACAGAGAGTGAAACAAACAATAAATTTGAATGTAATATTTCAGATATAGACCAAGTTAATTATAAAGTTGATTCTTATAATGGAAATAATAATGAAATAGTAATACCTGATGAATACAATGGCAAGCCCATTATAGAAATAAGTGCAGATGTTTTTTTTGATAGACAAATTAAGAGTGTAAAATTAGGAAATAATATACAGGTAATTGGAGAATACGCATTTTCTTCTAATTCCGACCTGACTAGTGTTACCTTAAATGAAGGCCTAAAAGAAATAAAAGAAAGTGCTTTTTCAACTTCAGGTTTAACAGGGAATATAGTAATACCTGATTCAGTGGAAACAATAGGTGTAAGTGCGTTTGGTACGACTAAATTAGAGAGTGTGGAATTTGGCAACAGTATTAAGAACATAGCCGCTGGTGCTTTTAAAGAAAACACTACATTAAAGAAGGTTACTTTCAATAATACAGATGTTGAATTCGAAGATGGAACAGTGTTTGAAGATTGTCCAAACCTTACTATTGTAGCACCAAAAGGATCAACAGCCGAAAAATATGCTAAGGATAATAATATCAATTTTGAAGAAAGGTAAAGAATGAATCCAAAAGAAGAAAAAGGAGCAATTGTTGTTGAAGCAACTTTAAGCTTATCATTTTTTGTATTTGCCATGCTTATAATTTTATCAATTACAAATATTTGTCTGGCACAATCAAAAATAGGAACGGCGTTGAATAGTTCAGCAATGGAAATATCGGAATATTCGTATTTGTATAAACTGACAAATTTAAATGCTAAACAGAAGGAGTTGGCGGAAAAAGGTGAAGAGGCAAGTCAACAGGTTGGAAATATTAAAGAGGGTGTGTCGCAACTTTATGGTTCCATTTCCGGAATTGCCGATACAGGAACTAAGATAGATCCTTCTGATTTTTCCAGTGTGTTAGGTGCATATGATTCAATAAAAAACAATGCACAACAGGCTGGGCAGTCTGCTTCTCAAATAAAGGATACAATAAAGAGTATTTCGAACGATCCCAAAAGTTTTGCTTTAAGCATTGTGGCACTCTTTGCAAATGAAGGAATAGAAGGAATAAAAACAGATGTAGCAGCAGAACTATGCAAGGCATTTATGAAAAAGCATCTTGTTGATGAAAAAGGTGGAGATTATGAAGCGTACCTAAAATGGTTGAGGGTAGTTCCAACGGGTGGTTCGTATTTAGATAGTCTAAATTTCAAACAATCTCAGGTGTTTAAAGATGGAAAAGATTCAAAAATTGATTTAGTTGTTAAATATAAAGTACGTGTTATCAAACTTTTGGGAATTGAAAAGGATTTTACTTTTACTCAGAGAGCACAGACAAATGGATGGTTTGGAAACAGCAGTGGAGAATAAAAATGTACAGTTATTATATATATACAGCATTTATGCTAGTGATTGTTATTTTATGCATTAGACAAAGAGATATTAGAAAGCAAAATGGATTATCAGGAAGAATAAAATGTATTTTGGATACAAATTTAAAAACAAAATTATATATGTTGTTTGTATGCGTTTGTTTAATTTCCATGGCAGTAGTGCTTGTATATGTTTTTCCTGAGAATGCAATCAACAGAAATATTAGAAGTATAACTATTACTTCGATTTTAATGATTGCAGCTTACTATGACTATAAGGAATTTCGTATTCCTAATAAATTAATAATACCGGGTATTGTATTGTGGATAGGAATAACATTATTCGAGATGGCTACATGTAAGGATGTATGGTTGGCAAACTTGATTACGGAAATAATAGTTAGTTTAGCTTTTCTCATTGTGTGTGTACTGTGTGCAGTTATAGTGAAAAATGGCATTGGAATGGGAGATATTAAACTACTAATGTTAATGGGCTTGATAGAAGGCATAGACGGAGCTGTTTCGTCAGTCTTTGTTTCTATGATTGTCATATTTATTGTAGCAATTATAATGCTCATAGCTCAAAAAAAATCAAAAAAAGATATGTTGCCATTCGCTCCGTACATTTTGATGGGAACAGTACTATCAATATTTACTTCAGGATATTAAGGAGGAACTATGAAAGGATATAGATTTTTGATTCCTATATTGTTAACTGCTTTAATGGTTTATTCAACATATAGTTTAGTGAGCACAAGTGCAGAAAATAAGGAAAAGTACAATCAATATGTAAAACAGGCACAGGAATATGCTAAACAGGGAATAGTTGTAGACGCTTTGGATTGTTACAAACAGGCTATTTCAATGATTGATTCAGTGTCATTAAGGTTAGAAGTGGCAAATATGCTTGAAAAAAATGACCATCTGGATGAGGCAGTTTCATGGATGGAAACATGCGTAGATGTATATCCAACATCTCCGGAAATATACGAGAAATTGTTGGAAGAATATATTAACACTGAGCAATTTGATGAAAGTTATCAATTGGTTAGTGAAATAGAAAAAAGACAGTTGGTAACAGATAAAATAAAGAAATTGTATTCTAAAATAAAATATAAGTATGAGCTTGCAACTGATAGATTTGGAGAAGCACAAGCTCTAGGAAATGGATATTTTGCAGTAGGAAATGATGGAAAAAAGGGTTTGTTACAGGGAACTGATAGAATTCTTTTTGAGGAATTTGAATATATAGGAGGATATCATGATGAACTAATATCAGTCAGCCTTAATGGAAATAAGTATTATGTAGATAGTGATGGAAACAAAAGAAAAGTTCCACCGGAATCTATTAAGTGTGAATATTTGGGAGATATATGTGACGGGCTCATTGTTATAAAGGAAAATGATAAATATAGCTATTATAATGATGAATTTAAAAAGCAATTTGGAGACTATGAATATGCTACCAATTTTAATGAAGGAATAGCAGCTGTAAAAGAGAGTGGAAAATGGTATCTAATTAATACGGAAGGCAAGAAAGTTAGTAATGAAAGCTATGATGACGTAAAAATTAATGAAAGAAAAGTTGCATTTTCTAATGGGAGGGCGTTTGTAAAAAAAGAAGATTATTACTATCTGGTAGATAAAAATGGTAAAAATATAGGAAAGAGTACATATGAGGATGCAAAAAGCTTTGAAGAAAAAGGAGCTCTAGCAGCTGTTAAGATAGGAGGAACATGGACCTTTGTGGATAATAGTGGAAAAGTTAAAATAGATGATCATTTTGACGATGCACAATCTTTCAGCATTGGAATGGCGGCAGTTCAAAAAGACGGGATGTGGGGGTATATAGACGAGGGAGGAAAGATGGTAATTGAAAACTCTTTTAAAGACGCCAAGCCATTCTCGCAAGATGGGGAAACTCTTGTTTGTGATAATGAAGGCTGGATGGTGCTATCGCTATATAGGTTTGATAATTAATTAAATGAAAACGATATGCTTGAATAGATAAAAATAAAGAAATTATAAATGGAGAAGTAAAATGATTGCAAAAAAAGAAACGCAGGGAATTTATTCATATCTTGTATTTGAAATTGAAGATGCAGATGAACTTGACGAATTTAGCTTGGGTATGCTTTCAAACAATGATATAGAAGCTCTGATACCGCTCGTATTTACACAGATGGATGACAAAAAATACCTGAAATATAATATTTCATCCAGAGTTCCGGCAAGTGAATTCTTTGCAGGAATAGTAAATAAGAAACGTTTAATTGGTGTATTGGAGAGCATAGTAGATGCTTTAATATCATCGGATGAATATATGTTAGACAGTGAGTCAATGTTGCTTGATTTGGATTACATATATGTTGACGTTTCGACAAGTAAGGCGAAGTTGGTATATTTGCCAGTATCAAATGATATAGAAAAAAATCAAGATGTAAGTATGTTTTTTAAGGAGATTATGTTTTCAAATCAATTTGATCAGACTGAGAACTGTGATTATGTTGCTAAACTGATGAACTTTTTAAACAGTTCTTCATCTTTTAATGTATATAATTTTAAACAGTTATTGTCAGATATACAGTTAGAATCAGTCAGTACACAATCAAGTAAAAAACAAAACATAAATGTACAAAAGCAAAATTCTAATATTTCTTCTCAGACACAAAAAGCTGAGCCGATAGTTAATAGAACTGATGTGAATAGTGTACAACAGCCGAAGGTAAATTCGATACAAAAAGAACCTGTTGTAAGACAGAACATACCTGATAACAGAATATCTGTACCACCAGTACAACCTCCGGTGTCAGCAATGAATGTACCGCAAGGCGCAACTAATGTCGGAAAAAAGGGAAAAGATGAAAAAGAGATATCTATGTTTCATTTACTGATGCACTATAGCAAGGAAAACAAGGAGAAATATAGACAACAAAAACAAGAAAAAAACAGTGGAACTAAAAAAAGTAACAATGTAAATAAAAAGGACAAGAACAATACTCAGGCACCATTTTCAGTTCCTGGAGCTAATTTCTCAGTGCCGGGATTGGAAACACCTAAGATGCAAGACAGTGTTGCACCACAATCACCTGTAGAAAATAAAAATTCGTATGTACAATCGGTACAAAATGCACAGCAGAATGTGATTATGCAACCGAGAAAATCATATGCAGATGTAGCAGCCGATTTTGGAGAAACAACAATTTTAGGTGGTGGAGCAGACTTTGGTGGAACAACAGTGTTGTCAGAGCAGGAAACTCCTATAAAACCAACACATATAATACCTTATTTAATTAGACTTAAAAATAATGAAAGAATATTAATTAATAAACCTAGATATCGTTTAGGTAAAGAAAAGAGTTATGTGGACTATTTTATAGGTGATAATGCAGCAGTTAGCAGAAGTCATGCGGACATTGTTACCAATGGTGAAGAATATTCCATTATCGATATGAATTCTACAAATCATACGTATGTAAATAATCAAATGATACAAAGTGGTGTGGAAGTAAAATTGAATGATGGCGATAAAGTAAAGCTTGGAAATGAAGAGTTTGAATTTAAAGAGAGATAATATAAAAATTCATTTGTAGGTTTAATGGCAAGTGATAAAAGAGAATCACAAAGCTAACTCATAATTATTAAAAATATTGAGTTATAAGCAAAAAAATGTTATAGTCATTAAGAAACATAGCAGAATTATATTATCAAAGGAAGGTATAAAGGAGTTTTTTATGAAAAAATCAAAAGAATATGTAGGGATTGTGCTTACATTCATAGTAACATTGATGTTAGTGGGAATGATTTCAGGAACAGTGAAAGCGGAAAATATTAGAAGTGGGGAGTATGAGTATTCTTTAAGTAGTGGAGATGCAACTATTGAAAAATACTTAGGCAGCGCAACAGATGTTATAATACCGTCAACAATAGATGGTTATGAAGTAAAAGGGATAGATTATGATGCTTTTTTGAACTCGAAAATTAGCAAAGTTACAATACCGGAAGGGATAACACGTATAAGTTTTGAAGCGTTTAAAAATTGCGAGTCATTAAGTACAGTTAATTTTAATGCAGTAAACTGCGAAGGAACGGTGAGCCCGGTTTTTGCAGGATGTAAGAACTTAAAGACAATTAACATAGGTTCAAAAGTAACCTTGATAGGTTCATATATGTTTGCCAATGTGCCGGCAGAAAACATAGTATTGCCAACATCAGTAAAAGAAATTGAC
>URKY01000076.1 GCA_900548465.1 uncultured Eubacterium sp.
AAAGTACATGGCTGATGTAACAGATGAAGAAAAAGATGACGAAAACGATCAGGATGTCATTATTGAAAAGGATGTTTGGATAGGGGCTAATGTAACAATCCTTAAGGGAGTAACTGTAGCAGAGGGATGTGTTATTGGAGCGGGGACTGTGTTAACTAAAAGTACTCATCCCTACGGCATATATGTAGGAGTACCCGGTAGACGCGTTTCTGAAAGATTTGAAAATGAAGAATTAGAAGACCATATAAATATATTGCAAGAAAAATCTAAATGGTGATTTTAGTATGAAAACAAAATATACAATAAATGAATTTTTATTTAAGACATATTTGATATGTGTGGTTTTAGGGTGTTTATTGAGAAATATGTTTGGTGAATGGAAGCCGATATATGATACATACACATTTGTTAGTAAAGGAAGATGGGGAACTTTCTTCCTGAATTTTTCAAGTATTATTCTTTTTGTGTTGATATTTAGATGTATTATACATTACATAAAAAAAGTTCATGCAGGAATAAGAATTTTGCTTATAAGCTTGATTTTTTATTATTTGATATGGACTGTATTGTCATTAGATAAAGCACCTATTCAATCTGTTTTTTTTGAAGCTATTTCTACATCAGTAATTTTGTTGCCAGTGTCAGCACTGCTTGGTTTTGATGATAATATATGGAATATATTGGAAAATGAATTATTACGTATAAATTTACTCTTTTGTTGTTGTTTTTATATTGCTGTTTTTTCTTTTTGGTCTAATTATGGAATAAATTGGCCCAGGAATGCGTCGTATAAAGGAATATTTTCATGTTGGTTTACATCTGCTTGCATTATGACCTTTATAGAATTTCACAAAAAAAATAAAAGAAAAATAATATACTGTAATTTATTGTTTATTATTGCCGCTGCGTTTATTACACAGTCAAGAGGTTGGGTATTACAAACATTAGTACTATTGTTTGTATTTGTTGCGGTTCTGGGTAATAGGAATAGATATGTTAAGTTTTTAATGGGGCTTTTGCTGATTTTCATAGCAATATTGGGAGTTTCTTATGTTTTTCCAGAGATTACAGGAAATTTATTCAATAGGGGAGTTGAAGATACCAGAAGTGGACAGTACGTAATCTTTTTTGCGCAGCATTCATGGAAAGATTTAATTCTTGGATTAGGTATAAATGCTTCTTATAGCTACTTAGGAAATGTAAATTATACTTATTTCGATAATCAGTTTATGTTTGTCATGTTCCATTATGGGATTTTTCCAGTGATCGTATGGTTATGTGTATATGCATCCATTTTAAAAAACAGTAAAATTTACAATGGGCAAAATAGAATAGTGATTCAAGCAGCAAAATTTGTCGGATTATTTGTATTACTGGCGTATATGGGAGTTTCTACATATTATCAAATTGAGTTGGGATATAATGGCGTTATTGTAATGATACTTATTGGAAAAGCGTTAAGGGAAAAATATTATGGGAAATCATAGATTAATGAAAAGGATAACATTTTTAATAGGCAGTTTAGGTGGAGGCGGTGCTGAAAGAGTTACAGTTGCCTTAGCTGATTATTTTTGTGAAAGCGGTTATGAAGTGTCTTTTATTGCATTTTCAAAGGCAAATAATAATTATGAGATTAATGCGAAAATAAAAGTTGATTATTTGCCTGAGAATACAGGGAAACGTGCAGTATTTTTTAGAATAAAAGAATTGAAAAAAATATTGAAAAATCAAGCACCAGATTATGTGATTTCATTGGGTTTAGGATATCAATATTTGATATTAGGAAATTTATTAAATAAATATAAATTTATTTTATCTGAAAGAAATGCTCCACAATTTTTTTACAATTGGTATGAGAAGATTTATGTAAAATATAGTTACAAAAAAGCATATAGAGTTGTTTTCCAAACCGAAGATGCGAAACTGTATTATGGTAAGAGCTTAGAGAAAAAGTCAAAGGTAATTGCAAATCCTATTACGTCATCAATTCCGAGTCCATATGATGGAGTGAGAGACAAAAGAATTGTAGCTGTAAATAGATTAAGTCAACAAAAAAATTTATTCATGCTACTCAGGGCAATGAAAAGAGTTTTTGATGTATTTCCAGAATATATTTTAGAAATATATGGTAAGGGAGAACAGCAAGAGGAATTAGAAGAATATTCTAAAGAATTAAAAATTTCTGATAATGTAAAATTTATGGGACAAAAAGCAAATGTTCAAAAGTATATTGTAAATGCTAGTATTTTTGTATCATCATCAGATTACGAGGGAATGTCTAATTCAATGTTAGAAGCTATGGCAATAGGACTTCCTGTGGTATGTACAGATTGTCCGATAGGTGGTGCTAGAATGGTTATAAAAAATAACATTAATGGTATACTTACACCTGTTGGTGATGACAGAAAATTTGCAGATGAAATAATAGGATTACTAAAAAATCCAGAAAAAGCAAAAAGACTGGGAAAACAAGCAAGTGAGTTAAGAGAACAACTAAATGTAAAAAAAATAGCCAAGGAATGGGAAAAATTATTAGAAGATTAAATCAAAGCTTTTATGTGCATTGTAAATCTTATCAAGAGAAATAATTAGTAAAGAGAGGGTAGCAATTCATGATAATAGTATATATTGGAAATGTCGGATATCCAGACACGGCATCATCAATTCATGTCAGAAATAGAGGTATATTTATGAAATCTTGTGGACATGAAGTTCATGTATTATGTGAGTTGGCTTCTGATGGTAAAAGAATGGAAGAAGTGGATGAGTTGACATAT
Source organism: uncultured Eubacterium sp. (assembly GCA_900548465.1). Taxonomy (GTDB): domain Bacteria; phylum Bacillota; class Clostridia; order Lachnospirales; family Lachnospiraceae; genus Eubacterium_G. The sequence goes on from URKY01000076.1 coordinate 2,778, forward strand.
CAATACATGGATCCTTATCCAGGGCGAGGAAAGATAAGAGGTGCTTATTGGAATTTGGATCAGGTATTTGGAAAAATTTATTTTGAGCAAACAAAAAAATATATTGACAAAATAAAACCTGATGTGATCATATTATACGAACCAAATTCGATATTGTACATTTTAAAAATGTTAAAGCTTTCTAAAAAAGCAGGATTTAAGTTGGTAATAGAAACTACGGAATGGAGAAATCCTAAAGATTATAGGGGAATCATTTCGAGAGTTATTAACACAGAAAAAGATTTACAAAAAAAATATATTGATAAAAAAGTTGGCAATGTTATAGCAATAAGTAAATATTTGTATCAACATTACTTAGAACAAAATTGTAATACTATTTTATTACCGCCGATTTTTCCGGAAACTGATAAAAAGAAAAAGCTAATAAGAGAAAATTCAGATAAAAGGAAAGTGCTGAAGATAGTTTATGCAGGCGCATTGGCTTCAAAGGATTATATTGATACTCTATTACAAGCGATAATTCGATTAAATGCTGACGAAGTACGGGTTATCATTGATATAATTGGTCCTGATAAAATACAAGTGCAGAAGTTAGTAGGGAACAGTGAATTAGAAAAATATGGAATTTACTGCCATGGAAGATTGCCACATGATAAAACGCTAAGTATAGTAGAAATGGCGGATTTGTCAGTTTTATTACGGATGAATAAAAGATATGCGAAGGCAGGAGTTTCGACAAAGTTTTGCGAGGCAATGATGCTAGGGGTTCCTAGTATTTGTACATCTGTAGGAGGTACGGATCTATTTATAAAAGATAAGTATAATGGATTCCTTGTTAGTGATAATGACTTGAATACATTAGAAACCACATTACTTAGTATTATCAATCTGCCAAGAGAGCAAATTGAAGAAATAAAAAATAATGCATTGAGAACTGCAAATGAATTATTTACGCCTGATAAATATATAGAACGATTTAATGATTTTTTGAATAAGTGTAAGTGAGTTAGCGTTAGAATATAAAAGTTAGTTTTAAATATGAAACATCCCGGGATCTGCTCTTTGTACAAACGGCAGATCAGGGAGAGGGGATTGAGGGAAGGAACTGGAAGCGGATAATACTTGTGAAAGTCCAGAAACCGTGCTACGAAGTACTCTTGATGTTGGGTGTTTCTCCCTATGCTTTTCCTCTTTTGGAATTTTCTTCTTATATGTTTAAGTTGGACAGAAAGATGTTTCTGGTCAGAATTCCAGATATATCGAAGTTATAAAAAGTGCCAATGTCTGGTACATTATCAGGGAGAAATCCACTGCCAATCGTATATAAAGGACATTCCTTGAGCTTGGATACCCAGTCAGTAATGGAGCATGATCATGGTAATGTTTTATGAACAATATTTTAAATATTAGCATTATGAATTGTTTGCAGTGTTTAAGGTTACAAAAGCACTAGGAGATACTGGTTGTATTCCGGTTTGTGAATCAGGAACAGAGCCGGTTGCCTGTGTGATGGTGGAAGCGCCTGACCAAGATACATGCCAAAAGTATGTTGATGAAGTGGTCAATGTAATTTGTAAAAATGGATATAAAGCGTAAGGGACAAGGTCAATACTTGCGAAGTGTGTGATGGTAGAGTGATTTGTTAGGAAATGCAAAATTCTGGTATTCTAGCAGAAAACAGGAATGCAGTGGATGCACACCTACTATCTGTGCATTCATGTACGTCCAATTAAAACAGAAAGAATGCAGTAAGGAGAACTAAATGCTAAAGAAAAAACTACAAAATATTCCTTTGGGAGTAAAAGCAGCAGTGGTTTATACCATGGCGTCTGTTTTTTCACGAGGGTTATCAATGATTACAGTCCCAATTTTCACGAGAATAATGTCTACAAGCGAAATTGGAATGGTTAATTTATATAATTCTTGGTATTCATTATTGAATGTAATTGCAACACTATCATTAACATCAGGTGGATTTCAGGCAGCAATGAAAGACTTTGAGGGGGAAAGGGATCAATATCAATCGTCTGTTTTGACATTAACATCAATGATGGCCATTGTTTTAGGTTGTATTTATTTTCTCATACCTAATATTTGGAATAGGATTACAGGGTTACCTTCTGTTCTGATGATTTTAATGCTTGTAGTGTTTTTCTTTGCACCGGCGCAGGATTTTTGGCTATTAAGACAAAGATATGAATATAAATATAAATTAGCTGGTGTATTGACAATGGGATCAGCTTTAGCATCAACAATATTGTCTATGATAGTTGTTTTAAATTTAAATAAAATGGGTTCAGATCAAATTGCAGTTGGGCGATTGTATGCAACTAACATAGTATCTATAGCAATTTCAGCAATTTTATGGATTAAAATATATGTAAAAGGGAAAACGATAGTAAATATAAAGTATTGGAAATACTCTTTGAAACTAAGTGTGCCCCTTATTGGTTATGCCTTTGCAGCACAGATTTTAAGTGTTTCAGATCGAATGATGATAAGCAAAATGGTGGGAAATGATGCAGTTGGAATATATAGTACTTTATATACTGTAAGCTCAATTTCACTGTTGGTTTGGACTGCAATTAATTCATCGTTTATACCATATTTATATCAGAATATAGAGAAAAAAGAAAATAGAATAAAAGAATTATCATTAGCTTTAATGGGATCGTATGCTATTATAGCTGTTATGCTTACTTTTCTAGCGCCAGAAATAGTTAAAATATTGGCTACTAAGGAATATTATGAGGCGATTTATATTATGCCACCTATTGCAGCAGGAGTGTTTTTAACTTCTGTATCAAATATGTATTCTAATTTACTCATATACCATAAGAAAACTAATTATATCATGTATTCTTCGATTATCGCAGCTATTATAAATCTTATACTTAACTACATATGTATAAATATATTTGGCTATATGGCAGCTGCATATACTACACTGGTAGCTTATATAGTATTAGCAGGTGCACAGGTTATATTCGCAAGAAAGATTCATCTTAAAGAGACTGGGGAAAAATCAGTATATAATGATAAGGCAGTATTGTTTATGGCGATATTAACGATCATGGCTGCGTTATTCGGTTTAGTATTGTATCGTTATACTGTGTTAAGATATATATTAATTTGTATTGGAATGATTGCAGGAGTAAAAATAGCGTTAGTGGCTTTGAAAAAAATGAAAAATAACTGCTAGAGTCAATTTAAGCTCAGAATGCTGAAAATTCAATAAGTTTGGGCTTATTGAAGAAATCTTAGGGTCAGCCCCCCGATGTGAACATGATTATTTTTGCATTCCAGCATGCAAATCTAGGTCAGTTGTTTATCTAGGAGTTGGATGCTTCGAATATCGATGATTTGGCAAAGGCTGTTCAGCAGATTTTTGGTGACACTTGGATGAATATCATTGGCACTCGTTATGGAGAAAAGTTGTTTATGGGGAAACAATGGGGGGCACCCCATAAAGAAAACAGAGCAACTGGATGCAGAAGGTACGATTAAGAAGATTATGACGACAGAGTATGTACAGAATGCACTGAAGGGAAGTAAACGGTAGATAACCTGTGAGTATTCCGATGCAAGATGATCGGACAGGCGGCTCTGCCGCACCGTAATATTCATGTTGAAAGTACAATAACAAGTATTTTATAAAAAGAAAAGGAATTAAAATAAAATGGGAAAATATTTTGGAACAGACGGTTTCCGAGGAGAAGCTAATAAGAATTTAACAGCAGATCATACGTATAAAATCGGGCGTTTTTTAGGCTGGTATTATGGAGAATTAAAGCATCAATCGGGCGATGATACCCCGGCTCGTATTGTAATTGGAAAAGATACTCGTCGTTCAAGCTATATGTTTGAATATTCTT
>URKY01000077.1 GCA_900548465.1 uncultured Eubacterium sp.
CTTCATGGATATTCAACGTCAGTTTGTTCTGTGTGTTTGCTTCGAAATAGATAAAGACTCTGTTTTCGCTGATTTGGAAGATAGATGAGGAGACTTCCGGAATCTCAATCAGTCCTTTTAAATCCTGGGTAGTGGATAAAGGAGCGGAGAAAACAATCTCAATTCCGTTTTCCGGTTGTTCAATGCGTTCGGCAGACATAAAACGGAAGCAATCTTTAGCCGGTATCAGCACTTCTTCGCTTTGTTTGCGGTCAATGCCGGCTGGGTTACCATTGGCTGTAATGGTCAATGGGTAATCATCAGCTTCTCTGGGTATTTGTCTGATGTTGAACTGATACCGGGTAAGGTTGTCTGTCGCTGTGACTTCTACCGGATAACTCTTCTTGCCATCGCTGGCAGTCAGCATCTTTTCCACTTCCTCTTTTTTCACTACATCGCTGAAGCGTATTTCTCCTTTAATATTTATTTCATCCGGTTGGGTAGCTGTAATTGGCAACGACTCCAACTGCAAAGTGAAGTTACGTTCCTGCACACGGAATGAGAAGTTGAACTCTTTTAGTTTTTTGTCCACTTCGATGAAGTCTCCCAGTTGGAAAGTTCCTTCGTAGAGCGTTCCCGGTTTCAATGTTCCTTCTTCCGGCACAAACTCAATGGTGTTGTTGCTTACCCAATATGCTTTTCCTTTTAATGAAGGGGAAAAGCTGAACGGATTGTTTTTTAACTCACTGTTCAGATCCACCATGGGTTGGTCATGGGTCAACTCTATGCGTATGGTTGAATTCTGTGAAATAACTCCTCCCGTATACGCATTTACATACGGTGCATAATCGGCAGAAGGAATGATGTCTTTTTGAGTACGTGTGCATGAATATAGGCCCACAGTCATCATGATAAGTAGGAGTAGTCCGGTAGCACTAATGCTACGTGTAGTCTTTGTTAGTCCCATAGCGATGAGTTTTTTTATAGTTCAACAAACAAATATACAGTTTTTATGCTAAATCCTTTGTTATTCTGATTATTTTTGCAAGTTCTTAATCAATTTATTTATGGGGAAAAAGAAAGAATACAAAGAGGCCAATCGACGATTTCTGAAAAAGCTGTCATTTCAGGAAGGTGTTTTTGCATTGCCGTGTGGAATTTATTACAAAGTTTTGGAAACTGGTGAAGGTACGATTTCTCCGGGTGCGCGGAGTATTGTTACCGTGCATTACAAAGGAAGTCTGATTGATGGCCGGGTATTTGATAATTCTTATGAACGTACTTGTCCCGATGCCTTACGTCTTAGTGATGTAATAGAAGGGTGGCAGGTAGCACTTCAGAAAATGCATGTTGGGGATAAATGGATTATCTATATACCTTATGCAATGGGATATGGTATTAAATCTTTTGATTCTATTCCTGCTTACTCGACATTGATATTCGAAGTGGAACTGCTTGGAGTTGCATAGAGTATAAAAATGAGCTATATATAATTAGATGCATGGATATTTTTCTTTTAGCTTCTTTATAAAGGATTTGCTTTTGCAAAGGTAGCTAAAAGTAGAAATATCCGGTAATAAAAATATGCAGCTTTGGAGAAAGTTAGTAATGCTGACCTTTCTTATATTTCCTTTATTTCCTTAGATGAACCATCTTCTGCCAGTTCTTTAATCTCTTTATTCAAAAACACGGAAAGTACAGTTCTTACTACAACAACTCCGCCCAAGATTGCCAGCTCATCCAAAGTAGGATCAACTACAGTTTTCAGAATGTCGGATGCGATTAGAAATTCCAGTCCCAGCAAAAGGTAACTGCCGAAATCTGCTCTAAGCTGCCGGATATTATTAATGGTATAAGTTCCGTTGAACCGTTTTATCTCATTGCGCAGGAAGGCAACGAAACCAACGAGCACACCATAGGTCACAATCAGTAGACTGATGACACTGATGATAGTGGCGAGTGTATTTAAGAATGTGAGTAGCATTGTTGTATAATGTTTAGTATCTGTTATATAAACAAGCGAAGTTGTATATTAGTTCTCAAATAGATCTTTCGTTAGGATTGAGTTCTCAATCTAATTTGTGTATCAATAAAATACAAATCTCCATCTATTCCATAAAGTACATTATTGGGGACAGCGTCAAACACTTCGTAATCATTATTATGAAATTCATCTATGTAGTCCATTTCAAAACCAAGTGCTTCCATATAAACAATAATTTCATCTTCTGTAGCTTCACGTTCTGCTAATATATAAGGTTGTGTGAGGACGGCGCAGAACTCTTGTTGGCTGTTATAGGAGAAACCTATCATCTGATAGGGAACATTGGCAAAGAACTTGTTGTGTGCAGCAATGCGGATGAAGAAGTTCTCCAAATCATCGCCTGCGTACTCAAAGTTGTTCAGCTTTACAACTATATCTTCATTTCCTGTATAGACTTCATTTTCTCCACCTTTACTTAAGAATTCTATATTCAAATTAGAGGGGGAAATCCATAAATTGTCTGAATTGGCAAATGAAATTAGCTCTTCAATTTGCCTTCTCTTATAGCTTTCTGTTGGTCCAAACGTTCTTGTTGCTTCTTTTTTTCTTCTAATGAGGCTGGCTGCTTGCTCCATAATGCTATTGACTTGCGAGTACGCTCTATCCATTGCTTGTGAAATTCGTTGATGTATTCCATAATTTTATTGATTATGAGTTTATGCAAATATAGTTATTTGGTTTATATCCAACAAAGTTCAGTTGATAAATTGTATTTATTTCATTCGCTATTAATGTGAAGTAGACCGTAATATCATGTCTTTCCTTTTGAAATTAATAATGAAATGTATTCTTTAATGGTTCCAATAGTCTTTTTGTGAAGAATATGCTACAAAAATATAGTCTAGATTACCACAGATAAATGTGAATTTATTAGTTGAAAACGATTTACTTTGTACGTTATAAACTTACATTATAAATAAATGGATAAAGAACATATTTCAAGAGATGCTTTTTTTGCAATCTATGACTTTTTAGATAATGATAATGGGCCACGATGTCTTATAGATGAATTAGATGGTTTCAGATACTATTTTTGTAGTTCATCTTGGATTGAACGTGCTACATTAGATGTTTTTTCAAATGGAGTTTATTTGGGTGAAGTTGACTCTAACCACAGAAGACATGGGATTGGTGTATATGTTTTTAATAATGGAGGCATTTATCTGGGAGAATGGTCTCAGGGTGAGAGAGATGGTAGGGGCTTTTATTATTCCGGCGGACAAGTATTCTGGGGTGAATGGAGTGCCGGAGAAAAGGACGGAAGAGGACATATTTGGCAAGTGAACTACGAATCGGAAGGGATTTATGCAAAAGGACGCGAGAAAACCAATATGTATACACGAACTCCACAAGGGTATAAACGCGGAGGAAATAGTAATAGTAGTTCTAGCTCTTCTGGTGGCTGTTGCGGATTAATCGTGGGAGGAATTATAATCTTTATGATATTGAAATTTATAGGTTGTGTATGATAATATAGGCGTGTACATGTTTTTTTGTAAACACATTTTTGTACTGCGTCAATTATAGCTTATATCAATAATAGAGAGCTTCCTAATAAATAATAAAAACTACGAGAGAAATCCCGTAGTTTTTTATTTGCATAATTAAATGAAGAGTCTAAAAGCTTTTTTAGCTCTGTTTTTTTAACCTCCTACGATACCTGAACAGTTTGCGCAAAATTCACAACCTATATTACAAATCTCGTTTTCTACTTTTGCTATAGCTTCTTCATTTTGTTTGAGTAGCATTTCAGCTTGTTGAATTAAATTTTCCATATAATTTATTTTTTAATTAATACTAGGAGGTATATAACCTCCGATTTTATTTTTATTGAAATATAAGTCTTTGATGTGTTTATAACATTCTACAGCTGCTTTTAGTGACAATAATTCATAGTTGGTGAGTTGCTCCTTCTTCGTATAGTATCTTATTTGGAATTCAGAAATGGTTTGTGCTTCTATTAATCGGAGATGGCACATACCTTTATCTCTACGACTAATATGTTTACGCTGAGAATAATTATATCCATAGCATGTCTTGCAAATTTTTAAAGCTGAACAGTGTTGACATTCTTGATCGATTAATTGTGTAGGGTCGCTCCAATCGATATTATTGATATCTTTTAAAACATTTTGATTCCCATGTACCATAGGTAGAAATAAATGACAAGGATATGAAGTTCCATCTGTGTCGTATATTGCGATTGTTGTTCCTATCCCACAATTTTTACGTGGAATTATATCATCTATTCTTGGCTCTAAGTACTCTTTGAAAAGAAAGTTGAAAGGATGTTCTATATGTTTGTCTGGATGTGTTAAGAAATAATTTCCAATAGTTTCTAATTCTTTTTTGTATATATTTATATCATTATCTTCCCAAATTTGTCCTTCCGCTAAAGAACTTGCAATTCTATATCCTTTTTCATATAAAGAGATAACTCCTTCTGCATAATGTCGAAGTGTGTCGTGAGAAAGAGTTAGTTTGAAATAAGAATTTGGCCATGTTTCTTTAACAAAGGCTATAGGGAGTGTGGATATATGGCATCCTCTATTTTTTTCTTGCATGGTTTCTGTGCCATCAACTGATATGACAAGTCTAAAATCTTCTTTTCTTCTAATTAGCCATTGCTTTATTTCGTCAGTTAGCAATGTTCCGTTAGTTGTAATTTGGAAAATGTAATTAAAGGATGGGGCTATTATTTTTACCCATTCATATATATCTTTAATTAGTGCGAAGTTTGTAAAGGGTTCTCCACCAAAAAGTTCGATGGCTAATCGTGTGTCCTTTCGAGCTTTTTTTGAATAAAGATTAAATTCTTTTTCTAATATTTCTTTTGCTATTTGAAAAGACATTTTTTTATTTGATTTATGTTTTTCAAAACAGTAGACACAATTGAGATTACATATATGTGTTATCATCAATGTGCATACTCTATTTGTTTTTATTGACTGACTGTTGGATAAAGAATTTTCCATATTTCTTTTTTTATAGATTTACTTGATTTATTAGTGCATAGAATATTTTGTAAAAAATATTGTTTTTCTTTTATCTGTTTTTAATATTAGAACTTTGCTTGTTGAATATGGGATTATATAATCTCTTATTTTCATATTATAAATAAAAGATGTATGCAAAGAAAGTGTTTATAATGATAATTAGAATGTTTTTATAGTGGTTGATAAGTCACGAATTTGTGGCTTTCTTTTCACAGCTTTCTAGTTCTTCTAAATAATAATTGAAAAAGTTATGACTTAAAATATTAGATATGCGTAAAAGTAGATCAGAATCTATACTTCCACGTTTGAAGATTTTATATATATTAGTCCTGTCACAATATAGTTTATTGGCAAACCATGTAACTGATCGTTCTTGTCGGTGTAATTCTGCTTCAATTATTTGACCAATGTGTATCATATTTGCTGTTTGTGAATGCTACTTTACTGCGTTTTATATAATTGTTTGATTTTTCTTTCACAAAGTTAGATGTATTTTTTATGATAAGTCTTTTTTGTTTGTAGATGATAAGTCACGTATATGTAGCTGATGGTTCACATTTATGAATTTTTCATATTGTGTGATACATAATAATAAAAAAGGCGGAACCATTCGAAACTTATTTTGTTCTGAGGTACCGCCAAGCACCATGTCCATAAATAAGTACGAACAGTTCACGCCCGATGGACGCGAACTTTCAGTAACTTATTCTCATGGACTTCTATTTGGCGGTTTTCAGAACAGAGAATAAGAGCTAAAAGCTCAAATATCTTTTAATAAATATAGAATGGAATCGCTATTCCAAAAGTTTATTGTTTTAAATAAAAATAGGAGAGTAGAACAAAAAATCTACTCTCCTTATATAAAAGTAACTTAAATTACTTACCCAAAGCCTGAGCTACGTCTACAGCACAAGCTACTGTACAACCTACCATAGGATTGTTACCAATTCCCAGGAATCCCATCATTTCTACGTGAGCAGGAACTGATGAAGAACCAGCGAACTGAGCGTCAGAGTGCATACGACCCATTGTGTCTGTCATACCGTATGAAGCAGGACCTGCAGCCATGTTATCCGGGTGAAGAGTACGACCTGTACCACCACCGGAAGCTACAGAGAAATATGGTTTACCAGCAAGAACACGTTCTTTCTTATAAGTACCTGCAACTGGGTGTTGGAAACGAGTCGGGTTAGTAGAGTTACCTGTGATAGATACGTCTACACCTTCTTTCCACATGATAGCTACACCTTCGCGAACGTCGTCAGCACCATAACATTTTACTTTTGCACGAGGACCGTCAGAGTAAGCGATTTCGCGAACAACTTTCAGTTCACCAGTAAAGTAATCGAATTGAGTCTGAACGTATGTAAAGCCGTTGATACGAGAGATGATCTGAGCAGCGTCTTTTCCAAGACCGTTCAAGATACAACGCAACGGTTCTTTACGTACTTTGTCTGCTTTAGCAGCGATTTTGATAGCACCTTCAGCAGCAGCGAAAGATTCGTGACCTGCCAGGA
>URKY01000078.1 GCA_900548465.1 uncultured Eubacterium sp.
CGAACCCACATATCCAGCTTGGAAGGCTGGTGTTCTACCACTGAACTACACCCGCGCGCATCGGGGTGACAGGATTCGAACCTGCGACCTCCTGATCCCAAATCAGGCGCTCTAGCCAAGCTGAGCCACACCCCGTTTCGTGCTTTCTTTTTTTAGCAGCGCAAGAGTTATTATAGGGTAAGATGTATATAAAGTCAAGCATTTTTTTTATTTTTTTCAAAAATTTTATTTTTTACCTTTTTTTCACCCTAAACATACTGAATTCTTATATCAGTTTTTCCTTCCGCATCCACCTTCATAACTCCATATGTAGGCTTTCGGTTTAGTTGTCTTGGTCTTGATACACTTCCCGGATTAACAACATACATTCCCTTATATATAGAATTATCCGGCACATGAGTATGACCGTACATTGCAATATTACAGCCGTTACTTTTTGCCACGGAACATAAAGTATCAATATTATAATCAACTCCATAATCATGTCCATGCGTAGCAAAAATCTTGTTATTTCCCACTTCTACTATTTCAAAAGCTTTATTCTCTGTTACAATATCGCAATTTCCTTTTACAACAACAGTTTTACATTTGCAAATATCTTTCAGCACTTCATTCTGCCCCAAAATATCTCCTAAATGTATAACAAGATCTACATTAGTCTCTTTTTGAAATATTTTTCTCACATTATCCATATATCCATGAGAATCACTTATAATTATAATCTTCTTCATTATATCTGCAATCTCCTTCTTAGAACCTCTTTCATCTGCTCTAACGCTTTTCCTCTATGGCTGATGCTGTTTTTTAATTCAGGAGCCATTTCACCTGTTGTCATTTCATATTCAGGCACATATACGATAGGATCGTATCCGAAACCGTTCGTTCCCTTTTGTTCATATGCAATTACCCCTTCAATGGTTCCCCTGCATGTTTCAATGTCTCCATTAGGAAAAGCTGCTGCCATAGCACATACAAATCTTGCACTTCTCTCACTTCCCTTAGCATCTTTCAGCTTATCAATAATATAGTTATTTTTTACATCATAACTTGTATCTTCCCCCAGAAATCTTGCTGAATATATTCCCGGTGCTCCGTCCATATAATCAACTTCAAGTCCTGAATCATCTGCCAAAGCAATTTCCCCGGTCATTTCCATAATGGTCTTTGCCTTAATAATTGCATTTTCTTCAAATGTTGTTCCATCCTCAACTATGTCAACATCCACTCCGGCCTCTTTCATTGTGCACAATTCCACATCAAAGCCTTCAAGCATCATTTTTACTTCTCTTACTTTATCTTTGTTTGTAGTTGCAAATATTATTCTTTTCATCATGTATCCTCACTTTAATTTGTGTATGCCTTCAGGCATATATTGCATTGTTCATTTTCTGCTGATTTCCAGTTAAGCCCTCCGGCACTAAAATAGCCTTCGCCATCTGTTAAATCAACTGTTCCTTCCATATCGCTGTTTTCCATCTCTACTGGAATAATTTTAAACATTCTGTCCTGTTTCTGATTAGTAACCTTAACAATAACAGCGAATTTCTTATTTTTCGTTATTTTGTATTTTTTATCCAGATTAATAGTATAATATCCTTTGTTTTTCAAAACACCGCTGGCTGCAATATGATTTCTCTCGCTTAGCGAATTAGTATTCTTATAATTCTCACAGACAAATACTTCATATTTTAAATTTTCATTTGTTCCATAAAAACCTACTGCCTGAATATTTTCAGTAGCTTTTGCTTTGTAAACGTTGGCAAAATATGCTGTATTTTCCCCGTCAAAGCCCATTGAACCGGTCCAGCCGCATAAATCACTCTGGTAAATATTGTTGTAATTATCCGTGTTCTCCACTTTTGTATAGCATACGTTGTTTGTGCCTATACAATCATCATAATACGAAACGTAGAACACACCATTATAGCCAAATTTTCTGCCCCAGCTGTTCATGCAGATAAATGCACCATTTTCCTCTACTGATTCATCATTAAACAGTTCTTTAGAGAAATTGTCATCCCATCCTATTATAACCACATCATGGTTTGGCTTATTATTGCCTTTATAGCAATAGGCATACTCCGATTCATTGTAGTAAACCGACGACGCATCTCCACTGTTCATGGACATATACATTGAACTTTCCACACCGCCGTATTTATACACCATTTCTTTTATTTGTTTATAATCTTTTTCGCCTATAATCTGTGCCTCCTGAACGTGCTTTACAGGTTTGAGTTGCTTATTTGTCCTTTTGCTGCCATAAGGGTCATCTTTTTCCAATACCGGCCCTTTCCAAGCCATTAAATATGCCATAGACATCATATAATCCCCGCCATCCTGAATGTCTTCTCCCAGAGTATTATTATAAATTAAATTGTTCTCTGAAAAGTCATATGTTTCTTCCGGCGTCAATGAAGTCTCTAATGCCGTAAGGGTAGCAAACGCCCAGCATGTTCCCATATTTCCCTGATTTGAAGGTAGTACTGACCTTTTCTTATCAATATAGCTGTAACGCTTGGGAAGATAATTATTTCCTATTGCAGTATCAGTAAAATACGCAGCATTTAACTCACTGTTCCATTTATATTTGTACTTAAAATAGTCAGTAAACACCGTCTCCGGTACATACAAAGTATCACCTTTTTTTATGATCTCGTCCTGAAGACTGTACTCATTGTCATTAAAAGAAATCTTCTTTTCTCCAATGTGCATTACTGCCACATTACTTCCCTTTTCAATAACCAGTCTCTTATTGTCATACACATACCATGCACAATCAAAATATTCCTTTACAATATCCATTGGTATCATAAGGTTCAAATTATCACTCATGTATGTTTTTTTTTGAATTTGTTTTATTTTTTCTTTATTTACACTAACAGAAATTTCAGACTTATTTGCACTGTCTGCCATTACTTTTTTCCATGTATCTTTTGCATTTATTTTTTGACCATAAGTGTTTTTTTGTACTGTCTTATTTGATATCACCAAAGCAAAACATACAAAAATAATAAAGGCAAAAATACACGGCAGATATATCAGAAAATATTTTTTCTTATTCATAGTTTTTCCTTATTTGCCTTTTTTAGGCGGTTTTGGACCCATAAACTGATAGAAGTAGGTCTTAATCATACCATTGTAAATTTTACGGTTTTTAGTAGCTTTTATCCCCATATCCTTTTGGGCATCTTCATAGGATGTTATTATAAAAGCCGACCAACTGTCTAACGCCTTATATCTTTCTCCCAATTGCTTATACAAAGTTGTGAGCTGACGCTTCTCCTCCAGTCTTTCACCATATGGAGGATTGGTTACGATAAATCCGTATTTTTTGCTGTGACTTAATTTTTCCACGGGTCTTTGCTGAAAATGGATTAAATTCTCAACACCCGCATTTATGGCATTCTTTCTTGAAAATTCTACCATCTTCTCATCAATGTCATATCCCTGTATATCTACATCAATGTCTTCATTTATTAAATCATCCGCCTCATTTATAGCCTTATACCACAACTTTTTATCTATTATATTAGTCCACTGTTCCGCAGTAAATTCTCTGTTCATTCCCGGAGCTATATTAGCTGCGATCATTGCCGCCTCAATTGGAAATGTTCCACATCCGCAAAAAGGATCCACAAGTATTCTATCCTTATGCCATGGTGTAAGCATTATAAGTGCAGCTGCCAGTGTTTCCGAAATTGGTGCCTTTGAAGTGTTGGTTCTATATCCTCTCTTGTGAAGTGACTCTCCCGTAGTATCTAGTCCAATAATTGCCTCATCCTTGTAAAAAAACACTCTTATTGGATATTCTGCACCATCCTCGCTAAACCAGTCAGTATCATACTTTATTTTCAATTTTTCTACTATAGCCTTTTTTACTATACGCTGAATATCTGATGGACTAAAGAGTTTACTTTTTACGGTACTTGCTTTTTTTACCCAGAACTTTCCATTTTCCGGTATATATTTATCCCAGTCGAGCGCCTTTGTTTTCTCAAATAATTCATCATAAGACGTTGCCTTTATGCGTCCAATCTGAATCATAACTCTCTCAGCTGTACGCAAAAAAACATTTGCCCTGCACACAGCTAAAGCATCACCTTCAAAAGTAATTCTACCATCTTCAACTTTTATAATATCGTATCCTAAATTTTGTATCTCTCTTTTTAGTACTGTTTCCACACCAAAATGACATGGAGAAACTAATTGCATTTTTTCCATTTGTTCACCACTCTTATTTTTTTCTATTTTATAATAATAACATAAAACTGTAATGTCAACATAGCTCTATTTTTATTATTTATAACCTCCCACCACAGCTATAACATTATATCCGTTATTTGCCATTTCACTGGCTAATTTAAAACTATAACTTCCACGCCTGCAGTAAAGCACCCATATATATTTTTTTCTGTCAAAACTATTAATTTCCTTCAGCGTAGCTGCCGGAATGTTTATGGCATTTTCTATATGAGAAGATAGGAAATCCTTTTCACTTCGTAAATCTACAACTATAACATCCTCCATACCTGCCATTTTTTTGCTTCATTTATAGATATCATTTTAAATTTTTGCATACTTCACCATTTTTTTTTTACTTATAATAGTTTATTATTTTTTTATCCTTATGTTACCCAATATGTAAAAAGCCCACAGACTTATTTAATTCTGCAGGCTCCGCCTCACTCATTATCTGCAGTCAGTACTATCTGTTGCCTTATTCTTTGAAGTGCTGCTTTTTGATGTGCTTCTCTTTGATGTTTCACTCTTTGAAGTGCTGTTCTTTGATTCACTGTTTTTTGCATTACTGTAATCAGATGCAGAATTCTGTGATTTTGAATAATTCTTTGACATAACTACCTCCTAAAAACTTGTTTTGTCACAACACTATTATTTCATAAAAATAATTTTTTATACAAAAAAAGACCTCTCAATACGAGAAGTCTTAAGCGTGCGTGAAAGGATTCGAACCCTCGGCCTTCTGGTCCGTAGCCAGACGCTCTATCCAGCTGAGCTACACGCACATAATAACCGTCACTTTTAGCGACAATGGTTATTGTACACCAATGAAGTTTATATGTCAATTACTTTCTATCCTTTGTTTTTGTTTGTTTTTACTTTTCCCGTAATATATTCAGATTTGTATCAACAGCACCACTGATTCCCTTAACTCTTCCATTATCAGAATACTGCCACATCTGTACATTTGGAATTCCATAATCATCAAACTTTTTAGTTTTATGAGTCCATCTTGCCAGCCAAATACCATATTTAGAAACTTCCTTATACTTCACTGAAGTTTTAAAGAAATCAACATAAGAGTATACACTTGTATCGTATCCCTGATTTTCTACGTAATCACAGTATGTCTTTATAATTTTAGTATTACTCTTTTTATACTTCTTCTTATTTCTATATGTGTTTTCGAAATCGAATGCCATTGGATAATCTAAATCACCATATTTTTTCAACATTTTCAATGTGAATTTAGCTTCATTTTTTGCTTCTTTCACATTGTCAGCATAACTATACAGATATAATCCTACTTTTATCCCATTTTTCTTTGCATTTTTATAATTATAATCTAATTGACTGTCAATTATTCCACCCTTTGTTGTCCCGTATCCCATACGGATCATGGCAAAAGAAATGCCTGCTTTTTTTACTTTTTTCCAATTAATAACACCATTATAATATGAAACATCTATTCCCTTCTTCTCCGGTGAATTAGACGACAACGTATAAACGCTTACATATTTTTTTCCATTAATAATTTCATAAACATAAACTTTATACTTGTAATTATTTCCTTTAACTATATCAAAATCTTCTACATATTCCCTATTGCTATCGACATCTGAAAACTCAGTCCATTCTCCGCCGTTAACGCTTCTGTAAACTTTATATCCTGATGCCATGGGATTTGCATTCCATGATATGTATTTTCTATTTGAAAAAGAAACAACTGAAACACCTTCAACTCCTAACGGAAGCGCAGATATCTCTTTGCTAATGTCACTTTCCTTCCCATAACTATACTTATTCTTCTTTACATTAAAGGGTTTAACCTGATATCTATAATTTTTTCCAGTCTCTATATCACTATCTGTATATTTTTTAGACTTTGTAACGTCTATTTCCGTAAATTTGCCACCATCTATGCTTCTATAAACTATGTAACCGTTACTCTTTTTTGAATAGTTCCATAATAGTTTATTCCCACTTTTTGTACTATATACTCTTGTAAAAGCCGGACTATCAACACTTTGTGCATATATATTATTTACTCCAAATATAAATCCTGTTGTTGTTATAACTCCGGCCAATAAAATCGCCGTTATTTTTTTACTCAATTTCTTTCGTATATTAATTCTTTTTCGCTTCATTTTGTTTCTCCGTCTTCCTGTTATATTATAATAAACTTTAAATCAATATAAAAAAGATACCATACAAATGGTATCTTTTTATGCCGGCGACCGGAATCGAACCGGTACTGTGTTGCCACAACAGGATTTTAAGTC
>URKY01000079.1 GCA_900548465.1 uncultured Eubacterium sp.
TGCAGTATGAAAAATTAAAGGAAGAACTTGAAAGTAAGTATGCAGATGACAGGGTCGCATACACGAAAGGCAAACAGAATATGATAAACAAAATTTCACGCAAATGAAAGAGGAGTGACCTATGATGCACAGAAGTTGATTTCTGACATTCACAGGCAGCCGTAGGTAGGGTAAGAAGACCAACTGTGAGGTGTCAGGAGAAATCCTGGCATCTTTTTTATGAGAAGAAATAGAATAAGCTGTGAATAAAGAGATAGCATAATGCAACGATTTTTAACAAAAATGAGTAGATAATGTTAAGGGAAGTTGGTCGTAAGGCCACTTTTTATATGCTAAAATATGTTAAAAATAATTGCAAAGGTGGGAAAAATATGGATAACACAAGAAGAATATATCTGGATAATATTCGCTGGATCACGGTCTGCATTGTTGTAATTTATCACGTGATTTATATGTATAACGGTGTCCAGCCGTTTGGAGTAATCGGTCCGTTTAAAGAACAGCAGCTGCAGGATGCTTTTCAATATTTTGTATATCCCTGGATGATGGCTTTGTTATTTACGGTGTCTGGTATGACAGTCAGATATTATATGGAAAAGCATAATGTAAAAGAATTTATTCGAGATAAAACACGCAAGCTGTTGGTCCCTTCCACCGTTGGACTTTTTGTTTTTCAATGGATATTGGGATATTATAATATGAAAATCAGCGGTGCTTTGGAAAGTTTTGAGTCAGTTCCAGGAATAGTTCGGTATATGATCATGGCTATATCAGGAATCGGCGTTCTTTGGTATATACAGGTGTTATGGATTTTTTCGATGCTTCTGCTGCTGGTGAGAAAATTTGAAAGGGATCGTATCTGGAAAAAAGGAGAAAAAACACCGGTATGGCTGCTGGTTTTGTTAACTGTCTGTGTATATGGATTCTCACAAGTTCTTAATACGCCGGTAGTAACTGTGTACCGGTTTGGAATTTACGGGTTCTGTTTTTTTACAGGTTATTTTATTTTTTCACATGATGAGGTTGTTGAGCGCTTAAGTAAATGGTGGGGGATTTTTCTGATCGTAGCTGGTGCAACAGGAATATGGGGGTGCGGACGCTTTCTTGGACCTGAATTAAGCAATTCCAAGACAAACGCATCCAGTGCCTGTCCCTAGCAAACGGCAAAAACATGTAATACAAGGATTGTATGTCAACTGGAGAGAGCCTATATTTTCCTTACCTAGGTGCAAAAGAGAGATATAACAAGAAAAAAGTGCCTGTCCCCGGCAACGCAATAAGATTTATGATGTGATATCAGTAGAAAAGGGTTGGTATCGCATTATAGATGATTCTGGCGATGAGTATTTATATCCACCAGAAAAATTTAAAATTATAGTAAGTGTAAGCGACGAATAACGTAAACGCTCAATAGTAAGTACTCCACATCAATTAGCCGCTCTGAAGAGCGGCTTGATTGTAGAACTATTTTCGGCATTCGGCTGGCAGTTTGTCTGACCATGGAAGCAGATCCTCGCAAAAACAAATATCATGATCATCCATATGTTTTGGTATCTCTGTTAAGAGATATTCAAAATAATTGTAGGGTTTAAGCTTATTTGCTTTTGCAGTTTCTGCAATGCTATAGATGATTGCACTTAATTCGGCTCCGGCTATCGTATCAATCATCACCCAATTCTTTTTTCCTACACAGAAAGGACGAATTGCTTGCTCTGCCGGGAACATCAAGTGCCTGTCCCCGGCAAAAATATTTGCAGATGAAGAGAATTAACCAACGATTTTGTTGGTAAAGGTATTGAATAATAGAGAGTAAATATAGTATAATGTCCACGAGCATTAATTGTTTGTGGTGAACTAATTATACACGAAAAGGGAGGTCAATGCTCTTTTTTTGTAAAATTTCTTGTAAAATCAATACTTTTAATAGGTTTTAGGTATTAAAAATGAGGTAGTTCTTGACACTACCAAATTTATCAAGGGGGTGTAAGTATGGGAGAACCGTCCAATTTCTATGAAAAATGTAGTTCATTAAGCAAAAAAGGAGATGTGAAATCATTAAGAACTCTACTGCAGATGGGGATTTATGGAAATAAAACTGCACGTGTTGCTTTGCGCAAAACAAGAAATAAAAAGCTTCTCAAAACATTAATTGATGAATACCTGGATAATATACCAAGCGAATATAATGCGGGTATGATATTAAATCTTGCAGTGAAGGTTTTGCGCAAAGAATATTTATATGCATATTTGATGGAAATTTTTCACGGAAAGAAAGATTTAAAGGAAATAGGTTTTTTTAAAAGTGTAAAAGATATTCCTTTAAATAAGCAGGAACAAATAGAAGTGAAAAAATACATCATTGATACAAAAGATTTTGATATACGATTGATATCGCTTATTGCAGTAGAAGAAAGAGAAGATATATTATATGCACTTCTTACTAAGGCAATGGATGACGGATTAGATGCACGCACAACAAAAATTTTCTTGGCCAATAAGGATTATTTACAATTAATACAACCAGAACTTCGAGAAGCTATTGAAAAACGAGTTGAGGGGTCATCAATATTTGCAACGTATCTTGATTTAAAAGAAAAGGATAATCAGAAGTGTATAGCAGATTTTGAAAAAATATCATTAATATATTTGGCAATAAGAGACAATGTATGGGATTATGGTGAAATAGATTTTTACTATAATAGTATTTTGATCGCTTTTAAATTGTGTAGAAACGAAGAATTAACTTCTACGGATTGGGAAGTGATTAAAGAGAGTGTTGATGAAGAGCTATTAGGTGTGCATGATGGAAACAATGCAACAAAAATGCTTTTTGATTTATTACTAATTTTATCAAAATATGATTATTCGTATGCAGAAGCAAAATTGATAACGATATATAATAGAACCGCTTTATATTCTTCAAAAGCACTTGAGATTTTAGGAGAATTACATTCTGAGTTTGCGTATAAAGAGTTTTTAAAAAAGATAATAATTACTGAGCAAGAAACTGAATGTTTTCATACAGCGGTAAGGTTGATCGGTTTTTTTCCTGAGCGAGAAAAAGCTATTATTGAATATATAAAAATCCTTGATGATAGTCGTTTAATAGATGTAATTCATGAAAAAGCTCAAAAAGTGCTTGCTAATAAAAACGAGTCTGTAGATGAAAGTATCGAGGGAATACCTTTCGCAGGAAAAAAATGTTCTGTATTAAGCAATAATATAGTGCTGAATGAATTACTAATAAAACTTGGAGAACAAATAAAGGCAACTCAATTTTTTGCAGCAGTGGGTTTTTCATTTAGCAGTGGATTGCGCTTGGTAAAACCGTTAATGGACCAAATTCGTAGTAATAACGGTAAGATTGAATTAGTTGTAGGATCGCTTCAAACTTACGGATCCAGTAGAAAGAATACAAAGATTGATCGGAATAGCGTAATTGCACTTAATAATTTCAGAAATGAATATCCGATGACGTTATATACATACCAGAATTCTTTTTATCATGGTAAGTTTTATTACATTGCTAATGATAATAAGGCCTTTGTAATTATTGGCTCGTCCAATATAAGTAAAACGGCATATTTAAATAACTATGAATTAGATCTGCTGTTTGAAATAGATTGTAATAATCCCGAAGAACAGGATTTTATTAATTGGTTCGAAAAATTTAAATCAGAGTGTATAAAAATTGAAGAATTGAACGCTGAAGAATATGACGCATTAGATTGGGATAGTGAGCTTGATATTTATGAGGATAGAACAATTGACAGGATGTCTCAGGATGATGTGAGAAATAAGATATCGGAATTAACAGACGAGGATACAAAATTTAGACTTGATGCATGGCTTGAACATGATCCGGCAGAAATTTTTTCTAATATAGGAGTTCCATCATTACAGGAATATATTGTTTTTCTGTATCCAGGATTTGGTTTGGCAGTATTTGAATCGTTTGTTCCTGGAAATGCGTACTATGCGTTTCATTATACAGAATTTGAAAAATTATTGAATCAGGTATCCACTTTGACAAAAACCCAGATGTTAATGAACAGTGCATTTCTTAATAGAGGTTATCATTTGCAGGATAACGTAAAAACTAAAGAAAAGATAAATTTACTTTTTGCACAAAAGTAGCAACATTACGTGCCAGAGTAAGCGATGTTCGACATTGGCAATGCCATTTAGCTAGATGTTCGAAAAAATATTCGATTTGTTATGAGCATCCAGTGCCTGAAACATCCAGTGCCTGTCCCCGGCAAAAACAAGCCTGTATGACAAATATCCGAAAATTTTGGACATCTTTGATATGGATAAGGCAGAGGGGCTTTCTGCTGAAGAATGTCAGAAAAAAGTGCCTGTCCCCGGCAAAAAAACAAAAGCATTGTAAACAAAAAGAAAGTACAGCAAGAGTTAAAAGCTTTGAAAGCTACTAGCAGAAAATTACTGTAGTTTGAGGTGGTAAAAAATAGTGACAGCGCGCTGACTTATCGACTTGCTATTTGACCAGCTAAATGGTAAAATCAATGCATAATAGGTGAGTTGTAGCCTTTTATGAGGAACAGCTCCAGAAAGGAGTTTGAACCGTATGGGAAGATTCGTAAATCTTGACAACAGCGCATTTCATGTTGCGTTGAACTCCAAAAGCGTGTGCGTGCCAGACCCCGGCAAAAAATAGGACTATTTTGGTAGACGGAGGGGATTTAGCTCCAATTACAGAAGGAATGTACACATTGAAAGAAATGCTTGATAACAAAATTAAGGCGGCTCAAACGATGGGGAGAATATATGTTGATTCTACAAATTTGGCTGATAAAGTTGTCCGGCAGTAAGGAGATGGGATTTTTTATGAAGTTAGAAGAAAAATTGCTTGAACAATATTTTGATGTTATAGAGAAGAAAAGCAATACAGAAAATCAGATACAGGAATTTCTTGAGGAAAATACTATATTTATACCTATGCCTTTTTTGCTGAATCATCATCTGCATATGAATTGTGTGATTTCTAAATTTAAGTTGGGTAATGAATTTGTGACGGATTTTGCATATTTAACCAAGAGTTCTGATTATTGGGAACTTATATTAGTTGAATTGGAAGATGCAAAAAAGAAGATTTTTACAAATGATAAGGAGAATATTTATTTTCACTCAGAGTTTAATCATGCATATGATCAGATTATATCTTGGAAGGCATATGTAAATAAAAATAGAGAAGCAATTCTTCATCAAATAGACAAATTAAGAGTTCCTTTAAATGAGAATTCTGTAAGGTTTAAATATGTGTTAGTTATTGGAAGAAATTCTGAAAAGAATAATTCAGAAAAACGAAGAGCAATGTTTGCAGAAAAATCTGATAATGATATTCGTGTGATGACATATGATAGCCTTATTTCACAATGTGAATCAGTGCCTTATAATGGTGAAAAGATAATATTATCTACTTGGAAAGAACAAGGATTCAAAATAAAGAAGTTACCAAAGCAAGAAATTTCCACTAGTTTGTTTGCGTATATGAAACCAGAATATTTGCAAATTTCAGAAAGAGATATTGAAATCTTAAAAGAACAGGATTATCAAATAGATATTTGGTTAAGTGGAAGGGCGTTAAGTTATAATGACAAGTATGATGCGGCATCTTTGGCTGAAAGGACAACTAATCCATTGGCAAAAGCTGTTTTACTTGCCGAGGCAAAAAATATTAAATAGTCAAGGGCAGATGGGGTCAAGCTGGACGTGCCAAAATAAAGCCGTGGTGTGCGTGCCAGACCCCAGCAAAAATGGATAATAGGCCTTTTGCCAAACTGATGCAGGGAAGAACCAGCTTTGTCATTGCACACCGACTGGCAACCATCAAGGATGCAGATATTATCTTGTACATGGAAAATGGTGACATCAAGGAAGTGGGTAATCACGAGGAATTGATGAGACTGAATGGCAAATATACAACGTTGTATAACAGTCAGTTTGCATAAATAAACGCATAAAGAAAAGAATAAAAAGATAGCCAGATATGAGCGAAAGATACTCATATTTGGCTATCCTTTTTAAAGAGGTTACAACATAAGGCCATTTGGGAATATTTCATTCAAATCTTCCGGGATGTCGTTCATACCACGACTCATCCATTCCCGTATCCAGCCGTAGATTCCAACATCCAGTGCCTGTCCCCGGCAAAGGCACAGTTATTAAAGAATTGTCCTCCAAGTATTTTTGAGGACTATGACCGGGAAAGAGCAGTGGATACCTGTGAGGGAATTGTAATGCAGTTTACCAAGAGCAA
>URKY01000080.1 GCA_900548465.1 uncultured Eubacterium sp.
TTGTTAGCGATAGCTGCCTGAGCCGTTACATATCATAGGCTTACTACAGCCACTCTTTTCTACATCTACATTATACTTATCTGTGTATTAAATGTCAATTAAACATTTTTTCTTTTCTCCCCCCTTTTGTACACAATAGTAATGCTATATTCTGTAGCTGAAATATATAGTTCAGAAATCCACCGTTCGCCCTTGTTTTCAACTAATATATCTTTAAACTCACAATCCTCTTTGTCTACAAAATATTTTTTTCATTATTTTGCTATGTTCCTTTTCTTCATCAGATATCAATAGGAAAACACATCCTCCATCTTCTTCTAAGCTTCTTTCGATTCCGTAACTCAAATCTAATACATTCAATACTCTTTTTATTTCTTCTTCTACTGTTAAAGGAATATCATATGTTTTACAATCATTTAATAATTGTATATTTTGTTTTTTCGTCCAATATGTTTTTACCATCTATTTGCCTTTCTCCCTTTTTACCTGATTTCTATGCTGTACTACAACCTTTAAAATTGTTGTCGTCATAGTTATGGCAGATAGCATTAACTTTAATTTCTTATCATTCATCTATTAATTCCTTTCCCACAAAACAATGTTTGTGTATATAATATTAATCAAAATAATTCCTAGTCCTAATCCCACTATATATTCTTTCACGCAAATCTCCTTTTCAAAAAAATAAGACTAACGCTCTTTTGAACGTTAGCCTTATTTTTATTTTTCTTAATGTTTAAACAATCCTCCAAGTTTTCCCATTACCTTCTGGGCTGATGTTGGATTAACTAATTTTTCTTTTGCTGACCAAGCATCTTCTTCCGTAGTTCCAATTATATTATTTAGGTATTCTATTGCTATTAAATTAAACAGTTTTTCCATATATCATATCCCTGTGTCATTGCAGACTCATATATGGGATGAAGTCTGCCATAAAGCACATTGAAAAATCTTTCTTTTCCAATTTTCTGTATGTATAATTCTTCCAAAGGCCAAATTGAATTAAGATTGTGTTGTTTACATTTTTCAAATTTTTCTCTTGCCTTTTCGTTTGTCTGAATTGTTTCATTTAAAATATACTGATTATCACAAAACTTCTTATAATAAGCGTCCCAGTCCGGCAATTTATTGTTCTTGGAAGAATTCAGATTTTCGTCCATTGGAATCAAATTCCACAATTCATCATTGGCAACATATGACCATGGTATAAAATGATCTATCTCATATTTTTTCTCTATATGTCGCTCTGAATATATATCTTTAAAACCAACACCATTAATATCTATTACGCAGTCCCAAAGCTTTATAACATTTTCAAGTTTTCTTTCCTTGTCTTTTTCCGGTTCAAGTTTATAAATAAGTCCCGGAACTCCCGGATTTCTGTCCTGCAAATATTTAATCTTTTTCAACTTAATCCAGCCACGGATTGTAACCATATTATCGATGAGGAAATTGTTCCACACCTTATTTATAACAACCTTTTTAGTTAATCCTCTGCCATTCTCTATCATGTATAGTAAACATCTTTTTTTATTAATCATTTCAAAATAACTAATAAGCTTTCCAGTCTTGCTCCATAATGGATTATTACCACCTAACTCTTTCACAAACGAAGAAAGTAATCTATATGGTACATTCTTCGCCAAGTCCTGCATCTCAGAATTAACACATTTACTGTTGCACTTTGTTTTTTCAATAATAATGTCTCTTGCTTCATCATTTTTCATATCAACATTTTCGCTAAGTTTATTTACTGCTCTTTCCAAAAGGTTTGAACTTGTACCATCTACTGATTTTGGACCAAGTTTCAAATGATATTCCTTTACTGCATACCATGCATCCGCTATCATCCCCGCAAAAACTTCCAAAAATGTAAACTCATTTTCTCCTCTTGCCACCAACTGCATTATGGAATCGAGCCAAAAGAATTTGTAACACTGAGTTGGATTTTCCAACATTCCTGCGAAACTTTTTATATTTAAATTACAGTCATAAAAATATAATTCATCCATAGACATTCTCTAACTTTCTCTGTTAACATTATTGTCAAAATTCTCTAACGATATCCCTGCTCTTTCTTGATTTGCCTTTCAAGTTCTTTTGCAAGTTGTTCTTTCTCTACTTTTTCAATTGGTATTGTAATAATTACAGCGTAAATAATCCCTATTATCAACGGTCCAATCAAAAAGACATTACAGATAACAAAACTTAAAGCCTGTTCAAAATGAACTATTGATATAATTGTTGGCAAAATTACAAAACTTAACAATACAGAAGTAAATATATGCGTCCTCCTCCAAACTTCAGGATAATCCATTGTTTGCTGAATTCTAATTCCAAAAAATCCATTTTCACTGGTAAATGGCATAACCACCGCTGCTACAATCATTATAATCAAATACACAATGCAACCATAAGACGGCTTGTATAAAAAAATATTTTTTGTAACATTTCCATTTGTCCAAAACGCACCCATACATCCTGCTAATATTACAAACGATAATATGTAAAATAATTTTGACTTTATTCGTTTGTATAATATGTGCGATGCAATCAGTATCG
The DNA here is from genome assembly GCA_900548465.1 of uncultured Eubacterium sp. GTDB lineage: Bacteria > Bacillota > Clostridia > Lachnospirales > Lachnospiraceae > Eubacterium_G. The sequence continues at coordinate 2,563 of URKY01000080.1, forward strand.
CCACTGGTGCAAACATAAAAGCATACATCAGAAATGGTAAATTGAAGTTTACTTCTTTTGCAAATATCAAACTACTGATAACATGTGAAGTTGTAAATGAAGCAAAATATTTTTCTTGTGTAGTCATTTTTCATACCTCCTTTTACATCTTGTTCCATACACTAAATACATTTTTATTTTATCATAATAAAATGTACAAAGAAATATAAAATCAATTTGATTGCCATTTAATAATCTTGTGTTTTATTAACACATTCATCTAAGTACTACATTTTACAACTGCACACTCGCTTTTATTTTATTGCAATTGTCTTTACAAAATTTATACAGTTTTAACGAATCTCTCATAGCTCGCTCATCTTTTTCTCCTATGAAATACGCTACAAACAGTAACTCTATGCATTCCATAACTAACGGTATACTTTCCCTCTCAATGGTTGAAATTTGAATTACAGATGCATATCCTTTTACCAAGTTTTTTAAATATTGAAACCACTGCGTTTCATCTACTTTGTTTTCTTCATCTTCTAATAATAAACCAAGCATAAAATAACACAAATCAAATATTCTGATGTTCTTTTGACTCAAATCAAAATCTATGTATCCTGAAAACTCATTGTTATAAAATAAAAAATTTCCTAAATGTACATCTCTATGTATCAGCCCATAAGATAAATCTTTATCTACCAATCTGAGTTCTTTTATAATATCTTCAAACTCATTTTTATCAATAATTTCTTTGTCATACTCATATATGTTTTTTCTAACCCAGCTTCCCATTTCTCCTAACAAACTATTATTCCAACATTTGATTTTTCCTTCACATTCATCAAATGCCAGATGCAATCTTGCAATAATCTCGCCCATTTTGAAAAACCATTGTTCATTACATTTATTAACATTTACTATATTGCATCCTTTTAGTTTAGTTGTAAGAAGCCAATAATTTTCTTTATCTTTTAAATATTTTTCATTATTTGAAGTAGCTATTATTTTAGGCACAGGAATTTGCTCACTATACAAAATACTTAAGACATCTACATTTCTTTTCAATTCCTCAAAATTTACATATTTCTTTAAAACAAATTCATCACCAATATTCCAAGCTGTACTGTAAATTTGTTTTATATCACCTTTAATACCATATTTCGTCATTACCTGTTGTACGTTCACTTGTTTCTGCTCCATCTTCTTTTTTTCATTTAATACTATTCTTCTAACGCTTTTTTCTGATAAACAATACATTTTAGCAATTTCAGAATACTTCATACCTATAAGGTAATGCTCATATATTTTTGAGTTTCTTATATCTATTTCCTGTCTGTATTCTGTTATAACTTTATCGTTATTTTCTTTCTTCTTCGGTATGTAAATATATTGTCCATCTACATATTTCATAATTTCTCTTAACAGTTCTTCCGGAAAAATATCCTTAGCATTTTTATATTTCATATTCGCACCTCACAATGCTATGATAACATATTATTATTTATTTTTTTGCTCATATCTTTTCGTAGTCAATTTTAAGAATTTATCAATAATGCAAATTATAAAATAAGAATGTAGTTTTTCCGACATTGTTATACGTCCCATTCCTACATTCTTATTTTATAATTTACATCTGCACAACATTTTTCTCGTTTATAAATATTTAAGAAAATTATGTTGTTATATTATTTATATTTTTCTCTTAATTCATTTATTTTTTTATTAAATTTCTTTTGAAGTTTTGCCATTTGCACCGTGCATTCTCCATCTAATTGTCCATCTCTTCTTGGATATTCAGTTTCAAGAATCTTTTTTGCTTCTTTCCACATTTCAACCTTTAATTTTTTAAACTCTTCTTCTAATTTTATATTTTTTTCGTTCATATCTTTCATTATTCTTTTTCCTAAATATTCTAATTTTACTATTTTTCCTATAAATTCTCATCTAATTAATTATCATATCCGGGTTTGTTCCTACAAGATGTATTATGTATAACATATGTTCTTCAAATTCTTTTCCCAAAATAGAATCTACCATTTCTTCGTCAGCCATTTCTTCATCAGTAATCAATTCTCTCCATTTTATTCCCCATGCCAAAAATGCTTCTGGAGTTTTACATTCTAAAAATTCATCTCTATATTTTTCTAATTTTTCTTCAATTGTCATTTGTTTTGTTGATTCCCCTTCATTTTTATTTGCAGGCTGTTTTCTTTATATTGCTTATTATAGCAAAAAACTACCAACCTTTGTATTGAAAGTCGGTAGTTTATATTTTGTTTAAAAAGTTAATCCTAAAATTGCATTGTCGTATAAAAATTGCTTTAACTTTACGCTTTCTCCATTATTATAATACTCCAATAATAGTGAATTAAACTGTTCCATATATTTATCCGTAATAGTCATAATCCCTACACCTGAAGAAACCAAAATCTTATTTGCAAGCAATAAACTGGTACGTTTATTTCCATCCCAGAAGAACTGTCCTCTTGTTCCCCATGTAAATGCTTCTAATGCTTTATCTGTAGCAGATGAACAAGTATCTGACAAAATATTTTTCAATTCTTCTATTGTTTTATCTTTTTCAGGAACCGGAGGCACATAATCCGTTCCTGAAATACCAACTGTTCCTGTCCGAAGTTTTCCCCATTCCAAAGCTTCATTTCTCGCAATATATTCATTCAACTTACACCAATATTCAAATGTAACTTCTTCATTTACTGTATTTAAAAGAAATTTCCATGCATCACGCATATTCAAAATTGCCTGAATATCATCTAGTTGTACATTTGGAACATTTACACCATTTAAAATTGTCTGTGTTTGCGGGAAAGTTACTGCTCTGTTTTCCATTTTCATTCCACAATATACATTTTCATCCCATTTCTTCTTTGCCAGAAATAAACTCTGTTCAGGTGATAAATGAAATTTATCTTCAAATTTTGACATTGTAATACACTCCTTTTCCTTTTTTCCATACATATTATAGCACAGATTTATATAGTACTGTCAGCAATTGCTATCCGAATTGCTGGATATCATACTTATTTTATCCCCAATGCTTCCTTTAAAAATCCTACTATTCTCTTTTCATACTCGCCACATATTATATTTTCCTTACTTTCAGAATCACTGCCCTCAACAAAATATCTTCCTGTCTCTTTACTAATTGACAAAGAATCAAGCGGCCAGCCCTCAAATCTTTTAGTTGATACTTTATCTATCATATAAAAAGCCCCTACATTTTTTGCTGACTCTCTATCCATAAATGATGAAATCCTACCATTGTTATAAACAGCTATACCGTCCAGGTAATAGGCAGATACCTTTCCTCCAAGCTCTCCTATAAGATTTGAATAATACTCAATCATTTCTTCATCTGATAATCTGTTCATTCCCATTGGAGTTCTAACATTTAATCCCGGTTGTCTCTCATCTTCTAAACTTAGTTCCTCAAAATACAATCCCGAATCATTACAAATCA
>URKY01000081.1 GCA_900548465.1 uncultured Eubacterium sp.
AGGTCTTTCGATAAATTGCATATACGTGTTATCAGTTTATCCCATTTTGACATTTATTATACCTCCTATTTATATTATATATGGTGTCGTATATGGTGTCAATCAATTTATATATGTGTATTGCAAATTTTCTCAAAGTGCCATTCTTAAGTGCCACTTTGAGCACTTTTTAAATATTTTACACGTTCTAAACTTTTGAGTATACTACTCTTTTATATGCATTAGATTACTTAATTTTTTTCATAACATTCTTGTTTATGGTTCTGTACCATCCTATAAGTAAAATTCTTCCACGTAACAGGACATCCCCCATAACAAATAGATAATTTACTGCACTCTTTACATTCTTCTGATGGATATTCTTTCAATCTATCAATAACACTTCTATATGCATCATTCTTCATCCAATTTTTAAAGTCTTCATATGATAAAAAATCACTTTCCAACCTTCCAATCTTATTTTCAAAATACATATTGCAAGGAATCAAATTCAATTCTGTATCAAATGTAATTCCATTCTCATTGTGAATTTGACAGGGGAACGCCATTTTCCCTTCTAGGATATTTAGCTGTTCCTCTGTATATACACACAACGGAAAACTATATTCAATCCACCATTCCTCTGTTATAGAATTTAATTCTTCCACTTGCATCATAAATGTTTCTATTAATATATGTGGATTATTAATATTCCAATATGTATCCTCGTCATATTCAGTCTTTTCATTGTCTATTACAAACGTAAATGAAAATTGTTTTGCCCCTTTATTCAAAGAATTTCTTACACTTTCACATAATGATCCTATATTCTCCTTTGTCAACACCATCGAACATGTATAATCTAGTTTCAATTTGGATAAATTCTGTATTGCTTGTTCCTGTGCTTTAAAACATTCTGCCCCAACCAATGCTTTACATTGCTCCTCATCTTTTCCTTTAAGTGAAATATCAACATAACTCACCCCATAGGAAACAAGTTTATTACAAAATTCCATATTCTTAAGTAGTATTCCATTTGTTGCAATAGCAACTTGTATTTTATTCTTTTTTGTTTTTATATATTCTAATATGTCAAAAATTTGAGGATATAACGTCGGCTCTCCTCCGGTAAAAACAATATACTTAACTCGCGCTTCATCACAAAAATCAATTACTTTCTTCAAATCATCGTAATCAATTATATCGTTTTCAATATACTCCGTTTTCTTTGCATAACAAAAATTACACCTCAAATTACATTTTCTAGTTAATGTAATCGTACATTGATTGATTTTAACTTTATCCATATAAACGAATCACCTTTCTTAAATATTACTCAATATTTCAGACCAAATAATGATGATTTTTCATTTTCAAAAACGTCTTGTGGGCATCCTTGAGACACAATTTTTCCTCCCGCATTACCACCTACCAAACCAAAGTCTACTATATAATCCGCCACATGAGAAATAAACTCTATATTATGCTCAACAATCAAAATAGTGTTTCCTTTTTCTTGTAAAGCAAACAACACTTTTTCAAATTTTGAGATATCAGCATTATTCAGTCCAGATGTTGGTTCATCTAAGATATATAAATTTTGTTCCTTTGATGGTGTTCCCAATGCTTTAGCCAGTTTAACACGTTGTGCTTCACCACCAGACAAATTCATGGACATCTGTCCTAAATTCAAATATCCTAATCCTAAATCAATCATACTATTTAATACCGAATATATTTTATTTGTCTCTTCAAACACCTTAATCAACTCAAAAATAGGTGTTTTTAATACCTCATGTATAGTCATATTTTTATATTTTACTGTTAGAATTTTTTCATTGAATCTTTTTCCACCACATTCAGGACAAATTATGTATGAACTTGGTAAATAATTCAACTCAATTCTCTGAAACCCTGTTCCTTGACAGCACTCACATCTCCCTCCCTTCACATTCATACTAAAAAATGATGCATTCAATTTTAGTTTTTTCGCCATTTCAGTTTTTGCAAAAAGAGAACGAATCTCATCATATATTTCCAAATATGAAACAACAGTGGATCTAGGAGTTTTCCCAATTGGAGCTTGATCAACTCGCAATACTCTTTTAATATTCTTAGTACCTGTAATTATCTTACAATATGCATTATTCTTTGATAATAAACTATTTGACACTACGGTTGTTAAAGTAGTTTTCCCTGAACCTGAAACTCCCGTTATGCAAGTAATCCCGCTAACAGGAAACTTAACACTTTGATTGCAAATATTTCTATAACAAATATCTTCAACACCAATATATTTTATGAACTCTTTACATTTTTTAAATTCTAAATGGCTCTCGCAATCTATTTTGTTACTATTTTCTAATATATATCCCCCTTTTGGTCCTCCAACCGGTCCCAACTGTATAATATTATCTGCAGATTTAATATATTGTTTATTATGTTCTATCGCAATAACAGTATTGTTATGATTTACCAAATTAAGTGTCGCTTGAATAATATGTTTCACATCTCTATGATGTAATCCCTTACACGGTTCATCCATAATATATAATAATCCTTTAAGAGAACACGAAAGCTGCGTTGCAATTCTAATTCGCTGTCGCTCTCCCCCCGACAACGATGGTATAGATCTGTTTAAACTCAAATATCCAACATTCAGCTGAATTAAAGATTCCACCTTAACAAGAATAGTATTTATTAGTTGAGACACTAATTCTCTTTTTGAATCCAAAATATCATCAAATTTAAAATTTTGAATCCATTTTTTGAGTGATGTTAATTCCATCTTTTCAACTTCATAATAATTTAATTTATTCACAGTATAGCCTAGTACTTGGCTCTTTAGTTTCGCACCTCCGCATACATGACACGGAATATTCTCCATATATTTAGAATACGCAGCTGTTGATATTGTATTGTTTGTTTGTGTCATTCTTTCCGTAATCTCTGATATAGCTCCTTGGAGAAAGACAAAATGTTGCTTTCTTCTTTTCCCTTCTTTATAACTTAATTTATACTTAATCTTTTCATTAGCATACAACAATAAATGCATTTCTTTATCTGTAAGCTCAGAAACCTTCTTATCAATATTAATACCATACGTTTCGCAAAGTGCTTCTAAATATTTTTGTTCTTTACTCTCTGCCATTCCTTTATAATATAAAATTCCCCCATCTCTCAATGACTTGTCTTTATCCGGAACTAATAAGCGTTCTGACACAATGGTCTCACACCCTAACCCCTGACAATTCGGACAAAATGTCTTTGGATTATTTGACGAAAAAACATTTTCAGAAATAACGTTATCATTAGTGCTATTTACAATCGCAAACAAAGATCTTAAATAATATGCTATTTCTGTTGTAGTTCCAATAGTTGAACGTGGATTTACATTATAATAATTTTGTGAAATATTTAATGCCGGGCGCAAATTCTCGATTTTTCCCACCTTAGGTTTGTCCATCAGTTTTTGCCCATATACATTTCCTGTCATCCCCTCTAAAAATCCACGCTGGCTTTCCGCATAAATCGTATCATACACCAAAGAGGATTTTCCACAACCAGAACAACCTGTCACACACGTGAATTTTTCCAAGGGAATTTCCAAATTAATATGTTTTAAATTATTTTCATATGCATCACTGATTATAATCTTCTCCATTCAAAGACCTCCAATACCAACCTCTCTTTATATCGGCCAAATACTCACTCCAAAATATTCATTTGAATACCTACTTTTTTATGTATCATTGCAGCAACTTTACAGTGATAGTCATTAATTCTAAATGGATCTCCATCAGCATTTTCATTTGAATTTGACATCATACATACTGTACAGTATCCTCTATCATTACACTCTAAGCATTTTGTGAAATCCGACCACTTTATATCTCTAAGTCTTTTTATTTCTTCATTATCCTCCCATACTTCTCTGATTGATTGTTTATTCAAATCTCCTATTATTTTTGTTTGCCAACCTATACAAGGAAATACTGTTCCATTAGCGGCTATGCAAAGATAATATCTGCAAACTGAACATACTGAATCGTCAGATGTTTGCTCATTTTTTTCACATGCCAACTGATAAAGATTTTCTAAAAGCACTTCAGATGTTTGCACATCAAATGCCTTCCCAATCTCTTCTACTGTTAATCTATGTGACAAATTGCAATTTGTATGATCATATGAAGCAAATATCACATATTCCGTTGCAATGCTGATATCATTTTCTTTTGCCCATTCCACTACATTAATAAAACTATCTTGATTTTCCTTCATAATGGGACATGAAATTTGCAGCGGAATTCCACATTCTTTTAATCTCAACAAATTGTTTTTTGTCTTCTCAAAACTACCTTTAACTTTAGTAATTGTATCATGCACTTCTGAATTCATAGAGTAAATTGATGTTTGAACTGATAGTAATGGGTTCTTTTTCATTTCTTCAAGTATTTCATCTGTTAACAATGTTAAATTTGTAAGTACATTGACTGACAAATCCAACTCTCTGCATCTACTTAAAAATCTCACAAAATCTTTATGCAATAAGGGTTCTCCTCCAGATAACGTGACATTAATAATATTCATGTTTCTCCCTTCCTCAATAATACTATAAAAAAGGGATGATTTAATCATTTTCAACTTGTCTTCATGTGGTATATAGCAATGAACACATCTCTCATTACATTCACTTGCCACTTCGATATGAAGGCTTCTCAAAAAATCATTTTGATTAAAAATATTTTTCGAACACTCTCCACTAACTATTAGATTTTCATATTTTCCGCCTTCATTTTGTATTGTCTTGTCAACTTTATTCTTACACTCCTCATAAGTTTTTCCCGAAGCCAAAAAACCAGCAGCCACAAACATATCATAAAACTCAATCGCATCACTCTTCAATTCCTCTAGATCAACGTCAACAAAAATTTTCAACAATTTTTCTATAATTGAATCAATATCTTTTGGAATCTTGTCCAGTACATCTAGCATTATCGCTCCACTTTGTGATACATATTCTTCCCCTGGCCATATACTATTATCATTTAAAGAACGATATCCAAACATTGAATTATCAGTTATATACCCATATTCATTATATTTTCTAAACAGCACATTTTCTTTAATTCTATAATACATATTCTCCCTCCGCATTAATCTGTTTATTCGCTACACATTCTTTTTAGTCTATTATCTATTTAAAAGGACATACAAATATACTTTTCAATCATATAGTTAATAAAAGGGCACAGCAACGCTGCACCCTTTTCAACCTTATAAGTCACATTTCCAATTAAGCTCTCTTACTACATGGTCTACCACATGGTGATCCATTGCCACATACTGCACCATTAACAGCGGTCTTCTTTAAAATTACTGGTTTAGTATATTTCATAGGAAACATCCTCCTTTCGAGTATTGTTTTATAGCGTCTTACAGACACTTAAGTATTTCTTTATTATACCAAAACCACTTTACAATCGTCAATAACATTTGTCAAAGGATTCCGATTATCCATCACAAATCCCGATTATTGTTTCACACTAAACTACTGTTTTCTCTTTTATGCAACAACCGCCCACATTTCAAAGCAAAAAACATGCCTTTTCATACTTGCCTTCCACAATACACTTTCTTATTGATAAATCATCTCATTACCCACAATCTCCTCCGCACAAGCCCGTATATTATTCATTCTCCCAACCCATGCCATCTGATTCTGCAACTTCAGTTCTTCCGTCACGCCTTGCCTTTCTTTCATCTGCTCCACCAATCTGTCCATCATCTGATTACACTCCTCGTCAACCTGATGCAAGTGCTCATTTAAC
>URKY01000082.1 GCA_900548465.1 uncultured Eubacterium sp.
ACAAAGTATGGCTTGCATCACCAACTATGCATGATGGTGCAGAAATGAAATATGTAAAAGAAGCATATGACACGAACTGGATGTCAACAGTAGGTGCAAATATCAATGAAGTTGAAAAAGTTGCAGCCGAAAAATCTGGAGTTAAATATGCAGTAGCATTGTCCTGCTGTACAGCAGCACTACATCTTTGTGTCAAGTTTGCTGGTGAAAAACTTTATGGTAAGCCGGAAATTGGACATGGAGCAGTTGAGGGAAAAAGAGTTTTCTGTAGTGATATGACTTTTGATGCAACTTTGAATCCGGTTGTTTATGAGGGTGGAATTCCTGTATTTGTTGATACAGAAAAAGATTCCTGGAATATGGATCCAGTTGCTCTGGAAAAGGCATTTGAGATGTATCCAGAAGTAAAACTGGTTGTTTCAGCAGAACTTTATGGCTTTTCTGGGGATATAAAAAAGATTAAAGAAATCTGTGAAAAACACGGAGCACTTCTTATCGAAGATGCAGCAGAAGCTATGGGAGCGACATGGGATGGAAAACAGTGTGGCTCTTATGGAGATTATGCCGCTGTATCTTATAACGGAAACAAAATTATAACAGGAAGTTCTGGTGGATGTTTACTGACAAATGACCTGGAAGTAGCTAACAAAGCACGAAAATGGTCAACTCAGGCAAGAGAGGCTGCTGCATGGTATCAGCATGAAGAAGTCGGCTATAACTACAGAATGTCCAACGTGATCGCGGGTATTATCCGGGGCCAGTATAACTATCTGGAAGAACACATTGCACAGAAAAAAGTTGTATATGAGAGATATAAAGAAGGCCTGAAAGATCTTCCGATTCAGATGAATCCATTTGATGAAAAAAGATGTGAGCCTAATTATTGGCTCAGTGCATTGATTATTGATAAAGATGCAATGTGCAAACAGGTACGTAGTGGTACAGAAGCAATTTATATTCCGGAAAAAGGAAAGAGCTGTCCGACAGAGATACTGGAAGCAATCTCAAGTATCAATGCAGAAGGAAGACCGATTTGGAAACCGATGCATATGCAGCCAATGTACAGAATGAATGAGTTTGTGACAGTATCCGGTTCGGGAAGAGCAAAAACAAATGCCTATATCGAGGGTGGTATTGAAGATGTAGGAGCTGATATCTTTCAGAGAGGCGTTTGCCTGCCAAGTGATAATAAGATGACTGCAGAGCAGCAGGACAGAATTATTGAAGTGATAAGAGCTTGTTTTGAATGATAGTAAGGGGAAAGTGTTGTGGCTAAGAAAAAAACAATAGCATTTCTTGCAGGAGGAACTGCTCTGGCAGCAGGAATCACTGCACATGTGTTGCGCAAAAAGGCAGAAAAGACTACATATAAGGCTGAGTTGATAGAGCCAGTTCAGCCACGTAAAATGGGATTTTATGAGAAGTATGTGAAACGTGGACTGGATGTGGCGTGTGCTTCAGCTGCCATTATTTGTTTTAGCCCACTTTATATTGGTGTTGCGTTACTTGTGAAGTTTAAACTTGGTTCTCCGGTTATATTTACTCAGGATAGACCAGGATTGGTAGATAAAGACGGCAGAGAAACTGTATTCAAAATGTACAAGTTCCGAACAATGACTGATGAAAGAGATGAAAATGGGGAGTTACTTCCAGATGATGTCAGACTGACAAAATTTGGCGCCTGGCTGAGAAAAACCAGCCTTGATGAGCTTGCAGAGGTATTTAATATTTTAAATGGTACAATGAGTGTTATAGGTCCAAGACCACAATTGGTTCGTGATATGACCTTTATGACAAAAGAGCAGAGAATGCGTCATACCGCAAAACCAGGACTTTCCGGACTTGCACAGGTGAATGGAAGAAATGCCATAACATGGGAAGATAAGCTGGAATGGGATAAGAAATATATTAGGAAAGTTGGATTCAAGGAAGATGTCAGAATCATTCTCGAGACGGTTAAAAAAGCGTTTATTAAGCAAGAGGGGATTTCACAGGATAATATGGCAACAGCGGAGGACTTTGGGGATTATCTTTTAAAAAATAAAAAAATAACTTCTGAAGAATACGATAAAAAACAAATAGAGGCTAAGCAAATTTTAAATAAAAATGACGGAATACTGAGAGAAGAAGACTTGGTTTCGATTATTATGCCCTCTTACAATACCGCTTCATATATAAAAGAATCAATACAGTCAGTTTTAAATCAGACTTATACGAATTGGGAATTGATTATTGTAGATGATTGTTCAACTGACGAAACAGATGAAGTAATTAATACAATCACAGATTCTCGAATCAAATATTTTAAAAATAAAGAGAACTCTGGAGCTGCAATGAGCCGGAACAAAGCATTACGAGAGGCCAGAGGACAATGGGTTGCTTTTCTTGATTCGGATGATCTTTGGATGCCTAATAAACTCGAAAAACAAATTAATTTTATGAAGAAAAATGGATATACGTTTTCTTACACGAATTATGAAGAAATTGATGTTGATGGAAATAGAACGGGCATAAAAGTTACTGGTCCTAAGAAGATTACAAAGACAGGAATGTTTAATTACTGTTGGCCGGGATGTCTTACTGTTATGTTTGATGCAAATAAGGTTGGACTCATCCAGATTGAAGATATTAAGAAAAATAATGATTATGCTATGTGGCTAAAAGTATGTAAAAAGGCAGACTGTTATTTGTTAGATGAATATTTAGCACAATATCGAAAAGGTCGTGTCGGGAGTGTAAGTACACATAGTATTAAAACAATGATTGGATGGCATTACAAGCTTTATAATGAAGCTGAAAATATGGGAATGGCAAAGAGTTTGTTCAATACGGGAAGAAATTTGCTGTTTGGTTGTTATAAAAAATGGAAGTATGTTAAAAGTAGTATGAAATAGGTGGTGCAATATGAATCAATACTCAAAAAGGTTTTTAAAAACTCATCTGATAGAAATAATAATGTCTATTCCAAAAACAATATATTTTAATTTTAAAGTATTGCCAGTAAAGCAGGCTCTTAGATTACCATATATTGTATCTTATCATGTGAAGTTATCAGGGATAAATAGAAAAACGTTTTTGACAAAGGATAATGATTTATCTACTTGCTCAATGAGAATAGGTTTTGGTGATTCGATAACATCAAGGAGAGAGTCACCTAAGAGCTTACTTTGTGTTGAACGGGGGGGGTAATCCAGGTTGGAAAAGATTTAGGATTATCACAGGGATGTGTTATATGTGCTAATAATGCAAGACTTATTTTAGGTGATAAATTTAGATGCAATTACTCAACTACAATTGATTGTTCTGACGCTGATATAAAAATCGGTAATAATGTTGTTTTGGGATGGAATGTCACGATAAAAAATAATGATGGACATTATGTGGTAGAAAATGGTAAAGATTCGATTATTTCAAAAAAAATAATTATAAAAGATCACGTATGGGTATGTGCATATGCAACAGTGTTGAAAGGGGTTTGTATTAAAAAAAATTCGGTTGTTGCGTATGGTGCATTGTTAACGAATACAATTGATAAAGAAAATGTATTGTATGGTGGTGTTCCTGCTAAAATGATAAAGGAGAACATTAGTTGGAGAGAGTAGTGGTGAAAATTGGGAGGAAAATTTGTGAAAAAAGTATGTATCATAGGATGTTTTGCAGATACATTTGATTTATTGAATGGGCAAACGGTAAAAACTAAAATTGTATACAAAGAATTGGAAAAATCTATTGGCTGCGATGAAGTTATGAAAATCGATACATATGGAGGCGTGAAAACGCTGGTGAAAACCCCAATTATTGTGTTAAATGCGTTAAAAAGTGCCCAAAATATAATTATTCTTCCAGCTGAGAATGGTTTGCGAATTATTGTTCCATTTTTGATTGGGCTTAATAGAGTGTTTAAAAGAAATATATATTATGATGTAATAGGTGGATGGTTACCAGAATTTGTAAAAAAAAGAAAATGGTTAGGCATATTTTTAAAAAAAATAAATTCTATTTTTGTTGAAACATCATCGATGAAGGAACAATTAAAAAGTCAAGGATACAATAATATAGAAGTTATTCCGAATTGTAAAGAATTGGATATATTGGATGCGAAAACAATAAAATATACAGGCATTAAGCCCTATCGCTTATGTACTTTTTCTAGGGTGACGAAAGAAAAAGGAATAGAAGATGCTGTTCGAGCAGTATGTGAGATAAACTCTATGCATAGTGATATTTTTGCTGAGTTAGATATATATGGTCAGATTGAAGATAATCAAGAAGAATGGTTAAAAAAATTACAAACTTTGGCACCTGGATATATAAAATATAAAGGAATGGTTCCGTTTAGTCAGAGCACAAAAGTATTGAAAGAATATGATGCATTGCTATTCCCTACATATTATGAAGGAGAAGGATTTGCAGGTACGATAATTGATGCTTTCGCAGCAGGTCTTCCAGTTATTGCAAGTGATTGGAAATATAATTCGGAAATAATTAAATCAGGAATGACAGGTGTGATTTTTAAAACACATAGTATAAATGAATTAAAAAATGCAATAATATCAATTGATAAAGATATAAAAAAATGGAATTTGATGAGACAGAATTGCATATCTGAAGCTAAGAGATACTTACCTGCGAATGCAATGAAAAAATTAATTGATATAGTAAATGGATAGAGGAAAAATGATTAAGATAGTAAGAAGTTCAAGTACAAATGCAGAAGTTACAGATTATTATTTAGATGTTATTGCTTCACTTATGGAAGCATGTGGTGAAAAGAAATATGAAGACGATGTAGATTTAAAACAGTGTAAAATGGAGGACATTATTATTGCTCCTACGGCTGTTGATTTTGTTAAATTATATTTTAAGGGATATAAAAACCAAATTTATTGGATGCAAGGAATAGATGCAGAAGAAAGTTATATGAGAAATGGAAGTAAATTGAGAAAATATGTTCTTGATGTTATTACAAGATTTGCTATGAAAAGGGCAATGGCAATTTTCTATGTTTCAGAAGAAATGAAAAAATATGAAGAAGGTAAATTTGGTATTAGCACGGATAGAAAATGTTTTATTATGCCTTGCTTTAATGTAAGCAGAATAGAAGCACTTCAAGTAGATGAAAGAAAATATAAGAAGAACATATTTACCTATGTGGGTTCTTTAAGTAAATGGCAATGTTTTGAAGAAACACTGGATTTTTATAAACAAATTGAGAAAATTGATCCGAATGCAGAGTTAAAGATTTTTACTTTTGCTAAAGATGAAGCGAGAAGAATTGTAGAAAGAAAAAATATTAATAATTGTACAGTATCATCAGTTGCACCAGAAATGATGACTGAAGCACTAGCTGATGTGAAGTTCGGATTTGTTTTACGGGAAGACGATCCGGTTAATTGTGTGGCAACACCTACAAAATTATCATCATATTTATCTGCCGGGGTTATTCCTATTTTTAGCAAATATTTAAAAGATTTTTATAATAGGACAAATAGCTTCGAATATGTCGTGCCAGTGTCAGACTTTAACCCGTCAGAGAAATTACAAAAACTCTTGGTTGAAGAAATTGATACGAAAAAATTAATTTCTGAATATAGGGAATTATTTAATACATACTATAATCCTCAATACTACATAAAAAAATATAAAGAAAAAATGTGTGAACTTTTGGAGGAAAAGTATGGAAGTAAATAGGAGAAAATGGTGGATAATTTCTT
>URKY01000083.1 GCA_900548465.1 uncultured Eubacterium sp.
AAACACTTGATTTTACTGACTTTCTTCAATGTAACCTTATTATAACGTCCTCCCCAGATCCCCCGGCATTCCAAAATCAACCAGTGGATTTGTAGCTATGATTTCTAAAATCGGCTCCACTAATTCAAAAGGTTCTGGATATTGATTAATAGCATCTATCAGATCATCCTCAATATAATATTCTTCACATGGTTTTGCCGCATTTTTCAATCCAGCAATTATCTGCTCTTTCGTCATAAATCCATACCTCCTCTAAAAATCCGTTTTTCTCTCTGATTTCATAACAACATGGTCTATTCCACTAATAAGCTTTTTATCAAAATGTTGCTTATTGTTTCATGTTCTTGTCAGCATACGAATAAAGCTTATCCCAGAAAGCCTCATAATCATTGTTCAGTGCTAGTTTTGAATAACAGCTATCTATACCATCTTGCGACACATCACCTTCCAATTCAATTAAAGCCTGTGCTTCCGTAGTCACCCCTATATCAGTCAGAGCATCGATAACATTTCTATAACTTTTAAACTCTAAACCATCCATAGCCAGCTCTGTGTCATAATCAATAACGGTTATGATATTCCTGATCCATGTTGGATAATTTTCTAATTCTTCTCTTACTTCTGGATACTCGTAAATGTCCGCCATTTTCTGAACAAAATCTTCACCATTTGTAACTTCTGCCATTGCCTTGTCTATAAAATTCATCTGTGCTTGCCTTCTTCCATAAATTCCAATCCAAACCTAGTCCCACACAATTTCCAGACATTGATAATTCTCTGGGATTTCCGGTATACAGGAATAATACAATGTAGGTTCTGATTCTGTTACTCCATCCGAACACAGCCAGTCGCAATCCACGATATTTTCCAATTCATCTGCTTCCATATCTGTACACACTATAATGGAATCCCCAACAAGGTTTAAACGTTCCATTCCGTCCTCTTCCACAAATTCTGTATCATCATGCAATGTGACACGTACCCATGCTACATCTGGCAGTTTCTCAATCTCCCGTAATTTTTTCCACATTTCATCCAGTGTTGGCCGTCCATCTTCCCACTGGTTTGGTGCAATCGAATCTTCTTCTGAATTTCCATCAAAAAATTCATCCAGCGTTAATAATGGAAACTTATCCCCATTTTCTTCTAATATTTTTTTGAATACCTCAAGTGCTATCATAAATACAACATCCCCTCTTTCAAATGATATTTCTATATGGCAGTTTTCCTACTTTATGCTTTTGTATCTCTTTCTCACATATTTCATGAAGCCTTTCACAATCACTTGACTCCTCGCGAATTTTTTCAAACCATCCTTCTACTCCTCTATCTTTATTTCTAAAAAAAGGATGATTTTTATCCTTTTGCACATTATTCCAAATATATTCAAGGATATCGTCAAGTATTTTCTTTTCTCCATACCAGCCACACACCAATGCAATATCTTTATATTCTTCAAACGATTTTCTCTTTGGATTACTCAAAAAAAGTTTATATCCGTCTACAATTTTATCTAGTGGGACATCACCTTTAAGCGGGATCAACAATTTATTTTTTAACCTTTCTGCCGAAAACATATATCTTTCTTCATGTTTTTCTAACGCTATTGTTTCACTGGTACACTCTAATGATGTTGTAATGCTAGAATATTCTCTGCATAAATTATGTACATAAGCAACTGGTGTATAGTATGTATTTCTGACTACTTTTAAATAAATTCCTGTTATCAATGGTCCTAATCTGTTATCCATTTCAAGTAATTTTGTCTTTTTTAATTCTGGAAAAAGTTGCTGCCAGTCATCTGTTATCTTCTTTTTTGTTGCCACCGGTCCATTCCTCTCTTATTCCATATCTTACGATCCAATCCTCTTTATTTCTCAGCAGATAATATTTCATTTAAATTTTATATTTAATTCTCGATTATCCGCATAAATACTATACTTTCAAGCATTTTGATGTATAGAAAACCATTTATTTTACCACGAATTTACCACGATTGAATGAGCCTTGATATGACAATACATTATATAATAGAGGACGCCTATATGGTGTCTTTTATTATAAAAGCAGTCAATCCTAAGACTAACTGCTTTCTTTTAAACCTCATTCAATTTAATAATAATACTTAAAACATTATTGCTATAATCAGCAGAAATATTACCGTCCATTTTTTCAATCAACGCTTTGGCAATAGATAAACCTAACCCCGTAGATTTTCTTGCGGTATTTACTGTATAAAATCTATCAAACAATTTCCCAATTTGTATTTCATTAAGGTCAGAAGTGTGATTTGAAAATACAATTTTCCCATTTTCAAATAATGATATTGTTAAATCTCCCTCACTATATTTGATTGCATTATCTATAATATTATTGAAAATACGAAGTAAGGCAGTTTTATCAACGGAACGCACAATTTTTTGTTCGCACAAATTTATATTCGGAGTAATGCCTTTTTCCTTAAATATCGCATAATAGGACGAAATACAATCTTCTAAAACATTGTTGATTACGGTTTCTGTATAAACGCTATTTTCGGTATCAGAAATAATAGTTGTATATCGAAATAGTTCTTCTACTAGCTGTTTTAATGCAAAAGTACGATTTTTAATGATTGATAATTGTCTAGCAATATGTTCACTTTTTTCTTCTTTGTCTAATAAGCTTAAGTAACCGCAAATTGTTGTAAGAGGAGTTCGTAAGTCATGGGATATATTCGTAATAGCGTTTTTTAATTCTTTATCGCCTTGTATATAGCGGTGCTTTTGTTTTTGTAATTCTTTCAACTCTACATTTATATCATTTGCTAAAGAAGAAACCAATTTATCATGTGAGGAAAGCATAATCGGAGTATTCGTATCTGTATATAGTTTTTCTGAAAAACCTCTTTTTATCTCTCTAATTGCTTTTCTCATATAAAAGATTTTCAAAAGTAAAGCAAATATTATTACCAGCAAGAAAAACACCATTATTTTCCACAACATAACATCATTCCCTACAAATTCATTTTAAATTCTTTTTCTCAAAGACCATTATACCTGTTCCCGTGCTTATTACAAGTATCAGTATATTGTAAATAATCATTTCCGTAGCTTGTATAATTTGCAAATTGATTAAATTTAAAAGTTGTCCTGTTGGTAAAAAGATATTTAAAAATTCATAAATTTGTTTCACAATGCTATCTGAATGAGCCATATCAGAAGAAAACAACACACTTAACACATAAAATGATATTCCAAACATCAATAAACTAACTACTAAACAGATGATTGAAGACGAAGCCTTATTTTGATTTATCATAACAATCATGGTATTTATTCCAGCAAATGTTATTGTTGCAAGAATAGAAATCCCTATAATTAAAGATATAGTGTGAATATCGGTTTTAAACGGAGCTATTAACCAAGTACCCAGCCCAATGATTGTTATTTGATGTGCCACCACTAAAATAACACTGGCAATCACACATATCAGCAAAGCAGAAATATATATTTTTAAACGACTATTTCCTGCAATGATTTTATTTTTAATTGTTCCGTCTGAATAATCTGTTCCTAAGAACCAAGAACAGAAGATAGCAACAATAAAACCGATTATAAGAAAATGCCATACCAGTCTGCTTTCTAAAGTATAATCTGTTCCATAAGCTATCATTTCACGGTGTGCTAATATAGGAATAATTATTCCAGAAAGTATCATAAGTCCAAGTAAACACCAGTACAATCTGCTTTTAAGTAAGCGTTGAAAATATGCGGAAAGTAAGTTATTCATTACGGTTTCCTCCAATCAAATTGATATAATAATTCTCTAGGCTTTCGTCCTGCTCTTGAATATTAAGAACATTGCATTCTTTTTTTGCCAGTTCTACAACAAGTGATGTTATATCTAATTTGGCAAATACATCTATTTCTTTATCTGATATGACAGAATAATCATATCCTTTTTCTGTAAGAACGTTACATAACACTTCCATATTTGAAACGGTCAGTTTTACACATTTCCTACATTTCGTATTTAATTCCAAAGCACTTATTTCTTGTATCATTTGCCCTTTATCTATAAATCCAAAATGTGTGGCAATGCGAGAAAGCTCATCAAGAATATGACTGGAAATTAAAACCGTAATATCATGTTCGTGATTAAGTTTTAAAATCAGTTCTCTAATTTCAATAATACCTTGTGGGTCAAGTCCATTTATCGGCTCATCTAAGATAAGGAAATCTGGAGAACCCGATAAAGCGATTGCAATTCCTAGTCGTTGACGCATACCTAAAGAAAAATTTCTAGCTTTCTTTTTACCCGTATTTTCAAGTCCGACTAATTTTAATAAATCTGGAATAGTGCTGTAAGAGGGAATACCTAATATTCGATACTGCTGTTTTAAATTATCTTCCGCACTCATATCTAAATAAATAGACGGTGTTTCAACAACAGCTCCTATTCGTTTTCTGGAACGAACAATCCCTTTAGAGTGATTATTTATTCCGTATAGCGAAAAATCCCCCTCTGTTGCTTTTTGTAATCCACAAATCAAACGAATTAAAGTTGTTTTTCCAACCCCATTTCTACCAATCAAACCGTAGATAGAACCTTTAGGAACATTCATTGAAAGTCCATTTAATGCGTTATAATTACCGTATGTTTTCTTTAAATCTTTCGTTTTCAATACATATTCCATTTTTTCAGCCTCCTTTATTTACAGTCAAAATACTAAATCAAAAGTGTTAAGAAATCTGTTAAGGAAATTGTTAAGAAAGTGTAAAGATTTATTCCTCAGCGATTTTAAATCCAATCCCCCATACTGCTTCAATATATTCTTTATCGGAAATGTCCCTTAATTTTTTTCTTAGATTACTTATATGCACTCTTAGTGAACTTTCCATACAATCAGGTGTTTCTTCGCTTATACGTTCAAGCAAAATATTTTTAGTAATAACTTGTTTGGGATTTTCCATTAGTATTTTCAATATCGCATATTCTGTTTTTGTCAATTTAACTTCTATATTTCTAATAGATACAGTACGGGTGTTTAAGTCCAATCGAATATCCCCATGTTCTAAAACGGAATTTATAGAATTAGTCTGACTGTGTCGAAGTTGAGCAACAATCCGTGCCAGTAACTCGTCTACATCAAATGGTTTTGTAACATAATCTACCGCACCATTTAATAACAAAGATATTTTGTTTTTAGTATCTATTTTTGCACTAATTACAATAACTGGTATATGTGAAATTTCCTCTATAATTTCTTCGCCACTTAACCCCGGCAACATTAAATCCAGCAAAATCAAATCTGGTTTTATACTAGGTATGAGAAGCAGGGCTTCTGTACCAGAATAAGCATGAGTTACTTTATAACCTGCACTTGTGAGAACTTCTTCCAACATTTGATTTATATGTATATCGTCATCAACAATCATAATATGTTTCATTTTTAAAGCACCTCTTTTCTTGTGTAAGTCATATTATAAATTCCTACCGTTCTAATATCAATGACTATTATTTTCTTGTACTAATTTATTTACGCAAATTTAGTCTATTTGAAGCCCTTACTCAATTTATTCATGCTGTCAGTAGCAACAATCCTTGTCGCTGATCCTCCAGCGTTAATATGGTATCTCGCACATACCTCGGCTTGTTTCAATGAAGCAACCGCCCATATCCAAATCTCGCCCGTAGGCTTCATAGTCAATGTAGTTCT
>URKY01000084.1 GCA_900548465.1 uncultured Eubacterium sp.
CTCTATTCCCAATGGGCTATGACAACCTTTGTTGCATTGAAATGATTTGTGTCTGCAAACTCTCCATAGAGATATACATTTGATTGTTTCTTTACATCGGAGATAGAACCCGTCGTTACATTCGTAACACCAGAGTGGGCACTTACTGTGGCAATGACAAATTCACAATCTGGGTTATAGGTTACAGAAACAGCATTGTCTTTATTTTCCAATCCCGCTGCTTCCGATTTTATTCCAGCTCCCCCCTCAATTTCTTTTGCTTGACTTACGGAACAACCATTGTCTGTAAATTCCAAAACACTTCCTATCAAATTAGCAGACTCTAATATGTCGTTTCCTTTATTTTCTGAAGAACCATTTGCATTTTCTTCATTCGTATTAGAATTGACAATAGGATTAGACGTATCTGGTTTCTCATCTGGACTTGCACCACACCCCGTCAATGCACAGATACATAATCCAACTGCTACAAATTTACTGATGTTTGTTTTTTTCATTTTTGTATTCCACCTTTCTTGTTTGATATGCCCCTATTGTAAGAGCAAACCATTCTAAAAATCCTGTAAAAAAGTAAGAAAATCATCATCATTTTTTAGAGGATTTTTACAGACTTTTCTGTTATACTGTCTATAATTTATATAGAAAAGGATTGATACATTATGAAAATACTTCTTCTGGAAGATGATTTAGAATTATGTAAAAATATAAAAATTTCGCTGGAAAAAGAAAACTATATGGTTGATTGTTGCAATGACGGGGAAACCGCTATGCTGTATGCCTTAAATACAGACTATGCTTATGACATTGCCATTGTAGACCGTATGCTACCGATTATTGACGGCTTAACAATCATAAAATCTATGCGTAGAAAAGGAATATCTATTCCTATCCTTATCATTACTGCCATGAGTACCCTTGATAATCGGGTGGAGGGTTTAGACGGCGGTGCTGATGATTACTTAGTAAAGCCATTTCATATCAAAGAATTGCTTGCAAGGGTTCGGGCATTGACAAGGCGACCTGCCAATATCCAGTTATCGTCTAAATTACAATATGGAGATTTAACTTTTGATAAAGACAGCAGAACCTTATCCACACCAAACAATTCTCTTTTATTAACTTCAAAGGAAACCGAATTGACTTTTGTATTTATGCAGAACCCAGAAACACTATTTTCCCGTGAACAGCTAATCCTTAAAATCTGGGGCAGTTCTTCCGAGGTAGAAACTGGCAATGTAGACAGTTATATTTCTTTTCTGCGAAAACGCCTGAAAGAATTAAAAAGTTCCTGTAAAATAACAACGGTCTACGGTGCAGGGTACAAACTGGAGAAAGAAATATGTTAAATAACTTATACCGAAAACTTCATATCCTGTTTGCAAGTTCTGTTATGCTGATTATTACCCTTGTGATTTCCTTTGTCATTGCGAATACCGTTCATACGGAGAAAATCAACGAAAGCACCTTGTTTCAAAGATTGACAACCTTACTGATTTATCAAGTGGAAAGTGCTTCTTCGGATATGGAGAACTCACTCACAGCCTACGAAAAAAGCTATCATATTTTTTCTTTGATTAGCGATACAAAAGGAAATACCATTTATCAGAGTGATTTCCCATTTCCAACTTCTGCGAACAATCTGTTGCATGATGTAGAAAAGCAGATTTCTACACAACCATTATCACAAACAGAAAACAGTACAACTTCACAAGGTGGTTTTTTGGAAATAAGAGGAAAACATCACGATACTTATTTTGTTATTCCTGCTACGATTAGGACAGCAAATGATACCGTATATCATGCAACCTTTCTTTATCAGACAGCAAGTTTGACGGATATTCTACAAAAGACATTGCCTGTATATCTTCTTATCTGGTTTTTGGCTTGTATCGTTGTTATCGTACTAACCCGTTATCTTCTGAAAAAGTCGTTTGCTCCAACGGAACGAATACTGCAAAGCCAAAAAGATTTTGTTGCAACAGCCTCCCATGAATTAAAATCTCCACTTACGGTTATGATTTCCAACACAGATATGCTTCTGGATAATGTTTCCTTAAACGAGCAGGCAAAGCAAGCCGTACAGACCATAGATTTTGAATGTATGCGGTTATCCCGTTTAGTCAAAGATATGTTGCTTCTGGCTTCTTCTGACGCTAAAACATGGACATTGCATAAAAGTACAATCAATGTAGATACCTTGCTCATTACGTTATATGAAACCTACGAACCCGTCTGCATGAAACAGAATTTAGAACTAAAACTGCATTTATCCGAGGAAAGTTATCCTGCCATGCTGACCGACAAAGACCGATTATTTCAAATCTTGTGTGTCTTTATGGATAATGCCATTCAACATTCCAAGAATAATTCTTTGATAGAAATAGAAGTAATCGCCACCGAAAAGAAGATTGCTTTTTCTGTGGTAGACCACGGGCAAGGCATTTCTGATGAAGATAAGCAGTATATCTTTGACCGCTTTTATAGTGGCGACAAATCCCATACGAACAAATCAAATTTTGGACTGGGACTAAGTATCGCCAAAGAATTAACCCAAATGCTGAACGGTACTATCGCTATCAATGATACTGCTGGTGGCGGTGCTACCTTTACTGTTAAATTTCCTCTGAAATAGATTAAGGCTTGCAGATCATACATGATGTATGGAGCAAGCCTTTTTTCAAATCTTTGTCTTTTTGGTAATCTTGTAAATATATTCTTCTGGGGTAGGGCGTTTATTACCAAAATATTTTTTGAAATTTGCCTGCACCTCTGGGTCTGGACTGTTCATGGCTTCATCAATCGTTGCTTCAATATTTGCTCGTACATCAGCTAATGAAACACCACTAGCCTTTGCACCTGCTTTCAAGGCTTTTTTAATATCTCGTTTTTTTAGACCTATCATAATAACCTTTCTGTATTTTTTTCATAGCTGTTATTCTGATTATTCCACGAAAGCCAAAGACGAAAATTCAAATATAATGAAATACATAGTGTTAATATTTCGGCAATGGGAACAGCCAACCATACACCTGTTATTCCAATAAACTGTGGCATTATTAACAAGCCTATCATTATAAAGCCAAATGTTCTTAAAAAAGAAATCAAAGCAGATAGCTTACCATTAGATAATGCAGTAAAAATTGCTGATGAAAATATATTGAAACCCGAAAAAAGAAAACTAAATACAAATATCATAAACCCGTTTATTGCAATTTTATATACCGCTTCATTCGTACCAGTAAATAAACGTACCAAAGTATTTCCATTTATAAAGGATAACGCAAAAATAAATAATGAACCTACAAAAATGAAAGAAATACAGATTTTATATATTTTCTTTAATCCATAATAATTGTTTGCTCCAAAATTATAGCTAATGACTGGGGCAACCCCCATTGAAAAACCAATAAATAATGTTGTAAGCAAAAATTGTGTATATATAATTATAGTAATAGAAGCCACACCATTTACACCTAATAAATTCATCATTGTGCGATTGAAAAAGAATGTAGTAATTGCCGTTGAAAGCTGACTAACCATTTCTGATGAACCATTTATACAACTTTCTCCAAGTACTTTAATGTCTATAATAGGTTTTACAAAAGACAATGTTCCCGATTTTTTACAAAAGACAATTAGCCCCGTAATTGCGGGTATCAAATAACCAATTCCAGTTCCAAATCCTGCACCAGCAATCCCCATGTCAAATATAACCATAAAAAGATAATCAAATACGATATTCATTACACCAGCACTTACAGAAAGAACAAGTCCTAAAGTTGGTTTTCCTGCTGTTACAAATAAATTTTGAAATAGTACCTGCAACATACTTGCAGGTGTAAACAGTAAAATAATAGTTAAATAGTCTTTACAATATGGAAATAAAACCTTATCAGCCCCAAGAGCATATATAATTTCATCAATAAAGATAATTCCTAGAATGAAAATTACTACTCCCAAAATAAAACCAAATAAAATAAGTAGTGTAAAATCTTGTTTTGCTCGTTTGGGTTCTCCTGCCCCCATTTTTCTTGCAACTATGGCACTACCACCCGTAGCTATCATTGTTCCCAATCCTACTATTAAATTGATAACGGGACAAACAATATTGATTGCTGATAAAGCATTTGTATTGACAAATCGTGATACAAATATGGTATCTACAATTGTGTAAAGCCCCATAAATAACATCATGGATATGGTCGGGAAAGCAAATTTTAATAAAGACCCAGTATTAAAATCTTTTGCAAGAGGATTACTATTCATTTGTACTACCCCCATTTTTTGAAAATAATACTAATTTTTGTGTAGGATAACCAAATTCAACTAATAATTCTGCTTCTGCAAAGCCTAATTCTTTGTAAGTCTTACGATACCCCGTATCAGCTTTGTCGCCCTCACGAAATGTTGTTACAGAAATGTCTTTATCAACTAAAAGTTCATTCATAACCTTATCTAAAAATAATTTTGCAATACCACATTTACGATATAACGGGTGTACTCCAAAGAAATCAATACTTCCCGTATGATAGTTAATAGACATCAAAGCAATAGCAATAGTATTATCAGTTAAAATCAACACTCTTTGCTCTAAAATACCTCTTTCTAATTCTGTTAAGTATTCATTCTCGTTCAAATTTGGAAAACCGTCTATTACTAAATAAGCTAGTTCTAGGCAGGCAGGTATATCTGTTGTTGTAGCAAATCTGATATTTTCTTCCATTTCTTGTTGTGATAATTTTTGTTTAACTGTCTGTATCAAATCAAATCTAAGCTGTAACGGATAAAATTCTTCGTTCATTCGATATTCGTTAGGCGTTTTCTTATACATCTGCTTAAAAATATTTGTAAATGCCTGCTGACTTTCATAACCAGCAATAAGCGAAATTTCAAGAATAGATTTATCAGAAAACACTAAAAGTTTTGCAGACTCTGTTAATTGTCTGCGTTGTACATAGTCATGTATAGACAATCCAACAGTTTCGACAAACATTCTATGCAAATGATATTTTGAATAACCAACACCCATCGCAATAGAGGATAAGTTCAGTTTTTCTGTGAGATTGTTTTCTATGTAATTGATAACCGTTATAATGTTTTCAACCTTATTGACCATTACAGCACCCTCCTTTCAGCTTAGATTATAATAAATAGTTTTCTTCAAGTTTTAATATATATTGCGGTTTTTGCGTGAATTTCTATTTTAGCGTATTCAGAACTATTTGTGAACATAATTCGATGAAAATGTAGTTTGCAAATCATATTTCTATGACATGCAAACTACTTCTTGTGATTTATCCCACAATTTTCCAGTTACTATCCTTATGTAGCACAAGCTCATATTGCGATACCTGTGTTGCCTTTGTCTGATTATCAAGGAATTTCACGGCAACCTTGACTTTCACATTGTCCCCGTCCTTTGTAAAGATAGGGTTTACCAGTTCAGAATAAAGGTAGTCCCTGCCGATAGGCTCAATCACATTTCCAGACACATAATAAGCCAGCTCTTTTTCTGTGGCTGTCGGGTATAACTTAAAGAATGTTTCCAGAAATGCGGTAGCGTCATTTACCGTATCAGCGTCTACGCTTGCGTCTGCTTCTGGTGTCTTAGGCTCATAGTCTGATTTTTCGATTGCTGGTGCAAGGGTAGGGTTCTGAACGATTACCATATCCCCGTCAGCGTC
>URKY01000085.1 GCA_900548465.1 uncultured Eubacterium sp.
ATCATAGTGTACATTACTTCATATTCCTTTTTTTCAATATGGTTCATATATTCCACAAGTGTGTCTTCTGGTGATTCCGTTATCGTCCTTTTTAATAAAACACCTCCCGAAACAGCAATTACTGTTATAGCTACTATCAGCCCAAAGATCCTACAAATGTAAGATTTTTGGATATTTTGCTTTTTTCGTCTTCTTTTCATAGATATTCCTTTCTTCTAATTTTTTTGTTTCTTAAATCTTACGCTTGTAATATTTGAAAGTCAAGTCTATTTTCAGGAATTGTATGCTCCAGATTCACCATTAGACTATCACACTTTTTCTGTTGCCTTCTATAGTATTGACGGTTCCACCGCTGACACTCTCTACAATTCCAACGTGGTCAATCGTTCCATTGTCTCCCCAGTCAAAGAAAATAATATCTCCTGCCACCGGGGTATAACTTCCGTCCCGGAACCTGCCCTTACTTTCAAACCATCTGACACCGTCCGAACAACGGGAAAATTTCGGAATGACTCCACCACATCCATTTCCCATTTGATATTTTCAAACTATCGTGTGTTCTGGTAGTGTAGGTGTTGCCAGAAAAGTGAACCAATTCGTATGGTTCATAATTTTTCAAGTACGTGAGCAAATCCATCCGCTTGACCTCCCGCACGACCGATGGTGGTATATATGGCATAATTTTCATCTCCTTTCTTGCCTTAGATTGATATTATTGGGGATAATATCCGGGCATGAAAATAGCCAGGTGATTCCTTGGGATGGAACTATCTGGCTATGTATTTTTTATTATATACAAAAACTGCTTCCTAATTTCAGTTCTCTAACTATATCATTATTTACTTTTTTAAATTCATCTTTATTATTTGCATAATCTGTAATCTTCATTTCCAACCATAATTCGGGTGATACTCTAATTCCTGTTACATCACTTTTTATCTGTGTTGCTAATAATATATACATTGAAATCGCTCTATATTTATTAAATGATACAGTATTTCGCAATGTATAATTTTCTTTTTGCATAGTAGCTGCAATTTTTATTGCTTCTTTTGAGCCATATGCATATATAGTATCCATTAATGAAGTAAAATCATTTAATAAATCACCTTTTCCTCCCGTTTGCATAATATTATCCATTAGTTTCAATATTTCATATGGTATAGATGACATTTTTTCAATATGAATACTCGTTTTTTCTTTTTCCAGTTCTTCCTTAAAATTTCTTTTCATTGATTTATATGTAACTATAAAACCGATAACTGAAATAATACTTGTTACCCCCGATGTAATAATAACGCCTAATAATTCTTCACTCATCTTTTCACCTTTTAATTATTTTCTTTTTCTATAATTAGTATTATATCTTCATAAAACGATATTTTATTTGCTATATTCATTCTTCTATTTTTGCCCAAAAGGTACAATGTTACACCAATGATTAATATTAGCAACGAAAACATACCATAAAAAATTATTGATTCTTTAAAGTTGAATTCTAATAACCTCGCAGTTTGTTCATATAATTTATCTGTATTTGATACAAAATAATTAGTTACAATCTCTGATGCTGCAGCATTGTAATTTTTAATTAGTTCCGCAAAAGCAAACATAAAAGTTAATAAAACAGTTAAAACAAAAATATTTAAAGGCATCCAAATTGCATCAAGAGTTGCAATTTTATTTTCCTCACTTCTTTTCTTTCCTTTTATGTAATGCACAAAATTTAATCGAGTTGTTTCCGTAAACTGACTACACTTATTTATAATGTGACTTTCCCAGTTTTTATATGTCTTTAACTCACTCTTATTATCACCAATACTCTCATATTTTTTATATTCTTCATTTATTTTAAAATCATACGGTGTATTTTCTTTTCTTTTAAATATAATGGTTCTCTCCTTTTCCAAATATCAGTAAATTTTTCCTTAACAATTGGCATTAAGCTAATTCACAATCCTTCAATATCTTCTCAATTGCCTCCCATGCAGCCAATGAAGGATTCTCTTTATAATACTGATACCCTTTATATTGATACAACGTATATCCATTGTCTTGATTTCTCTGCATGATTTTTCTTGCCCGATCAACAGCCGCAATTACATTGGACAAGTCCATTTTCTTAAGACATCTCTTGAAATTATTCTCTTCTTTGAATTCGTCCATATTTTGAAATTTTTCTCCAAACGCCCGGTTAATCGGTGTAATATACTGTTTTCGATGTGAAAATGACGCATTACAGTTCGTCATATGAAGAATGATCCATAAATCAAAAGTAAAATTACTATATCCCGATTTATATTTTATCTGTTTTCCTATTTTTTCTGCCTTCTTCATATTGTCCAGAGCTTCTTGAAAGCCTTTGACATGAAGCGGTTCATCACTTTCATAATCAAAAAAATGATAGATTTCAATCTTTCTGGTAACGGTCAATGATTTCGCATGCTTTAATGGATTTTTTCTTACCGGACAATCAATAGACACCTTGCATGCAACTTTTTCAGTATTATTTATCGTATCCTGCAGCCATTTTAAGTACTACTGCTCCGTTTCTCCCTCAACACTGAAATAATATTTATTTGTTGGTTTTCTCTTTGCCATCCCTATCCCTCTTTTTCATCACATAAGATTTCTTCAAAGATTGGAGTAAAATCAATATCCTTTATTGCTCCATACTGGCTGATGAAATACTTGCTCATATAATCTTCGTGCTTACGAACACCCTTATCACCTGTTGTACCAAAATCAGATAATGCGTATAATACACTGTCATGGGTATCATCGCCACGCTCAACAAACTTAATCTCGTCTCTCCTAAAAAGGTTTGAATTCAAAAATATCGGATTATGAGTATTAAATATAAGCTGTGCATGATGGATGTTTACATCATCATTGTGAAATACATTGATAATACTCATCAATGCCATCGGATGAATGGATGCATCAAATTCATCCACCACCAATATTCCACCCGTTTGCATCGCTTTAATTACAAGCGGAAACATATTGATAAATCGAATCGTTCCATATGACTCAAAAATATCTGCTGCAACCGCTGTAGTCTTTTTGTTTTTCATATTTTTAAATACAGAATATAATTTTGCATCCGGCTCGTCATCGCTCACAACGTATCCTACTGCATTAGAATTGATTCCAAATAATTTTGCAGCTTCATCTGTTGTTTTTTCAACATAGATTGCTTTCTTTTTTGGATCTGCAAATCTTTTAATCAGTTGCATCGAATCCGCACGATAAATCACCATAAACTTATTCGTAAACCAATCAACAATCAGCTTTGTGAATTTAGGCGAAAAAATCAACTTAAAACCATTGGTTAAAAATAATTCTTCTTGATTCAAACTGTTTTTCGCAATTTCATTTACACTGTCTGCGTTCTGCTCTGTTATATCCGACAAATAATCTTTAATAACCTTTAAGTTCTCTATTTTCAGATCTTGCGTACGTTCAAATACTCTTTCTCCATTGACCTCCAGCACTTCTGCAAGGATTTTTCTTTGATGTTCCTCCTCAAGAAAGGTTCCAAGATCAACCTCTAATTCATAGTGTATTTTAAATTTATGATCTTCTCCATCTTCCTCATAAAATTCTATTTCAAAACATACCGGTTTTGATTCCATTTCATTATTATTTGGAATCAATTCTAATGCTGCTGCAGCTGGGTTTGGTGATGATTTTTCTTCAGAATTTCTGATATTTCCTCTCAAAACAATTGCCCGCAATACATCCATCGCACCAATAATATTAGTTTTTCCTGCCGCATTCGGTCCATAAATAACCGAAGAACTTAACCCTTTTATCTCTTTTCCTTTTATTTTTGTCTTCATAAGACTATAATCTAATCCCTTTTGTTTTGGCGCAGCTACCATTGAAAAGCTTGCCTCTTCTACAAAAGATTTATAATTTTTTGTTTTAAATTCAAGAAGCATTTTATTACCTCCATTCTGCTTGTTTTTAACAAAATCATATTTATATTATAGTCTTATTGTATGATAGAGTCAATTTTTTATTCTTATTTTGCGCTTTTTCTTCAAAATCATTTTATTTTTGTTAAGTCAAG
The DNA here is from genome assembly GCA_900548465.1 of uncultured Eubacterium sp. Lineage (GTDB taxonomy): Bacteria > Bacillota > Clostridia > Lachnospirales > Lachnospiraceae > Eubacterium_G. The sequence continues at coordinate 4,079 of URKY01000085.1, forward strand.
GAATCTTTATATCATAGATTCCCTGACTCTCCACCGCTTGCCCTATCTTTCCCAATCCATCCTTCCTGTCACATTCAACATCTTTTCTTCTCGGAAACTAAGCATCTTTCCATTAGTTCCGCCGACAATGATATGATCCAGCAATTCTATCCCCAATAGTTGTCCACACTTCTGCAGTTTTCCCGTAACGATTATATCCTCTTTTGATCAATGAACGGTTCAAGTGCTTCAAGACAATCCTCGATAATTTCTTGCTTATCTCCATACACATCAATCGTAATGATTTCCTTAGCATGTCCCATCATCTTCGATACTGCTTTTGGATTAAAGTCATTCTTCAATAAAATGGTACAGTATGTAGCTCTCAGATCATGCCAACGAATGTCTGGCAAATCATTTTCCTGTAACAGTTGTTTAAAATACTTCCAATGAAAATCCTTACTTCGTGGCTTTCCATAAGTAGAACAACATATATAATTCCCATCAAAAAAACGGATTGTTCTTGTCATTGATTCTTCTCTTACGATTCTTCTCGTATTTCTGCCTTTCTTCTAAAATCGCTTCAAACAGAATATCTGGAATTGGAATCACTCTGTTACTGGATTCTGTCTTCACATCAATCTCCTGCTTTGTATAGGTCTTAGGCTTATAGTCCTCTTTCTTGCTCATAGGCACTTTCCCCAACTGACGCTCCACATGCAGTGTTCTGTTGATGTAATCTATATCAGAATATTTTACTCCGATTATCTCGCTTCGACGTAATCCCATAAGTACGGCAAACATTACCTGCAAATAAATCGGAGTTTTTTTCGCAGCTTCTATAAGAACCTCTACCTGCTTCTGATTCAATGTCTTTTGCTCATCTATATGGCGAGTTCTAAACTCAGTTTTCTTTTTTTGCTTTGGCAAATCACTCCCTTCTGCCGGATTGACAGAAATCATCTTCTTGTCCAGAGCATATACCATTGACGTATTCATTATTGTCTTTACCAATTTCGCAACAGATTCCGATATTTTAAATTCCTTATTATAAAGCTGTTGCACATTACCTCTACTTAGCTTTATCAGTTTCGTATTCCCCAAATGCGGATTGATGTGTTTCACAATCGCATTTCGATAAGCAACGTAAGATGGATCTGTCATTTCAGGACGCATAATATCTTCCAACCAAAATTCCAGAAAATCCTCCATTGCTACGTTATCATAGACAACGTAGATATTGGAATATAATTGACCTATAACCTCTGTACGAGCTTGTTCCGCTGTCTTTTTTGATGTAAAACCACCTTTCTGCTGTGTAACATCACTGCCGTCCTGAAAAATAAGTTTTACTCTAAAACCATATTTATTTTTAATAGTGGTAGTACCATTTTAATCTTTCCACTCTGAACATAAGAACACAAGTGTCCTAATGTACCATCATCTCTCAAGTCATACCCAGTGGAATCAAAAATATTAGTATCTATTGTTACATATAATGGATATCTTATCACCCGTATTATGCGTATTAAATCTATTAGGAAGTTCTTACAACTCCAAACTATTTTCCTTTAATAAA
>URKY01000086.1 GCA_900548465.1 uncultured Eubacterium sp.
CCGGGATTGTGAGGAAAAAGCGTGGAAAACAGACCAGGTGGTAGTTGATTATTACCGGCATCTCTTAGAAGAATTACGGAAATCGTTGCCCTATGATGCTATGGGAGGGCAGTACACAATTCCGATTTTGGTGTTACAGGAGTTCCGTAAACCGGACATTGTAGAAAAAATCAGGGATTTTATTGGTTGTCAGGCTGGATTTTCCGATCATGCTCTGTTACAGGAAATACAGAAATTTATGACCGTACATCTGGACCCGCAGGGAATTATCCTCTATATGGACGTATTGGGAAACCAGCCGGCGGCAAGGAATGTTTACAAACAGGGAGGACAAATGTGGTAAAAGAAAGAGTATTGGCGGTTCTCGACATCATTATGAAAATAAGATATAGGAAGATTATTGAAAAAGTGGTACAATAAAATATAAAGAAAAATAAGCATTAAAAGTAATATAAAAACCAAAGAAAATATGATAGGTTAATAATTTAACTTAGAAATAGAATACGAATGGAGATGTTTAAAATGGGTACATTGATACGTGAAAATAAAAGGAAAATAGCACTTAGTCTTAATATGGGTTTGTTGTTAATGGGATGTTTAATGTTAACGATTGGTGCATATCCAGCCTTATATAGTGGTGGAGCAAATGAAACACGTTTATCAATAGGAGCAACATGTATTGCATTTTGGTTTATTAGTTTTCCTGCTTTATCGAGAGAAACTAAAGAGAAAAAGATAGTTACAGTAAGCATCCATGCCATTACTGCATTTTCTGTTTTAATTATATTTTCTTGGGAGATACATTATATTCTTGTTAATTGGAAAAAAGGATCTCACTTGGGAGATATAGGATTTTGCATAGGGGGCATAATCGTGTGTTCCTATTTGTGTTATATACTTATCTCGTTCATTAAAACATTTTATTTTTTAATACAGAAGGTAAGGAGATTACTGTTTCCTAATAGTACAAATCAAAATGTTTCCAGAATTGTACATCTGCTAGAAATGGCTTCTTCGTTAATAGTATCTTTAACAGCTTTTATCGGAAGTCTAACAGCTGCTTGTGTAGCAGTGCAAACATTTTTGGAACATATTTACTAGGAGAGAAAAGAAATTGGACAGATTGGTTATTATAGGAAATGGTTTTGATCGGGCACACAATTTGCCCACTTCGTATTATGATTTTAAGGAGTATTTGAGAATATATGCTCGTGAATTTTATGAAGCTATATGTAAATATATACCAGAAGAAGAATTGTGGTTTCAATTTGAAATGGCTTTAGGCGAATTAGATAAATATCAAGTGCAAGAAGAAAATGCTTCATATTATCTTGATTATGGTGACGAAAATTGGAAAGACAGTGCTAATCATGACTTTCAATTTATGGTTGAGCAGGATTTGGCATTTGCATCTTATATTCCATATTATTTTAAGAAATGGATTGAGCAAATAGATACAAACGTTTTACCTTTGGTATCAAAGCGTATAATAAATAATACGTGTAAGATTCTAAATTTTAATTATACGGATACATTAGAAAGAGCATATAAAGTACCTGCTGAGAATATTTTATACATTCATGGAAAAGCCCTGAGCAGTAAGAAACTTGTAGTGGGACATCATGATATTTCTACTTTTCAGTACGGAGCTGTTTCTCCATTTAATGCAGCGGAAGAACATGGAATATATATACAAGATGATGATGAAGATTTTAGAATAACTGAAACAAAAGAAATCATTAAAGCCTATTTTCAAAAGACATATAAAGATACGTTTGGTATTATACAAATGAATCAAAATTTTTTTGACTCTCTTATAAATATAAATGAAATATTTATATTAGGTCATTCGTTATCTTCTGTAGATATGGATTATTTTGTTGAGATTAGAAAGAGAGTATTACATTCGTGTAAATGGTATATTTCATATTTCTCAGAAAGTGATTTAGATAATATGGAATATTTTGCAAAAAGGTTAGATATTAAAAATTTTCAGCCGGTAATGCTAAGTAATTTATAATACGATTATACAGTCAGAAAAGACTAATAAAAGAAGAGGAAAACGCTGCGGTGCCTTCCTCTTCTTTTATTTAGAAGAAAATTTAGAAAAGAAGGAAGGGGAGAAGAGCCATGTATCTTGAAACATATTTTACGGAAAGACTATGAAAAAAGCTAGCATATAATGCTATGGGAGGTCAGCACACGATTCCGATTCTGGTGTTACAAGAGTTCCGTAAACGGGATATTGTAGAAAAAATCAGGAATTTTATTGGCTGCCAGGCTGGGTTTTCTGATCATGATCTGTTACAGGAAATACAGAAATTTATTACCGTACATCTGGACTCGCAGGGAATTATCCTCTATATGGACGTACTGGGGAATTTGCCGCGTGCAAGAAATAGTTACAAGTAAGGAGGACAAATGTGGTAAAAGAAAGAGTATTAGCAGTTCCAGATACAAGCATTTTTATTGCGGAGTTGCCGGAAGCAACCAGAAATATCATACGGAAAGATTTAGAGGAACATGCAAGGGAACATCATTACCGGCTGGAATGGGACCGGGAAAGTAAAGATTATGTGGCAATGAGCCGGAGATTTTGCGATATGGAAAACATTTATACGGATACATATCTGCATTTCTGCGAGACAGGGGAAGATATAGAACCCTATGAAAAAAGCCTGAAGCGGACTATTTCTATCAGGTTGTATCAAGATGAGGTAGAAGAGCTCTGTAGGAAGTCTGGAAAAGTTGGGCTATCAATCGGTGAACTATTTGAAAACTTTGTTGCAGATTTGATTTGTGGTACACATACCAATGGTTCTGATGAACGCATGTATATTGAGCAATGGTTTGACCGGTGCTATTTCAGTATTATGCCAGAGGAAACATTTTTATCTTATCTGCTTGAAATGCGGGAGATAGACAGTGTTTTGGAATGCTGGGAAATCTTGCAGGAGTTGAAGGATCTGGAAGAGCCGGATTGTTATGATAAAGAGGAACTGGAGATACAGCAGAACACTTTGGAAGACTATTTTCAGGAATATAGAACCTATACAAGAGAAACGACAGAAGACCAGTTGGAAGCTGCTATGGAAAAGGTGCTGGAATGGAATAAAGAAAGAGAGTATTTGTTGGAGGGAAATGTTCCAGAGAAGTCTTTGGGACGGTAGCCGGATTGGAGAAAGGAAGAAAACAGTGATAAGTAATGCGGAAAGAATTGTGTTAAGAAATATGTACCCACCGGGGTGTCGGGTAGAGTTGGAAGATATGGAAGCTGATCCGTATGTAAAACTGAGTCCCGGTGATTTAGGAACCGTACAGTTTGTAGATGATGCCGGACAGATTCATGTATCTTGGGATTGCGGACACAGCCTTGCTATGGTATTTGGTGTTGATCATTGCAGATGTATTATGAGAGAGGAACGTTTGCAGGAGCTATTACAAAGAGTACAGGCTATGCCATTTGAGAGCTTGGAAAAAATGGAACGGTATGTTATGGAAAAATTATCAGGGGTTTTTCCTAAAATCAGTTTTCAGAAGAAAGAAGGGCAGGAGGTTTTTGTAGATATGGGAGTTGCTGCATTTATGAAAAAAGGTCTTGGTGTGGCAATTCAATATGAAACTGACAGCCAGCAGCACATCTTTATAAAAAAGATGGAAATGCAGGGACAGGATATTAAAGGAAAATTTGTCTTTCAAATGCAACAGAAACAGCGGTAGATTGAGAACAAGGATAGTAGAAATAAATAAGATTGTGATGATTAGTAATATTTGATAAGATATAAATAAAATTTATAAGAATATCGGGGGAACGATATGAGGTATTGCTGTGAAAAATGTTTTTCTAATAAGTATTTAAAAGAATATATCTTATCGGAGAGGAATGTAGGAAAATGTGATTATTGTAATTCCAATGGAGTAAATATTATTTCTACAGGAGAAATAGGAGCCTATATCCGAGAGTGTTTAAAAAAAGCGTATGAAGATATAGAAAATGGTACAGGGGCGTATTGGGACTCAGAAGAGAAACAATATTGCAATCGGACAGGAAGGAGTGTAGCTCCTTATTCAATCAGAGATATTTTAGTAGAAGAAGAAAATGTTTTAAACGAGGCTGTTATAGATACGACTATATTGGAAGATATATTTTCAGATTCAGGGTTAAGTTTTGAAGAAAAAAAGCAAGGGGAATCAGATGTATTTGAAGATATAGATAATTGTAATTTGGTACTTAAAGATGATTTATATGGCCTTGAGGCAACAAAAATGTATTATACATGGGAATTTTTCAAGTATATTACAAAATACTATAATAGATTCTTTGATATAGATAAGGATTGCCAGAGAAGAGATTATTTAAAAGAATTAGTACCATATATTTTAGAATATGATACTGTTATAAAAGCAGGAACGATTTATTATCGAGCAAGGAAATTGAACGATGAGAAATTACATGATCTGGATTATGCAGGGGTTTACAAAGAAATGGCTCCTGCACCCCCTAAATATGCAACAACAAATAGAATGAGTCCAGCAGGTATTTCATATCTATATGTTGCATCAGATAGAGAAACGGCATATAAAGAATGTCGATATAAAGATGCAACAGTAATGGTTGCTGAATATGTATTAAAAGAAGAATTGACAATTATTGATTTTTCTCAAGTTGCTTTTGTTACTACCAAAAGTATATTCAGCGAAGAATATGATCATGATTTACGTTGGATAAATAATTTTCTTGATGCATTTATTAAAGAGATAACCTCTCCAGTGGATGATAAAAAAGAAGATCATTCCTATGAATATGTAGCAACTCAGGTTATAGCAGAATATATAAGAAGCCTAGGATATGACGGAATATGTTTTAATAGCAGTGTAGGGAGAGGAAAAAGTTATGTATTTTTTTGTGGGCCAAACATGGAGTACAGTTCTGATGGATATGATTATATAGATGAATATTTATGGGATACTTATCCTAAATTGACATATTTTACGGACTGGTTTGATATTCAGAAGCTGGAATACAATTATGTTTTTCAAGATGGGGTTAAATATCGAGTGGAGAAGAAAATTGTTTTAAAAGACGAGTAATTCTGATTAACTCAAACTATTATGAAAGATTGCTGAAATAGGCAGTCTTTCTTTTTGTGTAAATTCAATATTTTTTTTGGATATTACTTGACAGGATAGGGTAAATCCACGCTACTGAACATGATTGGCGGGCTGGATGTACCTACCTCCGGTCAGGTGGTCGTGGATGGCAAGGAGCTGTCCAAACTCAAAGACGAGGAACTGACCGTTTTCCGCAGAAGAAAAATCGGCTTTATCTTCCAGAACTACAATCTGGTGCCGGTGCTGAATGTCTTTGAAAACATTGTGC
>URKY01000087.1 GCA_900548465.1 uncultured Eubacterium sp.
TCAACCTGACTGTTGTGTATGGCGCTGACGTGGATGTGGCAACGATTATAAATGCTGCAAAGCGTTATCCTATGATGTCAGAACACCAAGTAGTAGTAGTTAAGGAAGCACAGGCGGTACGTAATATGGAAGAGTTGTCGTATTATCTTCAAAAGCCTTTGCTTTCCACCATTTTAGTGATATGCCATAAGCATGGAACGTTGGATCGTAGAAAGAAGCTGGCTGCCGAGGTGGACAAAGTTGGTGTGCTGTTTGAATCTAAAAAAATAAAGGATGCACAACTCCCCGGTTTTATAGCTTCATATATGAAACGGAAAGGAGTTGATATGGAACCTAAAGCAACTGCTATGCTTGCTGATTTTGTAGGTTCAGATTTGAGTCGTCTGACCGGAGAACTTGAAAAGTTGATTATCACTTTACCTGTCGGGCAAAAACGCGTAACTCCTGAACAGATAGAAAAAAACATAGGCATAAGCAAAGATTATAATAACTTTGAATTGCGCAGTGCTTTAGTGGAAAAGGATATATTGAAAGCAAATAAGATAATAAAATATTTTGAGGAAAATCCGAAAACTAACCCAATCCAAATGACGCTGTCTTTATTATTCAGCTTTTACTCCAATCTAATGTTGGCTTATTATGCACCGGATAAATCAGAGCAAGGGATCGCAAATATGCTAGGACTAAGAACTCCCTGGCAGGCCCGGGATTATATGGCAGCAATGCGAAAATATAGCGGAGTAAAGACGATGCAGATTGTTGGAGAAATACGATATGCTGATGCAAAATCCAAAGGAGTCCAAAATAGTTCTATGACAGATGGAGATATTCTTCGTGAATTAGTGTTCAATATTTTGCATTAAGTAGGATTAAGAATTACCTATATAATCAGACATATACTTTTACCGTAGATAGAAACGGGAAGTATATGTCTTTTTTGTATTCCCGCAATTACTTCCATTATAAAAAAGACTTTCACAATGCCAGTGATTATTTTACAAATAGATTTACTCCTTTTGTAGTTTTATAGAGTTACCCATTTAACGAACTACACAAAGTATATTGTTAGAATTTTGTATTGATCTACCTTCAAGGAAATTTTTTCTTTTAAATAGGAGCTTTAATTTTTAAACGAGAAAAGTTTACTTATTCTTGAGTTTATCAAAAAAGCATTTTGGATTTTAAAGGTATCGTTTATAGTGAGAATGGAGATTTTTTTCTTTTCTCTAAAATCATCCATTAGTGTCATTTTGATAATCCAGAGTATATTTGATTACTATAAGCCTATTTTTTCTAGTTTAATAGAAAAATGGAATCTGAATTATAGGGGTAAGTCTTTGTTTTTCATTTGTTTATGCTAAAAATGAGCTTCCTAGAATCGAAAAAAAATAAATAAGTGGAGATCGGTACGGAAATATTGCAAGGATTTTCTTTTTAGAGAAGATTGTAAAGGATGATTAGAAAAAAATAGCAATATACATTGGTAAAGTATAAGTTGATCCCTTCCTTTTATTGCTTTTGCAACTATCAATATTTACTTTTGTGTATTTATGTGGTTACAAATGTGTCGTATACTTATGTAAATGAATTCCAAATGTAATCAAAAGATGGTGTTTACAATAATATATTTATGCATTTACAAAAATAACACCCTATATACAAATGTAGTTTTTCAGGCATTAACAAATATTTTTATCCCTATTATCTTATTATAAATCAAGATTATATAGTTTGTTATATCAATTAGTGCTATAAGAGCCTTCTATATGTGGTATGTATATTTGTGAATGTCTCTATTTGAGTTTCATTTGTGTTATATATATGGTTGTATATCTGTGTTTTATGATATATAATTAAACTAAAGCTATATGATTATAATAACTCGTTTTATTCTATATACAAGCATAATATTCGATTTGTATAATATAATACACTTTTGTAATATTAATATTTTTATATTTGTAATTTGCTTTTGTGAATCTAATTATTTACCTTTGTATAATCAATGAGATAGTGCGTATTTTTGTGAAATAGGTACATAACACATACAATTGTAATAAAAAGAAGGTAGTATGGAAATAAAAGACAGAATCAGAATGATAATGGAAAGAGAAAAAGTTCCTCCTAGAGTTTTTGCTGAAACAATTGGAGTGCAACAATCTACTCTCTCTCATATTTTAAATGATCGGAATAAACCCAGCTTAGAGGTCGTTATGAAGGTTCATCAAAAGTATGACTATGTAAATCTTGAATGGTTGCTTTATGGTAAGGGCGAAATGATGGTGTCTGAAGAAGGAACTTCCTTTTCTTCTTCTAATCACGATTATCTGCCTTCTTTATTCGACGAGAATCCCGTAAATCCGTCCAAAGAACCGACTCTTCCGGAAAATCGCAAGGAAACGCCGTTAAGAAACGCCGAAAATGCCCCCAAAGAGATTGTAAAACAAGAGATTAGGTATATAGAAAAGCCTGCCAGGAAAATCACGGAAATAAGAATATTTTTTGATGATAATACCTATGAGACGTTTAGGCCTGAAAAATAAAGAGTAAAATCGGTGGTTTGAGCAATTTCCTGTATCTTTGCACCCGGAATACGAATTTATACTTTTATATCCATACATGAAGAAATTTATTTTAGATCTGACAGTGACCGAGAATATCAGATTGAATGCAAACTATGTATTGCTAAAATTGACGTCTCAGTCATTACTGCCCGAAATGTTACCTGGGCAGTTTGCAGAAATCCGGGTGGACGGTTCGCCTACTACATTCTTGCGTCGTCCTATTTCTATTAATTTTGTAGATAAACAGCGAAATGAGGTCTGGTTTCTGATCCAGCTGGTTGGTGATGGAACAAGACGTCTGGCAGAGGCTAATTCTGGTGATACAATTAATGTGGTGCTTCCGCTGGGAAATGCATACACAATGCCTCAAGAGGCTTCTGATAAGCTCTTATTAGTTGGTGGAGGTGTCGGAACAGCTCCCATGTTGTATTTAGGTGAACAATTGGCTAAAAAAGGCCACAAACCTACGTTCTTGTTAGGTGCCCGTAGCGACAAAGATTTGTTGCAGCTGGAAGAGTTTGCTAAATATGGAGAGGTGTATACTACTACGGAAGATGGTAGCCATGGCGAAAAAGGATACGTAACTCAACATTCTATATTAAATAAGGTACGATTTGAGCAGATTTACACTTGTGGTCCTAAACCAATGATGGTGGCTGTGGCAAAATATGCCAAAAGTAATCAGATAGAATGTGAAGTTTCTTTGGAAAATACAATGGCTTGTGGTATCGGAGCATGCTTGTGCTGTGTGGAAAATACGACAGAAGGTCACTTGTGTGTATGTAAAGAAGGTCCTGTTTTTAATATAAATAAACTACTATGGCAGATTTGAGTGTAAACATTGGTGAATTACAAATGAAGAATCCGGTAATGACGGCATCCGGTACATTTGGATATGGTGAAGAGTTCTCTGATTTCATTGATATAATGCGAATAGGTGGTATTATTGTAAAAGGAACGACTCTTCACAAACGTGAAGGGAATCCTTATCCGCGTATGGCAGAGACTCCTTCTGGTATGTTAAACGCTGTAGGACTGCAAAATAAGGGTGTTGACTACTTCGTGGAGCATATATATCCTCGTATAAAAGACATTCAAACGAATATGATTGTAAACGTTTCGGGGTCTGCGATCGAAGATTATGTAAAAACGGCTGAAATCATTAATGAACTTGACAAAATTCCTGCTATAGAACTAAACATCTCTTGCCCCAATGTGAAGCAAGGAGGTATGGCTTTTGGTGTGTCAGCAAAAGGGGCATCAGAAGTAGTGAAAGCAGTGCGTTCTGCTTACAAAAAGACACTTATCGTAAAACTCTCCCCAAACGTTACGGATATCACCGAAATAGCTCGCGCGGCAGAAGAAAGTGGTGCAGATAGCGTGTCATTAATCAATACATTGCTGGGTATGGCGATTGATGCGGAACGTAAACGCCCTATTTTATCAACGATAACAGGAGGAATGTCGGGAGCGGCCGTAAAACCTATCGCATTGCGTATGGTGTGGCAAGTTGCTAAGGCGGTAAATATTCCTGTCATTGGTTTAGGGGGTATTATGGACTGGAGAGATGCTGTCGAATTCATGCTTGCAGGTGCAACGGCTATCCAGATTGGTACGGCAAATTTCATAGATCCTGCTGTCACTATTAAAGTGGAAGATGGTATAAATAATTACCTGGAAAGACACGGGTGTAAGTCTGTAAAGGAAATTATTGGTGCACTTGAGGTGTAATTGAAAACATACAATAACCATTCGCACTAAGTCTGCGAGAAAAATGCTATTTGTCTTTTGAATAAAGGAAGAATAAGCAGGCTGGAAACAGCGGATGAAAAATAGGTCTGTGTTTAAGATTAGCTATCAGCAAGATCTTTATAAACTGAAGGCAAAATAAAAACGACGGTGAAGATTTACATATTCTTCACCGTCGTTTTTATTTACACTTTATTTTATTCTCCCAATAAGTCGGGACGAAGTTTTCTGGTACGTTCCAGGGATTGTTGCAGTTCCCATTCTTTGATTTTTGCTTCATGACCGGATAAGAGAATATCGGGGACTTTCCAACCTTTATAATCCGCAGGTCGTGTATATACAGGTGCTGCCAGCAAATTATCCTGGAAAGAATCGGAAAGTGCGGACTGTTCATCAGAAATGACTCCGGGGATGATACGTACGATGGCGTCCGCCATCACCGCTGCTGCCAATTCTCCTCCTGTTAATACGTAATCTCCAATGCTGATTTCTTTAGTAATCAGGTGTTCTCGGATGCGGTAATCGATACCTTTGAAATGTCCGCAAAGAATAATGAGATTCTGTGCCAACGAGAGGCTGTTGGCCATCGGCTGGTTGAACTGTTCTCCGTCGGGGGTCGTGAAAATAACTTCATCGTAGTCGCGTTCTGCCTTCAGAGCATTGATGCAACGCTCGATGGGTTCTATTTTCATAACCATTCCGGCAAACCCTCCAAAAGGATAATCATCGACACGGCGATATTTATCTTCGGTATAATCACGCAGATTGTGAATATGTATCTCTGCAAGTCCTTTATCTTGAGCTCGTTTCATGATAGAACAATTGAAGAAACCTTCAATCATTTCGGGTAAAACTGTTATAATATCAATGCGCATAATCTTTTAATTTTTCGCAAAAGTACAAATATTCAAAGATAAACATGTATTTTTGCCTTAAA
>URKY01000088.1 GCA_900548465.1 uncultured Eubacterium sp.
AGTAAAATCCACTGTGAAATGGAAGAGTGGAATTTAAAATTTTAATTTTGGAAAAAATAAAATTATAATATAAGATTTGAAAATAATAGGAATATTGTTTATACTTACAGGTAGGCAATATTCCTATTTTGAATTTTGCCCATTGGTGTAAAATATAAAAAGTGAGAGATTTACTATGATATATGAAACAAATTCGCCGGAAGAAACATTTGAACTGGCAAAAAAAATTTCTGAAAAAATAATGCCGGGAAGCATTATTTGCCTTGATGGCGACTTGGGAGTGGGGAAAACCGTATTTACTCAGGGATTCGCAGAAGGTCTTGGAATAGAAGAGAGTGTTAACAGTCCGACATTTACAATAATTCAGGTATATGATGAAGGAAGGATACCTCTATATCATTTTGATGTGTACAGAATAGGAGACCCTGAGGAAATGTACGAAATCGGTTATGAAGACTATTTCTTTGGAGAAGGGGTTTGCCTCATAGAGTGGTCTAAACTAATAGAGGAGTTAATTCCCGAAGATGCCATTAAAGTGATAATTGAAAAGAATTTACAAAAAGGATTGGACTATAGAAAGATAACAGTGGAGGGCGTATGCGAATAATAGCAATTGACAGTTCGGCAATGGTAGCTACAGTGGCAGTTACTACGGATGGTGTATTGAATGCAGAATATACAATAAATCATAAAAAGACACATTCCCAGACTCTTTTACCAATGATTGCGGAAATGTGCAAAATGATAGAGCTTGATATGGAGACAGTTGATGCAATTGCCATATCAGGAGGACCGGGATCATATACGGGACTTAGAATTGGAAGTGCAACAGCTAAAGGTTTCGGGCTGGCTCTGAATAAGCCTATAATAAATGTACCTACAATTGATGCACTGGCTTACAATATGTTTTCAAGCAGTTATACTATATGTCCAATTATGGATGCAAGACGTGGACAGGTATATACAGGGATATTCAGATTTAATGGAACGGTGATGGAAACAATCAAACCACAGTGCATTATGATGATAGATGAGTTGATAGCTGAACTGGATAAAATAAAAGAGCCGGTTATGTTTTTAGGAGATGGTATAGATACTCAGAAAGACGTAATTGAGGAAAAAATGATTACGGAGCATCATTATGCACCGGCATCAATGAATAGACAAAAAGCATCAAGTCTGGCAGCCTTGGCAGAAATATATTATGCAGAAGGAAAAATTGAAACAGCTAAAGAACACAGACCGGAATATTTAAGACTTTCCCAGGCAGAGCGGGAATTAAAGGAAAAAATGAAACATGATTAGTTTTAGGAAAATGCTTGAAAGGGATATACCAAAAGTAGCGGAAATAGAAAAAGAAATTTTTTCAATTCCCTGGTCAGAGAAGGCTTTTCTGGATTCTTTAAAAAGTGACAACACAATATATATGGTAGCTGTATCTGAAGAAAAGGTAGTGGGATATTGCGGAATGTATCTGTATACCCCGGAGGCTAATATAACTAATGTGGCAGTTGATAAACAATATAGAAGAAAGCATGTTGCAGAGCAACTTGTTGATAACATTATCAAAAAAGGAAAAGAACTGGGTATTACTGATATTACATTGGAAGTAAGGGAAAGTAATGTTGGGGCCATAGCTTTATACGAAAAATCAGGCTTTGAAGAATCGGGAATACGAAAAAATTTTTATCAAAGACCAACTGAAAATGCTTTGATAATGTGGAAACATAATCTATAAACGGAATTACTTTCCACTATGAATTTATAATGGAAAAATATAAAATTACATTATTATGCATTAGGAGGAAGGTATGCGAGTATATAAGGAACAAAAACTGCAAAAGATGTATTGTAACAACTGTGGAAAGAGCATAGAAATAAAAAATAGCATAATTATTGAGGGAGTATTTACTGTAGATTACAGGTGGGGATACTTCTCAGAAAAAGATGGAAAGAAACACAGCTTTGATTTATGTGAAAAATGCTATGATGAAATAACTAAAAAGTTTAAATATAATGTTGAAGAACGGGAATACACGGAGTTCTTTAACAGTTGACAGAGAGGCAATGCCGTCTCTGCCAAATTTAGGAGGAAAAATGTTAGATGTATGTTTGCTGGGTACAGGTGGAATGATGCCCCTTCCAAGAAGATGGCTTACGTCACTTATGTGCCGCTTTAATGGAAGTAATATATTAATAGACTGCGGTGAAGGAACACAGGTGGCAATTAAACAGAAGGGATGGACCTTTAAGCCTATTGATGTGATTTGTATAACCCATTATCACGCAGATCACATTAGCGGACTGCCGGGGCTGTTACTTACTATGGGAAATGCAGAAAGAAAGGAACCACTTACCATGATTGGACCAAAGGGATTGGAAAGGGTGGTAAAAGCATTAAGAACCATAGCACCGGAACTTCCCTTTGAAATAAAATTTATAGAATTAACTGAAAACATGCAAACCATACAGTTTGATGAATATAGAATTAATGCCTTTAAAGTAAAACATAACGTAGTATGTTATGGATACTCAATAGAAATTGACAGAATTGGAAAATTTAATGCACAGAAAGCTAAGGAATTAGAAATTCCGGTTCAAAAGTGGAATGTTTTACAAAAAGGAAATGAGGTCACTATCGACGGAAAAACATATACTCCTGATATGGTTATGGGAGCAGCAAGAAAGGGATTGAAGGTGACCTATACAACAGATACGCGACCGGTGGATGCTATAGTAGATGCAGCAAAAGGTGCAGATTTGTTTATATGTGAGGGAATGTATGGTGAACCGGACAAAGAAGCAAAAGCAATAGAGCATAAACATATGACATTTAAAGAGGCAGCACAACTGGCGAAAAGAGCCAATCCTAAAGAAATGTGGCTGACCCATTTTAGTCCGTCTCTTGTAAAACCGGCAATGTATATGGATACGGTTACAGAAATCTTTGAAAATGCAAAACCGGGTAAAGACGGTATGTCAGTAGATTTAATGTTTGAAGATTAAAAAGGAGTTTGTTGTGTCAGAAGTAAAAATATTAGCAATAGAAAGTTCATGTGATGAAACAGCAGCAGCAGTAGTAGTAAATGGAAGAAAGGCACTGTCAAATGTGATTTCTTCCCAGATTGACCTCCACACACTTTATGGTGGTGTTGTACCTGAAATCGCATCAAGAAAACATATAGAAAATATAAATTACGTTATAGAGCAGGCTTTGAAAGAGGCAGACTGCACATTAGATGATATTGATGCCATAGGAGTAACATATGGCCCCGGACTTGTAGGTGCACTTCTTGTAGGTGTAGCGGAAGCAAAAGCCATTTGTTTTGCCAAAAATATACCTCTTATAGGAGTACATCATATTGAAGGTCATATATGTGCAAATTATGTGGAAAATAAGGATTTAGAACCTCCATTTGTATGCCTTGTTGTTTCAGGGGGACATACTCACCTTGTAGTAGTGGAGGATTACGGTAAATACAAGATTCTTGGAAAAACGAGAGATGATGCGGCAGGAGAAGCTTTTGATAAAGTGGCAAGGGCTATAGGGCTTGGATATCCGGGAGGACCGAAAATTGACAAAATTTCAAAAGAGGGAAATCCTCATGCATATGAATTCCCACGTGCCAAAATCACTGACAGCGTATATGATTTTAGCTTTAGTGGGTTGAAATCAGCCGTACTAAATCAGTTAAATGTATCTGAAATGAAGGGAGAGACTATCAACCCGGCTGATGTGGCAGCTTCATTCCAAAACTGCGTTGTAGACACGTTGCTGACAAGAACTATGCACGCACTGGAGGAAACAGGGATGAAAAAACTTGCAATAGCAGGGGGCGTAGCTTCAAACTCTGCAATAAGAGAAGCGTTTACAAAAGAATGCAAAGCGAGAAATATTGAATTTTATCATCCGTCACCAATATTATGTACAGATAATGCTGTAATGATAGGATCGGCAGCTTATTATGAATACATAAACGGCGTAAGGGACGGCTGGGATTTGAACGCAATTCCTAACCTGAAATTAGGAGAGAGATAAAATATATAATGGGAGAGACCTATGTGTAAAATTACGGCAATTGTACTGGCTGCCGGAACAGGTAGCAGGATGAAGAGTAAAGAAAAAAAGCAATTTATGAAAATAAATGGGAAACCGGTAATCTGGTATTCCCTTTTTCAATTTGAAAAAAGCATAGTGGATGAGGTTATATTGGTTACAGGAGAAGAAGATATAGAATATTGTAACGAAAACATAGTGAAACAATATAACCTGAAAAAAGTAAAGCATATTATCGCCGGAGGAAGTGAGAGATATGAGTCGGTTTATAATGGACTTAAGAAAACTACAGGAGATATTGTGCTAATTCATGATGGGGCAAGACCAATGCTTAACCAAAAGATAATAGCAAGATGCATAGAAGGGGCAAAAAAATATAAAGCATGTGTAGCAGGTGTTGCAACGAAAGATACAGTGAAAATTGTAGACAAAGATAAAAAGGTGGTAAATACTCCCCGGAGGGATAGTGTATGGATAACCCAGACTCCTCAGGCTTTTGATGTAGCTCTCATAAAGAAAGCATATGCGGAAATGATTAAAAGCAAGGAACACAATGTAACAGATGATGCCATGGTTGTTGAGACTTATGGCGATGCTAAGGTATATTTTGTTGAGGGAAGTTACAGCAATATAAAGATAACTACACCTGAAGACATTGAGGTGGCAGAAGTTTTGTTGTCTAAAAGGGAAAGTATATAAAACGACTAAATTCTGCAAAAAATAAAAAAAAAAAATTAAATTTGGTGTTGACATTAAAAAAAAATAGTGATAATATAATCAGGCACGTCACGAGAGACGTGATACGGAGAGGTGTCCGAGTGGTTTATGGTGCCGGTCTTGAAAACCGGTGTGGTTAGTCCCACCGTGGGTTCGAATCCCACCTTCTCCGCTGTATATTACACAATCCTGACCGATTAGATGTAATATATAGTTCGTAACTAAAAGTCAACTACTTGGAGAAGTACCCAAGTGGCTGAAGGGGCTCCCCTGGAAAGGGAGTAGGTCGTTA
>URKY01000089.1 GCA_900548465.1 uncultured Eubacterium sp.
CCCTTATATAATACTTTGTACTTTAAAAATCAAATATTGATAGCTGACTGTCTTCAGGCATTCCATTTAACAATCCCAAATTAGACATCGTTTCAATAACTGTCTTACTTAATTTACTCTTTTCTCTCAAATCATTCTTTGAAACAAAAGGACCATCCTGTGCAGCAACAGCATCAACAAGACCGTCTGCCGCTTTTTCTCCAAGCCCTTCTATTGTATCAAGACTCGGCATTAATTTACCGTCTATTATCTGAAACTCGTGTGCTTTGGCCGTGTAAATATCAATTGGCAGAAATTCAAATCCCCTTGCATACATCTCCTGTACAATCTTCATATCTCCAAGTGAATCTTCGTCTTTTTTAGATGCTTCATGATTTGCTTTCTTTCGTTTCAAATCGGCCATAAAAAATTCCAGTTTTTCTCTTCCCTGACACATTGTTTCATAATTAAATGCTTTTGCTCTTATCCCAAAGAACGCCGCATAATATGCCAGAGGCTTGTATATTTTGTACCATGCAACACGTAACGCCATCATAATATAGGCTGCAGCATGTGCCTTAGGGAACATATATTTAATCTTTTTACAGGACCAGATATACCACTCAGGAACATTATGTTCACGCATTACATCTTCTTCCTGTCTTTCTTCCCCGGTTTCCTTATCCTTGTATGTAAGTAAACCTCTTCCCTTTCTTACATGTTCCATTATATCAAAGCTAACCTGTGGTTCAATGCCTTTATCCATAAGATATACCATAATATCGTCACGGGTACATATCGCCGAAGAAATTGTACATTTTCCCTCTGCAATAAGCTGTTGGGCATTGCCAAGCCACACGTCAGTACCATGGGAAAGACCTGCTATTCTAACTAAATCCGCAATTTTTGTAGGTTTTGTATCTACAAGCATCTGAATAACAAAATCTGTTCCAAGTTCAGGCAATCCCAATGTTCCTGTCGGGCATCCGTCAATATCATCTGATGTAATTCCTAAAGCTTCCGGGCTTAAGAATAATGACAATATTTTTTTGTCATCAAAATGAACGTCCTTTTGAACATTTGTGTTTGTCAGTTTTTCCAAACGTCTGATCATTGTAGGATCATCGTGTCCCAGTATGTCAAGTTTTAACAGATTGGCATCAATGGCATGATATTCAAAATGAGTTGTTATTGTATCAACACTCATATCATTAGCCGGTTTTTGTATCGGAGTGAAATCGTATATTTCTTTATCTCTTGGAACAATAACTATTCCACCCGGGTGCTGTCCGGTACTTCTTCTAATACCTGTACATCCTCTGGCAATTCTGTCTATTTCAGCAGTTCTTTTTACAATGTTATGATCATCAAAATAATTTTTAACATATCCAAATGCTGTTTTGTCTGCCACACCGGTAATTGTGCCTGCTCTGAATGTATGTCCTTTACCAAACATTACCTCCGTATAGGCATGGGCATTTGCCTGATATTCTCCTGAAAAGTTAAGGTCAATATCCGGTTCCTTCGTTCCACCAAATCCAAGGAATGTTTCAAATGGAATTTCCAAACCGTCCTTATGAAGTTTTTCCCCGCAGTGTGGGCAATACATATCCGGCAAATCGAATCCCAATCCGCCTTCTGCTCTTTCTTCTTTAATGACCGCCTGTATTTCAGCAATAGCCTTCGGATCTGTTCCTTCAGGTGCTCTGTATTCATCCTCAAAGAATGAGCTTTTACATTTTTCACAATAATAATGTGGTGCCAACGGATTACATTCAGTAATACCTGACATTGTCGCTGCAAAAGAAGAACCTACTGATCCTCTGGAACCTACCAGATATCCATCTTCATTTGATTTCCAAACAAGACGCTGTGCCATAATATACATTACCGCATAACCGTTTCCAATAATGGAATCAAGTTCAACTTCCAATCTGTCTTCAACAATTTTCGGAAGATCCTCACCATATATTTCATGGGCTCTGTCAAAGCAGATTTTTCTAAGATTTTCTTCTGAATTATCGAGTACCGGCGGACATTTATCCGGATGAATAGGAGAAATATTATCAATCATATCCGCTATTTTGTTTGGATTTGTTATGACAATTTCTTCTGCCACATCGCTTCCCAGATAATCAAATTCCTTTAACATTTCATCTGTTGTACGCAGATACAATGGTGGCTGATTGTCCGCATCCCTATATCCGTTTCCATACTGAATTATCCTTCTATAAATTTCATCTTCAGGATCCAAGAAATGGACATCACATGTAGCAACAGTCATTTTATTAAACTTTCTTCCAAGTTCAATAATTTTTCTGTTTACATCCTTTAAATCCTCAATAGAATCAACGGTAAATTTCTTTTTTTCATCAATTTCAGGATTCCCTGTTTTTAACATAAACTGATTATTTCCCAAAGGCTGAACTTCAAAGTAATCATAAAACTCTGCAAGTCTCACCACTTCCTGTTGTGGACGTCCATGTAAAATAGCCTGATATAATTCTCCCGCCTCGCAGGCACTTCCAATCATTAAGCCTTCGCAATACTTCAGATAATCACTTTTTAAAATTCTTGGCTTTTTAGCAAATGTCTCTATATGAGATATGGAAATTAACTTGTATAAATTAACTCTTCCCACTAAATCTTTTACTAAAATAATAGCATGATGGGCAGGTAATTTATTAATAAGGTTTTTCGACTGCTTACCTTCCTTATTGACATCATCAAGATTATCAATTCCTCTTTCTTCAAGCATCTTACATAATTTTAGGAAAATAAGTGCAGTACACTCTGCATCATCTACTGCCCTATGGTGATGGTCAAGCGCAATTCCCAATGCCTTTGCCACATTATTAAGTTTATATTTTCCAAGTCCCACTACAAGATATCTTGCCATTGCTACGGTATCAACAATAGTAAAATCGCATTCCAGTCCCATTTCTTTACAATTATGGGCAATAAAACTCATGTCAAAATCTGCATTGTGGGCAACCATTATTGCCCCCTTACAAAACTCCATGAATTTAGGCAATATTTCGTCTATTGTAGGTTGATTAATCACCATATTGTCATTAATACTTGTTAGTTTTTCAATTCTAAACGGAATAGGTCTTTCAGGGTTAACAAATGTACTAAATCTGTCTACGATTTTTCCATTCGTAACCTTAACTGCACCTATCTCTATGATTTTATCGCTTTTCGCACTAAATCCTGTAGTTTCCAAGTCAAATACAACGTATGTATCATCCAGTTTCTGTCCTCTTGGATTAACAATCATATCTTTCAAGTCATCCACAAGATACGCCTCTACGCCGTAAATAACCTTAAAGTCGCATTCTTTTCCTTCTCTTTTACATTCTTTCTTAATATCGCAGTATTCATGCCATGCATCAGGGAAAGCCTGAACAACACCATGATCTGTGATAGCAATAGCTTTATGCCCCCACTCATAAGCACGACGGACAATTTTTCCGCACTTACTTACACCATCCATATCACTCATATTAGTATGACAATGTAGTTCCACACGCTTATCTACTGCTGTATCCTTACGCTTTTCGCCAACAGTAAATGCAGGTATTAATCTCATTCCCTCAACACTACTGATTTCTACCTGTCTGTCGTAAGTATCATATTTTGCTACACCTTTAACTCTGACAAAGCTGTTCTTTTTTACTTTTCCATAGAATTCCTTTTTAGCGTTTTCATCACCTAAGAAAAGCTTTACCGCAATACTGTCTGTAAAATCCGTTATTTCCATGGTTACAATGAATTTTCCGGTCCTTGTTTCTCTGTCCTCCATAGTCATAATCTGACCTCTTACAACAGTTTCTCCTGTACCTTCAAAAACATCTGACAGTTTTGTATCTGCATCGAATTTAAACTCTCTTCCATAGACCATGTCCGGATCTGTTGAATATGTAGCTTTTCTTACTCTCTTTGGTTTTTCTTTCTTTTCCTTTTCTTCCGCCTCTTCAATATCCTGATTTTTGCTTAAAAGAACATTAACCTCGTTTTGGAGTCTTCTTGCATTTCTTTTTGCAAATCTGTTTTCGTCAATGAGCCTTTTTTCTATTCTTACTTCAATAGGCATATCAAATCTGTTGGCAAAAATTCTTTCAATTGTATCCTTCAATGTTTTCATACGTGCTTCTGATACTATGCTGGATTCAAGGTCAATTACCATTTTTCCATTATCCTCAAATCTTACAGGAGCTTTTTTAAACATTGTAGCAATAATTGGGCTAATCTGATTCAACTCAAGAATAATACTTTCTTTATATATTTGAAATAAATTTTCCCTCGTATATTGTTCAGACAAATGATATTTTTCTACTATTTCAATTTCTATTCTTTTTCCGGCTCTTAAGTATCTTGATATTTCATCTCTAACGGTGAAAATAGCAGACTTTCCTATAAGTCTGCTGCTTTCAATATAGATTCTCATTTTTGTATGTGTACTGTTTGCCGTTATCCTTGTAACATTAACGTATTCAAACAAATCGCTTATATCCTGATCTAACCTAAGGTCTTGGAAAACTTCAAAAAACTTCTTTTTTTCCATATTAGTTGCTCCAATTCTTTAGTTCATTTTCTAATACTTCTAATAACTCATCCTCCGGAATTTTTTTTATGATTTCGCCTCTTTTTATCAGTAATCCTTCACCTTTTCCGCCGGCAATTCCAATGTCGGCTTCTCTGGCTTCTCCCGGTCCGTTAACTACACATCCCATTACAGCAACCTTTATATCAAGATTGTCATATTTTGT
>URKY01000090.1 GCA_900548465.1 uncultured Eubacterium sp.
AATTTTTAATGATAAAAAGTTCTAATTCTATCTCATCGAGTTGAAGATCAATTTTGTAATCATCACGTTCTGGTCTGTAATTTTCTCGAATAATAGAAAAACCTAATAGATCCACATAAAAATGCTTTGATTGCTCATAGTTGCTCCCAATAATGGCAATATGATGAACTTTTTTCAAATTCATGGTGTATTTACCTCTTTCCTACTTTGTTTGAATACATGAAATATAATATCATAAGAACGCATCTAATCAAACTTAAATACATTAAGCCCTGTTTCTTCATCATAAACTCTGTCAACTTTTCCATCAATGACCGTAATTACCATCTCACAGGTTGCACTCACGACAGCTCTGTTCAGATGCCCTCCAAACACTTCACCTTTCTCATTTCCGACACTCATATGAAGATGCGCATAATATTCTCCATCCATTGTATTGATCGTACCTGTCAGTGATGTAATTTCATAATACCCTTTAAAACTGTTTGAGTAATATTTCTTCTCATCTGTCTTATATACTCCGATTGTAAAATCATTGTTTTGTTTCTCCCTTCTGGAATTTCTATTTGTGTTGCCATGTCATTACATAATCTTTTTCTCCGGTAGCCTCATCTAAGCCACTATGCTGAATCTCAAATCCTTCTCTCTTATAAAAAGATATTGCCCGTGCGTTCTTTTGGTATACGTTCAAGTGCAACTTATTCCTTTTATCCTTTGCATAATTCAGCAGAATTTTACCTATACCCTGCGATTGCATTTCACCAGAAACAAAAATGCCCTCAACATATTCATCATTTAACCCTATAAAGCCCTGTATTTCTGTATCATACTCATACACATAAATCTCTGCTTGTGACAGTGCTTCTTTTACTGATTTGAAATTGCCTTTCCAGTATTCGGCGGGGATAAAATTATGTGCCTTTATATTTGTACCCAACCATATATCCGCAACTTTATTTATATCATCCCTTTGAAATTCTCTAATCATAACGGTGGCTCTCCATAAACTTGAAATTGCTAATTAATCTTCATCATCCTAATAAATATTTTTCCATGCTATTTTCCCAAAATATTTTGAGTTGCAGATTTATATTTTCCTATTTAATCAACTGTACAACCAACCAAAAATTTAAGAAATCTTATACATATCGTTCTTGTAGAACATTATTGAATCGCCTTTTTCAGAATTTCTTAGAACGGTAAGAACATTAAACACATCCGGAAACGGCGAAACCATACCCATACACGCCATGCCGAAATTCAATCCATTAAATACTCTAAATTCAGCAGGACTAATTACAAATAATATAAATGGAACTAACCCAAGAACAAATGGCAACAGGCACATCAATATAAACCGATCTCGCCTCAATGGATATGATGCTAATGCAACAAATGTTGCCTTTCCTTTTATTCTGCCTATTGTTACATCTGCTTCCTTAGGATAAACAATTCCATGTAACCACTCATGAATTATTAACAGTAAAAAACCGAAAGCAAATCCGACCAGAATAAATATTGGCGAGATTACAACGGTCTTGCATATTATCGTTTTACAAAGCATAGCAATAAAAAGGAAAACACATAGAATTGCAGAAATCGGCACCGCTTTTTTCATCAGTTCACCAACACTCTGCGGTGTTTCTATCTTTACTGCGCCTTCCGGCAAGCTTCCTGTTTGATATTTATTTATATCATTTATTGACCACACAATTTTTATCATATCAACTTCCTATTCTTCTGTATAATCCTTTGCATTTACACTATGTGCCGTATTATAAAACAATTGCGCCAACTACTCACAGTCAGTCGTTTTGTATTCTATAAGTTTCATGTTTTATCCTCATAAACTTGAACTAGCAAGTGTCTATAATTTACAAATCATAATATATTCTTCATCATTTTCATCAACAATTTCAAATCCTATCTTCCTATACATACGGACAGCATAATTCATCTTTTGAACTGATAATGATGCTTGTTTATATCCTTCTAGTTTTAGTTTTGTTAGCATCTGTTTCATTAATTCTGTTCCGATACCATAGTTTCTATACTCTTTAAGAAGTGAAATTGCAAAAGACGGTGTTTCATTATCTATATGACCATAATCATTCATAATCCGAACCCACACGGCGCCAACAATTTTATCCCTAACTTGAGCAACCAAACATAAGTCTCCCTTATTCTTACCAAAGTCTTTTACATATACCTGCAAATCTGGTTGGTTAATAATATCTTGGAGCGGTGCAGAAACTCCTTCGGGAATAAAAATCGCCTCATACAAAAAAGTATCTAATACCTTATTTTCATCTTGTTTTAATTCTCTTATCAAATAATTCATATAAACCTCCGATTTATTTTTCCTTATAAATCAGTTGTCATTCCACACATAATGATACCTCCGTCAAATCCTGATTTATCAACGTTTAACATGATTAAATCATATTAGAAACGGGATAAAATAAAATGGCTTCAACAATAAATTTTCTTCTCTTCCTACATCTTTTTGTGATATTAAATATATCTTATTCACATTTTGGGAATATTTTTTAGAAAATTCCTTTATTGATTCGTGTTTTCCTGTTCCGGAAGACTTAATCTCAAATGCATTTACCTTGCTTCCTTCTGAAATTAAAAAATCCACTTCATAATAATGCGTACTTCCATTCTTTTCCCATGTATGATAAAACAATTCTCTTCCAGATGCAGCAATCATCTGTGCTACAAGATTCTCATATAAATAACCCAGATTGGCAGGTAATTTATCAGAAAGCAGCTTGGCATATACATCATTTTCCGTTACCGGACGGTCAATAAACAACAACGTAACAAATAACCCCGTATCTGAAAGATATAACTTGTAACTGTCAAAATCTTTCGTGTCCGTCAGGCTGACCCTCGGATTGGTAGAATTATAGCATGGCAGAACCGTTTTCGAATCTATCAAATCATATAATAATTCTTCCGCCTTGGTATTATTTCTTTTTCCGATTGCTGTAGTAATACGATATTTTCTTACATCCTTTGACAACTGTGCCGGAATCGCATGATATAATGCCGATATTCTTCCGGAGGCATCGATTTTCTTAAAATCTTCCTCATACAAAGATATGATCTGCCTTTTTACCATATCTATTTCTGAAAAGTTTTTTCCATTAACATAGGCTTCTACTGCCTGTGGCATTCCTCCCACTGCCATATATATTCTCAGATCCCGCATTAATTTACGATTGGTTGCCTGTCCGATAGCTGTTCCGCTATCATAAATCTGCTGCAATAACCCATAATTATTGCCCGTGGCATCACAGAATTCTTCGTAATCCATGGGATATACTTCCAGCTTCATTTCCTCGGAAGGAATCAGGATGTCCTTTACATTTTTCTTTATCGAGATCAAAGATCCTGTTTCCAAATAACTGTATCTGCCATCAAACACAAGATGCTTGATTGCCTGTCTTGCTTTAGGAAATAGTTGAACTTCATCAAAAATAATAAGAGACTCATGCTCATATAATGTTATTCCTGTTTCTGCCTGTAACCTAAGAAAAAAGATATTTAAATTTCCTATATCATCAAAACATTCCAATATATTACCTGTTGTTTTTGAAAAATCAATCAATATATAAGATTTATACTCATTCTTTGCAAAATTCTCCGCTATCGTTGATTTTCCAACTCGTCTAGCCCCCTCTAACAGCACAGCGTATTTATCTGAATATAAATTTTTCCATTCTAATAGTTTGTCATATGCTTTTCTTTTAAAATACATATCTACCTCCAAATATGCTCCACTGAATCTCTTCCACCCATTATATCACAAATGTACTTTTCTTCAATATTTGCATCCAGTATTATGTGTTTTTCTTCAAAATTTATACTCAAAACCATGTGCTTTTCTTCAAAACATTTTGAGTTGCAGATTTATATTTTCCTATCTGATCAACTGTACAATCAACCAAAAATTTAAGAAATCTTATACATATCGTTCTTGTAGAACATTATTGAATCGCCTTTTTCAGAATTTCTTAGAACGGTAAGAACATTAAACACATCCGGAAACGGCGAAACCATACCCATACACGCCATGCCGAAATTCAATCCATTAAATACTCTAAATTCAGCAGGACTAATTACAAATAATATAAATGGAACTAATCCAAGAACAAATGGCAACAGGCACATCAATATAAACCGATTTCGCTTCAATGGATATGGGATATGATGCTAATGCGACAAGTGTTATCTTCCCCTTTATTCTTCTTATTGTTACATCTGCTTCCTTAGGATAAACAATTCCATGTAATCGCTAAAATAAAAATCCCCTTGCTTCTCATGATTTTCCTCCTGAAACTCCCGATTCATCACATGTATTCAACGCATCTAATCAAACTTAAATACATTAAGCCCTATTTCTTCATCATAAACTCTGTCAACTTTTCCATCAATGACCGTAATTACCATCCCACAGGTTGCGCTCACGACAGCTCTGTTCAGATGCTCTCCAAACACTTCACCTTTCTCATTTCCGACACTCATATGAAAATGTGCAGAATATTCTCCATAGAATCTTTTGACGTATACTCGCAAGCCAAGCTGTCACTCATTGCCCGAGTGACAGCTTAGTTACTTGCTATCCCTGATACCTTATTCTTTCTACCAGCGTTTCCTTTTTCAGAT
>URKY01000091.1 GCA_900548465.1 uncultured Eubacterium sp.
CTACAATTCTTCTCGCTTCATCTTTAGCAAAAGTAAAAATCTTTAACTCTGCATTTGGATCAATTTTCTCAATTTTTTTATAAAAATCAAGTGTTTCTTCAAAACATTGCCATTTACTTAAAGAACCCACATAGGTAAATATATTCTTCTTATATTTTCTTTCATCTACTTGAAGTGTTTCTGTTCTACTTACATTAAAGCAAGGCATAATAAAACATTTTTTATCTGTACTAATACCAGATTTACCTTCTTCAAATTTTTTCATTTCTTCTGAAACATAAAAAATTGCCATTGCCTTTTTCATAGCAAATTTTGTAATAGCATCAAGAACAAAACTTCTCAGTTTGCTTCCGTTTCTCATATAGCTTTCTTCTGCATCTATTCCCTGCATCCAATAAATTTGATTTTTATACCCTTTAAAATATAATTTAACAAAATCGACGGAAGTAGGCGCAATAATAATATCCTTCTTTTTGCACTGTTTTAAGTCTATATCATCTTCATATTTTTTTTCACCACATGCCTCCATAAGTGAAGCTATTACATCTAAATAATAATCTGTGACTTCTGCATTTGTACTTGAACTTCTCACTATCTTAATCATTTTTCCTCTACCCATTTACTATATCAATTAATTTTTTCATTGCATTCGCCGGCAAATACATTTTGGCTTCAGATATGCAATTTTTTCTCATAAAATTCCATTTTTCCACGTCACTATTGATTGATAATATTGCATTTTTTAATTCGCTTATACTATGTGTTTTAGTAATCACACCGGTTATTCCTTGTTTAATTATCTCTGAATTGTACTTCCAATCACTTGCAATAACTGGAAGTCCCGCTGCAAAAGCATCAATAATTGTCCCCGCAAATCCTTCCCCTTCATAATATGTAGGGAATAACAAAGCATCGTAGTTTTTCAGTACTTCCGTACTCTGATTAAACGGAACCATCCCTTTATATCTTATATATTGAGGCGATGAAGCTTGCAACTGTTCAAACCATTCTTTTTGACTATCTTCAATCTGTCCATATATATCTAATTCTGCAAAAATGTCGTCATATTTAGAATTTATTTCACATACAGCTTGAACAGCATCCTCTATACCTTTTTCCTTTATCACCCTAGAAAAAGTACATAACCGGTATGGGATGCCCTCAGTATACTTTATTGTTTTCGCATCTAATATATACAATTCCTTACAGTTCGGAATAACTTCTACATTATCATATCCCTGACTTTCTAATTGTTCTTTCATTGATTCCGTTTCAACAAAAATATAATTTATTTTTTTTAAAAAAGCACCTAACCATTTTCTTTTATTCACAAATTCTGGTAACCAACCGCCTATTACGTCATAACATATATTTCTTTTAAATACTTTATTAAAAGTAATTAAAAGTGGAGCTATAATTCTCAGTCCATTCTCCGCTGGAAGAATGATTACATTTTGGGAATGTATTAATGCATTCAATACAATGATTGGAGTTTTTACCAATGTTTTTATGCCTCCATATGTATCAACCTTCATCACTTCATTGCAACCAAATGCATTTTTCATTTCTTTGTATACAATTTTAGTTTTTACCGTTTGCCCATTGAGCAAATCCAGTGTATCTGCAAAGCACCCTATGATGCATACTTTTTTCACAAATTCTTCCTCCCAGCTCTCATCACTACTCTCTCCAACTAATGTTCTCTTTTATCATTTTTGCAGGAACACCTCCATACAATACATTTTCTCTGTCAATTGTATTCGTTACTAATGCGCCATACGCAACAACCGAATTTTTTTGAATAAGTGTTCCTTTCAGCAATGTTGAATATGCGCATACCCATACATGATCTTTTATGACTATTTTTTTTGAAATAATGGAATCTTTACCATTTTCTACAACATGATGTCCATCATTATTTTTTATCGTAACATTCCACCCCAAAACAACGTCATTACCTATTTCTATATCGGCATCAGAACAATCAATTGTAGTTGAGTAATTGCATCTAAATTTATTACCTAAAATTAATTTTGCATTATTTACACATATAACACATCCCTGAGATAATCCTAAATTTTTTCCTACCTGTATTACCCCCCCGCTCAACACAAAGTAAACTCTTAGGCGATTCTCTTCTTGATGTTATAGAATCACCAAAGCCAATTCTCATTGAGCAGGTAGATAAATCCTTATCATTTGTCAAAAATGTTTTTCTGTTTATCCCTGACAATTTCACATGGTAAGATACAATATATGGGAATTTTATAGCCTGACTTACTGGTAGTACCTTAAAATTAAAATATATTGTTTTTGGAATAGACATTATTATTTCTACCAAATGAGTTTTTAAAAATTTTTTTGAATACTGATTCATAGCACATCACCTAATCAAATTTTTTTACATATTTTCTTTTTTTATAGTAACCAAATAACAAATTTCTTCCGGTATTAAATAGACTCTCTAATTTGCCCATTTTTTCTGCTTCATGATAAAGCATATAGTGCCAGCTAATCATTGTCCTAATACTATGTGTACTTACACTTCCTACACGCCCTTTTCTATATTGTGCTAATACTTCATCTAACAAATAACAATCAGCCTTTTGGCAAACTTTTAACCACATTGCATAATCATTATTTTTTTTAATATCTTCAATCTGAATCAACCCAATTTCATTAGCATCATACATTACTGTAAGACATCCAGGCCAACAATAATTATACATTCCCATCTTTGTGATTTTTTTAGGTCCTGTTATCCTTACACCGGTTTTATTACTCGCCATATCAATTTCTTCATAATTCGTATAAGAAAACTTATATCCATTATTCTTCATAAAATTAATTTGTTTTTCAAGTTTATTAGGCAGCCAAAGATCATCCGAATCAAGAAAAGCAATCCATTGCCCTCTAGCCTCTCGTAATGCTTTGTTCCGACTTATTGCAGCTCCAGAGTTTTCTTTATTTTTAAAGTATTTGATTCGAGAATCTGTAATTGTAGCAAGCACTTCTTCTGTTTCATCAGTTGAACAATCATCTACAATAATCAATTCCCAATTAGTATAAGTTTGATTTAAAACTGACTGGATTGATTCTTTTATGTATGAAGCTGTATTGTAAGACGGCATAATAATTGAAACCATGTTTTCTTCTCGCAGTATTCCATCACATTTATTTAAAATTTGCTTAGCCTCTATTTGTTTTTTATCATATTCCTCGGAAGTTATTTTTTCATTTTTTAAAAGATAATCTCCAAAATCCTCTGCGGTTGCCATATCTCCATCTGTAATGCCTTCTTGTTTAATAAAAGCAGTTTTTACAGTTTTTAATATAATGCTAAAATCTTTTAACAATGTCACATTTTCTATATACTTCAAATCCCAGTTCAATTTATCTTCCCACTTAATCGCATTTCGTCCATTTACCTGAGCCAAGCCACTCAACCCAGGTTTTGCAGTATGACGCATACGTTGCTCCTTTGTCATAAATGTAAGATCCCTGACCAACTGTGGACGTGGTCCGCAAATCGAAAGTGTTCCATTTAAAATATTAAAAGCCTCTGGAAGTTCATCAAGACTTGTACTTCTAAGCCACTTACCAAATGAAGTTAAACGTACTTCATCCGGTAAAAGCTCTCCGTTTTCATCTCTTTCATCTGTCATAGTACGGAATTTGTACATTTTAAAAATAGTTTCTTTTCCATCTTCTCCAATCAACCCTGGACGATCCTGCGTGAACAACACTGGGCTGCCCAGTTTGAATTTGACAAGAATTGCAACACCTATATACAATGGGCTAAAACATATAATTGCTGCTGACGCACAAACAACATCTATCGCTCTTTTAACATATTTTTCGTAAAATCCCATTTTGCGTGTCGGAATCGCTTCTATACTTTCAGCTTTATAAGTTGTTTTTTTCGCCTTCTTTTTCATAATCCAAGTCACTATCGCTGTTCCACCAACAATAGATGATGCTATAATTCCAACTATTTTTTTCTTTGACACAATAATCTCTCCCACAATATATTTCTATTCAAAGCAAGCTCTAATCACTTCAATAATTCTATCCTGCTGCTCTACTGTCATTTTATTATCACTCGGCAGGCATAATCCTCTTGTAAAAATATCCATTCCTACATCAGCTGCATCACCTGCAATGTAAGCATTTGATCTGGCACGTCCATTTCCATCTCTAACAACAAACGGATTTAAACGATAAATCGGCTGCATATGCATTGGCTTCCAGATTGGTCTTCCCTCTGCATTAATAGATGCAATCGCTTCCAAAATCTCTGTCGGGCAGGACTTTCCTGATTCTTTTACATAACACACATCCTGCTCACCACGAACCTGTTTGCACATTGCTTCCTTATCAATAATCAGACAAGACAACCAGTAATTTGGTTCAGAATTTTCCAGATCCATTGGGTTCATAGATACTGGCAGTCCTTTTAAGCCCTCTTTATATCTCTCATAAATTGCTTTCTTCTGCTCAATATGCTCTTTCAGATAAGGAAACTGTCCACGAACAACACCAGCAACCACATTACTCATACGATAGTTGTATCCCA
>URKY01000092.1 GCA_900548465.1 uncultured Eubacterium sp.
AACCAGTCCTTCCATATTCTGCTCATTATTATTAGTTTCCGGTTTGTTAATTGTTATTTCCTTAAGAAGATTATCCAATACTTCCCTGTTTCTTTCATTTGCAAAATACTCCACAAACTTTTCTGCCATAATTTCACCTACGTGATCTATTTCCACAAGTTCGGAAATTTCAGCATTTCTTATTCTGTCAATGTCATAGTCAAAATATTTGCATATTAATTTTGCATTAGCTTCTCCGATATTCGGAATGCCCAGACTGTATATTAATGCCGGCATATCTACATTTCTTGCCTTATTAACAGAGTCCATTAAATTGTCGTAGGATTTTTGTCCAAACCCCGGTGTACTTACAATCTCTTCTCTATAACAATCCAGTTTAAATATATCTGCAAACTCATGAATATATCCTGCATCAATAAATTTTTCCAAAGTTTCTTCTGAAAGGCCATCAATATTCATTCCGTTTCTTGAAACAAATAAAGTATATAATTTAACATGTTTAGCCGGGCACTCCTGATTAGGACAATACAGAGTCTTTACTCCGTTGTCATTTCTTATTTCAGTATGACCTCCACATGCCGGACAGGTTTCAGGAATATCCCTAACGCCTGACTTAGTTAAATTTTCTGATATCTGAGGTATAATCATATTTGCCTTATAGACTTTTATTACATCTCCTTTTGCCAGTTTTAATTCTTCCATAATGCTTATATTATGAACACTGGCTCTGGTGACTTTTGTACCTTCCAACTCCACCGGTTCAAACACCGCCACCGGATTTATTAATCCTGTTCTGCTTGGGCTCCACTCAATGTATTTAAGAGTAGTTTCAGCCTGTTCATCTTCCCATTTAAAAGCGATTCCGTTTCTTGGAAATTTTGCAGTTGTTCCAAGTGATTGTCCATATTCTATATCATCATACATTAATACCAGACCGTCTGAAGGATAATCGTACTCCTTTATTTTTTCCTGAAAATATTCGACAGTTTCTTCCATATTGTTTTCAGTAACAGTTTTTCTCTCTACAACTTCAAAACCCTGTTCTTCAAGCCACTGAAACTGCTTTTCTATTGAATTTTCAAAATCAACATTCTCTGCTGATATTAAAGCAAATGCAACGAAATTAACATTCCTCTCAGCAGTGATTTTGCTGTTTAACTGTCTTACGGAACCTGAACACAAATTTCTCGGGTTTTTATATTTTGAATCCACATCTTCTATTTTGTTGTTTATTTTTTCAAAATCGGAATACTTAATAATCGCTTCACCTCTTAATGTGAGGTTCCCCTTATATCCAATAGATAATGGTATGTTTTTAAATGTCTTTGCATTAGCAGTTATAACTTCACCTACCTGTCCATTTCCACGAGTTACTGCCTTTACGAGATTTCCGTTTTCATAGGTTAATACAACCGTAAGTCCATCCAGCTTCCATGACAAAAGACATGTTCTTTCTCCTGCGAACTCTGCCAGTGCCTGGACCTCTTTTGTTTTATCAAGGGAAAGCATCGGGCTCTCATGCTGTTCTTTTGGCAGTTCACTTACTACTTCATATCCAACATTTACGGTAGGGCTGTTGGCAAGCACCATGCCGGTTTCCTCTTCAAGGGCACAAAGTTCATCGTATAGTCCGTCATATTCATAGTTGCTCATGATTTCTTTTGCGTCCTGATAATATGCCTCACTTGCTTTATTTAATATTTCAACTAACTCTTTTATTCTTTTTGATTTATTCATTTTTTAGTCCTTATTTATATTTTTTTATATTGCTTAATGATTTCACTTCATTGTCTGTAAGATTTCTATACTGACCTATTGGTAGATTTCCAAGTTCAACATCCATTATTCTTACTCTTTTTAGTTTTTGTACATTATATCCCAAAGCCTCACACATTCTTCTTATCTGACGGTTCAGTCCCTGAGTTAAAATAATGCAAAATGTATGCTTACTAACTTTTGAAACTTTGCATTTTCTTGTTACTTTATCCAGAATTTTTACTCCATTTGACATTGCACTCAAAAATGAGTCCGTAACCGGCTTATCTACTGTAACAACATATTCCTTTTCATGATAATTAGATGCTTTAAGAATATTATTTACAATGGAACCGTCATTAGTTAGAAGTATTAATCCCTGAGAATTTTTATCAAGTCTTCCTATGGGATATATTCTTTTTTCGTAACCTATATAATCGACAATATTATCCGGATTTTTGCTGTCTGTTGTACACTCTACTCCCACTGGCTTATTAAAAGCAATAATAATCTGCTCTTCTTCCCTTGTTATTTTATGACCATTTACCGTTACTATGTCCCGCTCTGAAACCTTTTGTCCCATAAGCGCAGGTTTATAATTTACCATAACTTTTCCGGCATCTATAAGACGGTCTGCCTCTCTTCTTGAGCAATAACCTGCATCACTTAAAAATTTGTTAAGCCTGATATTTTCTTCTATTTGATTTTTTATTCTTTTTGTCTCATCTCCCATATAACGTCTCCCGACAAATAATAATTACGTAAGAAAAATTGTATCATTTATTCATTGTTTATTCAATAAAAAGGCAGTGCTACAATAACCTGTTTTATCGTAGCACCGATTTTGTATGTTTCATTTATTAATTTATCTTTCTTCTATAATCAGCAGACTTCCCTCCTCTACTGATATATTAACATTGTGACCGGCAAAAGAATTACTTACTGCCGTTGGATTGTCAGATGTTAGTTCTCCATTTTTCATGGAATACATTGCTCCTTCTATGTTAACTCCTTTTGCTCTGCCACCCATGGCGAATACCGAGAAAGTTCCTTTATTTTTAGCCTGCAATGTTATTTTTTCATCAGTAATGACCCGATAAACATTTCCTGAATCCATCATTTTAATATTAACACCATTAATTGATGCATAAAGCATCGTCTGGAGATTTGCTATTGTATGATCTGTTCTGCCACCTGTTCCACCAAAAATAGTAATATTATGATAGCCTAATTCAATAGCTTTCTCTACTGCCAGCATCATGTCAGTATCATCTTTTTCCACTTTATGTCTGATTATGTTATCTCCTTTGGGAACATATCCAAGAGAATCAAAATCCCCTAATATAATATCAGGAGCAATACCCAAACCATTAATTGTCAAAAGCCCACCATCTGCTGCAATAACAAAATCCTCCATTTTTTTTATAAATAAAGTGCCTTCGTTGTCTCCTGCACCTACAATGTAACATACACCTTCCATTATAACTTACCAATTCAAATTACTTTCCGGCTGTCGTCTGAGTTTGAGTCTGTGTAGTCTGTGGCTGTGCACTGGTCTGAGACTCCTGCCTTTTCTTTTTAGCCTCTTCTATCTTGTCATAGAATGACTTTAACTGCGGATCTGATTTCTTCGCTGCCTCAAATTCT
Source organism: uncultured Eubacterium sp. (assembly GCA_900548465.1). Classification (GTDB taxonomy): domain Bacteria; phylum Bacillota; class Clostridia; order Lachnospirales; family Lachnospiraceae; genus Eubacterium_G. The sequence goes on from URKY01000092.1 coordinate 3,403, forward strand.
TTTTCAGTATCTTTTAATAACTGCTGAACATCAGCATCTTTTGTAACCTGATTCATGTATTTCTGAATATCTTTTCCACTGTCATTTTGAATATATACTTTTCCTGTCTTTGTATCCCTTACAACATACAGTCTCGTAATTGTAGGGGCCGGAGTATTAATATTCTTTAAGTTCATCTGATAATAAGCATATACTATATATGTATTATCATATGGTCCTTTTTTCGTGTAACATTCAATTTCACTATAACTTGATATATAAGTTTTCTGTTTTACGCTGTTGATGTCATATAAGTTACCGACATACTGTGCTATTATTTCCGCACGTCTGTTATCATCCTCAATAAGAAAAGCATTTAAATAGTTCTTTACTACGTCTGAAATTTCCGGATACATCTCATCCTTTAGTGGATTTTCAACTGTAGTTTTGCTTTGCTTTGATGAAGATTTATTTACAAAATGAACAATTAAGGTTACTACTCCCACTACAATGACTAATGCAAGCACAGCTGCTATAATCATATCAATTCTTATCTTCGGTTTCTTTTTTCTATCCCTATTAGTTGTTCTGATTGGAGTGTAATCATGTTCCACTTCTTTTAGTAATTCATCTATCTCTGAACTTGTTAATCTTTTCTCTTCAGTAGCCACTTTTTTGTTCTCCTTTTTTCCCTCTTAATCACACTAATAATATCAAACTTGTCTCAAAAATTCAACATATCCTTATTGCCATATTTTATTTTCTA
>URKY01000093.1 GCA_900548465.1 uncultured Eubacterium sp.
ATTCATAAAAGATTGAAATAATTATTCCCTCATTTTGAATATAACAAAATTAACTATTTGACTATTTAAGTTTCTTTGAGCCGCGAAAAACTTTAGTGCGTGAAAAAGATTGTGAAGTAAAGTATATTATTAATCAATTAATGTATAAATGTTGTAGTATAAAGTAATTAATAATGTATTTGTTTATATGTGAAAGAATTAATTATATTCTTTCATTTTCTTATATAGTATTTACTAGTACTAGTATATATTTAGGTCCAGTTAAATAGAGAAATGTCAGTAAAATAACAACAGTATTGATTAATACGGATAATAGATGTAACCTATATTAATCAATAATCAAATTATAAATAAGGAGTAAAGTTATATGGCTAAAAAGAAACAAATCGATAAACAATTTAAAATTGATGCTGTTAATTATAGGAAGCATCATCCTGAACTTACCATGGCTGAAGTAGCTAATAATCTTGGAATCTCATTAAGTTCTATTCATCGCTGGATCAAAGAATATTCATCAAACAGCGATGATGAAAGCAAGGTATTTAGAGGTTCTGGTAATTATTCCAGTGATGATGCAAAAGAACTGGCAAGATTAAAAAAAGAAAACAGGGATTTAAGAGATGCTGTTGAAATATTAAAAAAAGCTATGAACATTCTCAACAGCCAGTAAGTATTCTTTATAGAGCATTGAGCAAATATATTGAAGAAACTGCAGATTCAAATAATGTTTCGATTAGAGCAGTAACCAGAATATTAAATATTTCCAGAAGCGGTTTTAAATCATGGAAGCATCGTAAAAAATCCCATCAGCAATTGCATAAAGAACTAATCAAAGAAATGATTCTAACTATTTATCATAAAAACAAAGAAATTTATGGAGCACCAAAAATCACCTATATCCTGCGGCAAAAAGGAATAAAGATAAGCATGAAAACAGTTAGTAATTATATGCGTGAAATGGGAATAAAAGCCTGCTATATAAAACACTGGACAAAAACAACAATTTCTAAAAATTTCACTGCAGATTTAAAAAATCTGCTTAAAAGAGAATTCAATCCAGACAGGCCAAATGCTTTCTGGTGTACAGACATAACCTATATCTGGACCTATGATGAGGGTTTTGTTTATTTAACAAATGTAATGGATTTATATTCAAGAAAAATCATATCCTGGGTATTAACTAAAGATATGAAAGCTGAATCGGTAATAGAAGCAATAAATATTGCAAAAGCACGAAGAAATATTGAAAAACCGCTTGTGATCCATAGCGATCGTGGAGTGCAGTTTACAAGTGAAGAATATCAAAAAATAACAATGAAAATGGAAAGAAGCTATTCAGAAAAGGGAACTCCATGGGATAATGCGTGTATAGAATCGTTTCATTCACTGATAAAAAGAGAATGGCTAAATCGATTCAAAATAATGGATTATAGACAAACATATCAATTAGTATTTGAGTATATTGAGACATTTTATAACACAGTAAGAATTCATAATCATTGCGGTTATATGAGTCCAAATAATTATGAATCAGAATTTTTCAAATGTAGAAGTTAAATAGAAAAATTTCTATTTAACTGGTACTTTTTCTTGACATAGTACCAAAGCTTTCCTGCTGCTATATGAAACTCCGATACATCTGTTAACCATATTTCATTGCAACTTGTTGTGTTGAAATTTCTCTCATAATATGTCTTATGATTTTCTTCGTCTACTACTTTATTAAGTAATAAATTTTTTGTTGTACCATTCATATCACCTTTATATGACTTATATTTTGCTTTTGGTGTTTTTCCATATAATTCCATTACAGACATTAATCGTTTGACTTTCTTATGATTGACAATATATCCCTTATTTCTTAGCTCCAAAGCTATTCTACGATAGCCATAACGTTCCTTATGAGTATAAAAGATATTGATGATATTATTCATTATTTCATCATTTTTCATATCTTTGTTAGTCTTTGATAATGTGTAGTAATAAGTTGAACGTTTTAATCCTGATATTTTAAGAAGAATCTTTAATGGATATTTAAGCCGCAGTTCACAAACAATCGTTACTTTTTCTTCGATTGTTGATTTTTCTTTTTTTGAACTGCAGCACGCAGCTTTTTTAAGTATTCATTCTCTGCTTCTAGATACTGATTTTTATTTTCAAGATATTTTATTTTTTCTTCAGGTGACATATCTTCATATTTTTTATTAAATTGATTTTCTTTGTTCATAGTAGATGGTCTTCCTTTCTTTTTCTCTACTATAACATATCCGTTGTCTTTATACGAGTTAATCCAGCTATGTAATAATCCATCACCAGCTAGCCCATATTCAATAGCTGTACCTGTTATTGATTTACCATCAATAAGGACTTTATTAATGATTTCTAATTTTAATTCTGGTGAATAATAATTATTTTTGTTAGATCTTAAAATATCAAATCCATGTCTATCTATTAATCTAACTAAATACTTAATATTATCAGATCTTATTTGATATTCTTTAGATAATGATGATACAGTTTCTCCTTGTTTTCGTTTTTTGTATAGTTCTATTTTTTGTTCTCTTGTAAGTTTTGCCATAATAAAAATGAACCTCCATTATTTGGTGTCCAAATAATGGGGTTCATATCAAAACGAGTGCCTATTTTTTACTATAATTATTTAGTAGAAAGATATTCATCCATTGCTTTAGCTGCTGATTTACCAGCTCCCATTGCAAGAATTACTGTTGCTGCTCCAGTAACAACGTCACCACCAGCATATACTCCTTCTTTACTTGTTTTCATTGTTTCTTCATCTACAATAATTCCACCCCATTTTTGAGTATCTAAACCAGGAGTAGTTTGTCTAATTAATGGGTTTGGACTTTGTCCAATTGAAACAATTACTGTACCTGTTTCAATAATAAAGTTTGAACCTTCTTTTGCGATTGGCCTTCTTCTACCACTTTCATCGGGTTCACCAAGTTCCATTTCAACACATTCCATAGATTTAACCCATCCATCTTCACCATTGATTTTTACAGGGTTAGTTAATAATTTAAAAATAATTCCTTCTTCTTTAGCGTGATGTACTTCCTCAGCTCTAGCTGGTACCTCTTCTTCACCACGGCGATATACGATATAAACATTTTTCGCCCCTAAACGTTTAGCCGTTCTAGCAGCATCCATTGCTACATTCCCAGCACCAATTACACAAACTGTTTCAGTAATTTTCACTGGTGTCGGATGATTTGGGAATTCATAACCTTTCATCAAATTGACACGTGTTAAAAATTCATTAGCTGCATAAACACCATTTAAATTTTCACCAGGAATACCTTGGAAACGAGGAAGTCCAGCGCCACTTCCAACAAAGATAGCTTCATAACCTTCTTCTTGTAATTCATCAATTGTTATAGAACGTCCAACAACAACGTTTGTTTCAAATTTGACACCTAAATCAGCGACCCCATCAATTTCCTTTTGAACCAAATCTTTAGGTAAACGGAATTCAGGGATTCCATATGATAAAACGCCACCTGTTTTATGCAAAGCTTCAAAAACAGTCACATCATATCCTTTTTTCGCTAATTCTCCTGCACAAGTCATACCTGCAGGTCCACTTCCGACAACGGCAACCTTTTTTCCATTCTTTTCAATATGATTGTCTTTCTTTTGACCATGATCTCGATGATAATCAGCAACAAATCTTTCTAATCGTCCAATTCCTACTGATTCTCCTTTGATGCCACGAACACATTTCCCTTCACATTGATTTTCTTGAGGACAAACACGTCCACAAATTGCCGGTAAAGCATTTTCACTTGTAATAATTTTATAAGCTTCTTCAAAATTACCAGCCGCTACTTCTTGAATAAATTCAGGAATTGGTACTCCTACTGGACAACCGCTTTTACATGGTTGATGTTTACAATTTAAACAACGAGTTGCTTCTTCCATTGCCATTTCTTTTGTATATCCTAAAGCAACTTCTTTAAAGTTTTTATTTCTTACATCAGGTTCTTGTTCAGGCATAACAACCTTTTTTAATGACATATTAGGCATTATCTTGTACCTCCCATTAAATTACAAATACGATTAGCATTTTCACTAACTGTATGTTCT
>URKY01000094.1 GCA_900548465.1 uncultured Eubacterium sp.
ATAGCTTAATTGCTCCCAACCAGCCTAAAACATAAATTTTCATTGATGGAATGACAGTCTTAAGTTACGGGTATTACTGGACATAAGCCAGCTCCCTAGGAGAAAATCGTCCTTTTCCCTATCCAATGGAAAATAATACCTTATGTAACAGACATAGTCTAGGAGTGAATAATCATACAAAAATGTATGTAACTTATACACGTATCTATGGTTGGAGTGATTATGGAGGAGAATCCTCTTACCAACCAGGATATAGATTAGAGAATATGATGTGGATGACCTTATTGGTCTATGACTACATCATACCAGGAGAAATCACTATCATCACAACCGCTGCTATTATGCATGCAGTTACTTTTTTATTTCCCAATTTACCTCTTGCGCAAAAGAACAAAGGTATACAAATCAGAACAGATTTATGAAATGATGCCATTAGTAGTATTGATAAAATGAAAAGCAAATCATTTTTTTTACACTGTATACCTCTTGCCCATTTTCTCCATACCAGCCACAATATCACAGCAGCCATATATTGTCTAAGACCATTCATTGTTGCCATCCACACCTGACTGGAAAAAATCAAAAAGGATAATGGAAGATCTGTTGATTCTTTATACAGGAAAAAGTAAGCTAAAAATAATATAAATATTGACGAAACAATAATCAAAAACTGCGAGTTATGACTAATTTTGTTTAACAATGCTGTGAACAATAAATAACCCTTTTCTACATGTCCGGTCACATTATTAAATACATTGTCAAATGATTTTCCAACCGCCTCATACATTACTCTGTAATCGTCTGTATCCCAAAAACGATATCTGCACGCAGCAACATATGCCAAAGGACACATATATATAAATGCAAGCACTGGATTATAATATTGCCTCTTTGTAATGCCGTTTTCACTTATACCATTTTTTTTTGTAAGCTCAATTAACAATATCACTATAATTGAGACAATATATGCTCCATACAACCAATACACTGCTTTATCTCCTTAAAATTGTTCTATATATATGTTGCGGAATCATTCCAATTAATATTGGTTTAAAAATATATACCCGAAATATTATTGGAATTTTTAACATTCTATAACCGCTTCGTCTAACCCAGGCTTCATTTAATCGCCTTCTAAATGTTCTTCTTTTAGCTGCTCCTCTGCCATCAAACATGTGGTAAAGCGATTCCTGTAATATATATCCTTTATACCCTTTCGCATATAGCCTAAACCAAAGGTCATAATCCTCCACTCCTAAAGTCTGTGGTATATCTCTATATCCACTCACTGCATCATAAGCACTTTTTCTGACCATAACTGGAGCATGACAAAACGGAGACCCCTTTACAAAGTCTTTTATTGTCGGGGAATAAGATTCCATAGATTTCGGAACTTGATATGTTCCATGCTCATCAAACCTTGTCATTCTTGTACTTACAAAGGCATATTCCTTGTTATTATCCAAGAACTCAACTTGCTTTTCAAATCTTCGTGAATCGCACAAATCATCTCCATCCATTCGAGCACAATAACTACCTTTGGCGACTTTTAAACAATGATTCAAAGAATATGATAGTCCCCTATTTCTATCATTTTTTATCAAAACAATTCTTGGTTCTTCCTTTGCAATCTCTTGTACAAGTTTATATGTATTATCCTTTGAGCCATCATCACAAATTATAAGTTCCCAGTCTGTAAATGTTTGTTCAACAATCGAGTCTATGCTCTTTTTTACTGTATTTTCACAATTATATACACTCATCAATACACTTACTTTTGGCATACTATTTTTCTCCACTAAGCAACGCATCTCTATGCATTTTCAAATATTTAAATAGTTCTTTTTGCTCATAATTTTCTTCTACATATTTAGACGCTGCATTGCCTAATTCTATTCTTAATTCTGTATTCTCTATCAATTTTTCCATTGCACATTGAAGGGATTTTGCATCTTTTACAACGCATGTTAATCCTGTCTCATTCTCTTTGATTGCGTCTACTTGACCTGGTACATTAGATACAATTGCCGGCAATCCCATTGCTTCTGCTTCTACAACAACTAACCCAAAACCTTCTCGATAACTCGGTGCTACAAAAATATCTGACGCTGCATAGTACTCCTCAACATTTGGTACATTTCCTGTAAAAATAATATTAGCAGAAGCCTTTGCCTGCTCCATTAACTCAAGTTGTAAGGACTCATGATTATCCATACCACCCAGCATTAGCAATTTTACATTTGAATATTTTTTTTCAACACTCAAAAAAGCAGACAATAACTCATTAACACCTTTGTCAGCTGTTAATCGTCCAGCAAAAACAAAAATAATATCTTTATCGGGTAATTCATATTGTTTTCTTATTTTTTCCCGCCAACAATTCTTCCTTGAAATATCAAATTTATTCAGATCAACACCGCTAGCACTTCCATTCCAAATTACGCAACTTCTATCCGCATTATATAATTTTTCATCTAACGAAAAATTTCTTATATTATGACTTTCAGCCTCAATGAAAGTAGAATTATCACATGTCTTTTTTTCTAAATGCTTAAAAACACTTCTTTTCCACCCTTCAAACCCCATATATCTGATTCCCCATTGGCAATATAGTCTTACCGGAACCTTCTTTTTCTTCGCAGCAATAGATGCATAAAATGCAGCATTAGGCGTAGAATACTGAACAATATCAAATTTCTCTCGTTCTAAAATTTCTCCTATTTTTTTTATAGCTCCAAAAGCAGATAAGCTTACTCCTCTTTTCATATCCACAGGATGATAATGTACAAAGGAAGGTATATCTTTTAATGCATCTTCTTCATTATTACATATTAATGAAATATCATATTCTCCACTTTCATATAAATACTGTGATAATTGTTTTAAAAAACATTTATATGTCATATACACGGTTGTTACAAAACAAATTTTTTTCATAATATCATTCCTTTATCTTTGCTGGCACACCTTGATAATTACCACTTCTAGTTATACTTTCAACAACTACTGCACCCGCACGTATTACACAATTTTCGCAGATTTTTAAATTATTACTAACCACAGCTCCTATACCAATCCATGTGTTTCTTCCTACATGCACCGTCCCTGCAAGTTTTGCTCCCACTGAAACATGGACAAATTCTTCAATTTTATTATCATGTTCTACTATTGCACCTGTATTTATTATGCAAAAATTACCAATGTGACTTCCTGAATTAACAACAGCATTAGCCATTATTACCGTTCCCTTACCAATTGATACATCTAAGCCTGATATTACAGCTGCTGGATGAACTGCTGTATATATTTTGACATCTTGCAACTTTTTTGAAATATCGCTACGTACATGAGCATCTCCAATAGCTATAATAAATTCTGCAATATGTTTATATTTCTTATAATTTTCTATTTTTCCTAAAATCGGAAATCCTAAAAAATCATTCTTTAGTTCCGTATTATCATCCAAAAAACCATATACTATATCGCCTGATTTTTGTATAATATCAGCCACAACTTTTCCATGTCCACTGGCTCCAATAATTATTACCGTTCTCATTGTAATCTTTCCTACTTTTCTTTACTGCCTTTAAACGGTTCCATTGTAACCGATTCTTTTGAGTTAATTCCTTCTCTTTTTAATACCGTTTTTATTGTTTTGAATATAATTTTCCAATCCCCGAAAAATGTAACATGATCCACATAATAAACATCCATATCAAACTTTTCTTCCCATGTCACACTGTTTCTTCCATGTACCTGTGCATAACCGGTAAGTCCCGGTCTTACCTCATGTCTCCTGCTCTGCTGTTCATTGTAAAGTGGTAAATACGAAACAAGGAGGGGTCTGGGCCCGCAAATTGCAAGCTCGCCCTTAGCTATACAGAACAGTTCCGGCAATTCATCCAAACTGGTACTTCTCAGCTTTTTACCAAAATTTGTAAGGCGTTCTTCATCCGGCAATAAATTACCTGCTTCA
>URKY01000095.1 GCA_900548465.1 uncultured Eubacterium sp.
TCCAAAAAGGCTTTTACACCATTGGGGCATTAAAAACCAACCGGATTATCTATCCCTTCGAAATCCGCCAAAAAGTCAGCGATTTTGCCCTTCATTTACGAAAAATTTTTAGAGATTCATAATGTTTTAAAAGAGTTTAATGAAAAAGGAGATGTGGAACTTGAGCTTAATTGAGGTTAATTCTTTATGTAAAAATTATAAAATTGCAGATAAAGAGCAAGGTCTATCTGGAATGTTGAAACATATTGTTGCCCCTAAATATCATATGAAAGAAGCAGTAAAAGATATAAATTTTACCGTAGAAAAAGGTGAGTCGGTAGCATATATTGGATCTAATGGTGCCGGAAAGTCAACCACAATTAAAATGCTGACTGGTATTTTAAAGCCAACTAGTGGAAATATTTGTATAAATGGATTAGATCCTTATAAGCATCGTATTCAAAGTACCAAAAATATAGGTGTAGTATTCGGACAAAGGACACAGCTATGGTGGGATATTCCTATTAGAGAATCTTTTTCAATGTTAAAAGAGATTTATGAAATACCCAACTCAGTGTACGATGCCAATATTAAATATTTTGGTGAGATATTGGGTGTGTCGGAGTTTATGGGATATCCTGCGAGAAAGCTTTCCTTAGGGCAAAGAATGAGGGCGGATATAGTTGCTTCGCTGATACATAATCCACCAGTAATATATTTGGACGAGCCTACCATTGGCTTAGATGTAGCTGTTAAAGAACGCGTATGTGAATTTTTAAAAAAAATAAATAAAGAACGTGGAACAACAATATTACTTACCAGTCATGATCTGGACGATATTGAAAAGGTATGTTCCAGAATTATAGTAATTGATCACGGTAAAAAGCTATTTGATGGAGATGCCGCACTATTAAAAAGGAAATATGCTTACAACAGATGCATAGTTGTAAAAACAGCATACGATCTACCTAAAGAAAATAAAATTTGCAATGAGTTGCCGAATATAACAGTTGAAAAGACTGATTCACACGTATATGAAATAAGTTTTAATCAAGATGAATATTCTGCTTATAACATCATTCAAAAACTTTCAGAGTATTTACCAATAGTTGATTTTTCCCTTCGAGAACCAAGTGTTGAACAAGTTGTAAAGAAAATTTACAATGGCGAAATTGAACGAGAGTTTGAGGTATAAGAATGCGTAAATATTTTAAGATTTTTACTTGTGGTGTTCAAGATGCTTCTGCATACAGAGGTAATTTAATAGTAGGAGTATTGTCAAATTTTATTATAACTGCTGTTATGTTTTATATATGGAAAGTTATATATGAAACGAACGTAACCATTGACAATTATAATTGGGAAGACATGAAAATATATCTTTTTATATCTTTTATTTGTAATTCTACGTTGTCTTGGTCAGCAGAAACGAAAATATCCAAAAAAATTATAACAGGAGAACTTACATCAGACTTAATAAAACCTATGGGATTTATGAGTATGACTTTCTTTGAGACAGCAGGGGCCGGTGTTCCGGTTTCTATGATTTCCATTTTAATTATGAGTATTGTTGCAATTTTTATGAAAATTCAAATGCCAACGAACCCTATCGTTTATTTTATGTTTATTATAAGCCTTGTATTTTCTTTTGTAATTAATTTTTTTATTTCATTTATTTGTGCATTGCTTTGCTTTTGGACAGAAAATTACTTTGGTATTACAAAATCGAAGCAAGTGATTGTTAATTTTTTTTCAGGCGCTTTAATACCTCTGACTATGATGCCAGGAGTACTTCAAAAAATTGCGTATGCATTACCGTTTCAGGGGATTGTTTATATTCCTTCTTCCATATTTATGGAAAGCACTGTTGGGAGAGATGCAATGTACCTTATTTTAAGTCAAATTGTATGGTGCATAGTTCTATATATCGTACAAGTGATTTTATGGCGTTGTGCAATTAAGAAAGTGGTAATTAATGGCGGATAAGGGGGAATTAGTTTGATTAAGCAATATAAAAGGTATCTATCATTATATTTTAAAATGTTAATGCAAAGTTTTAAAACTATGCTTGAATATAAAGGCGACTTTATTTTGTTAATGGTAACAACAATTGTAGGTCAAATGTCTGGTTTGTTCTTTATTTACCTTATTTATCAAAAAGTACCTACGATTGCGGGATGGTCTTTTTGGGAAATCATATTTATATACGGAATTTTATATTTTTCAGAAGGAATCATATCTTTTTTATTTGAAGGAACATGGCTGCTGAATGGGTTAATCAATCACGGAGAATTGGATCGGCTTCTTTTGCGCCCCGTGCCAATAGTTGTACAAGTACTGTCAATGAAAATGAATTTTGATGGTTTGGGCAAGATAATTTTAAGTATTGTTATTATGTCTCAGGCACTGATGAATATATCAATACAGTGGAATATTGGAAAAATAATCATGCTGATTGTTTTTGTGGTATCAGCGTCTGTTATTCGAGTATGCTTAAATATCGTGGCAAATAGCAGTTCTTTTTGGCTAAAAGGCTCCAGAAACTCCCTGCCTCATATGGTGTATACGATTTGGGAATTTGGAAAATACCCAATTAATATTTTTAGCGGTGCAATTCAGTTTATACTTTTAACAATTTTACCATATGCTTTTATGGGTTTTTTACCTGCAGCATATATGTTTGATAAACCGATTTATGCATCAGTAGCACTTATAACACCAGTAGTTGCATTTATTTGGATTATTATATCCGTAGTTGTATTTAGATTAGGCCTTAATAGATATGAAAGTACAGGAAATTAGGAGGGTTTTATGAAAATAGCAATTATATCAAGTGTTTATGAACAAACACCACCATTAAGGTATGGTGGAATAGAAAGAGTATTAGACTTTTTGGTAAAGGGACTTAAAACAAAGGGGCATGATGTGACATTGTTTGCAACAGGGGATTCCAGTTCTCCTTGCAATTTAGTTCATTTTTTTGATCATCCAGTTGTGCCGTACGAGCCGAATGCTCAAATTATTCATTCGCAAAAAGCATGCAGATATATCAATGAACATAACTTTGACATCGTGCATAATAATGTGGATATTTCAGTTGGTTTAAAAGATTTGCTGAAAGTTCCCATGGTGCATACATTGCATATGGATGTATTAAGCAAAAGTAAGCAGTTTATTTTTAGTCATTTTAAGGATGCAAATTATGTGGCTATTAGCGATAAGCAAAGGCAAAATGCTGAAAGTTATGGACTAAATGTTGTATCTCGCATTTACAACGCAATAGATGTAGAAAATTACAGCCCTTCTTTACATAGAGGAAAGTATTTGGCTTATTTAGGAAACTTTGCTCCTTTTAAAGGACCTCATATTGCTATTGAGATTTCCAGAAAAACAGGAATTCCATTAAAATTAGCTGGAAAAGTAAATGCAATGGGCAAAGAATATTTCGAAAAAGAGATAGAACCTTATTTGGACAATTCTAATATAGAATATGTAGGTGAGTTAAATGATGTAGAAAAAAGAGAGTTTTTAAAAAATAGCATGGGTGTATTGTTTCCATCAACATGGGATGAGCCTTTTGGTTTGGTAATCATTGAGGCAATGGCCTGCGGTGTTCCTGTTATTGGATTTCCTGTTGGCGCTGTACCTGAAATAATAAGACATGGAGAAAATGGTTTTATTGCAAAAGATGTTAATGAAATGTGCAGTTATACAAAACAGCTTAGTAATATAGATGCTCAAACCTGTCATCAGTATGTTGTAAACAATTTTAGTGTTGAAAGAATGGCAAATGAATATGAAGCTGTATTTAATAAAATTTTAAATACAAAACTATAAATGAGTAAATCCCAAATATTGCACAAAATAAAGACACCCTCTACGAAAAACAGATACGGACGTCAGCCTTGTGACCGTTGGCGGACGTGAATTTTA
>URKY01000096.1 GCA_900548465.1 uncultured Eubacterium sp.
GTTTCTGAAGGAACACAGGAGTGCCAGGTATCAGTATCTGGTACTGACCGGGAAATTGACGGAGCATTTGAATCAGGTTGATAAAGAAGTAAGAGAAAAAGTTGAGATGCTGATGGAACAGATGGCTGAACAGTGGGGAGTGACGGAAGAACTGAAGATGCAGGACCAGATGGAATGGGTGAGGAGGATGAATAATATTAAGAGTGTTGCGGAAGAAATGGTATTAAGGAAGTTTATATATGCGTAAATATTTTACAAAATTAAAAAACGTATTATATAAAAAAGATGCGAACAAATGTTCTGAAAACATTGACTTTGTTCTGCATTTGGTATAAAATAGGCAAGTAATAAAAACAAATGAAAAGATATATATAAAGGGGAAAAATGGATTATTTAAGCACAAAACAGGTAAGTGAAAAATGGAGTGTATCTGTTAGGAGAATTTTAAAACTATGTGAAGATGGACGTATTAAGGGAGCAATAAAAATTGCAGGAGTATGGTTACTGCCGGAGGCAGTAGAGAAACCTACCGATGCAAGAATAAAAAGTGGAAAATATATAAAAGAAAAGTAACTACAGACCTGAATAAATTTAATAATTGTGATGAAAAGAAAGAGGATGATTTAATGGCAAAAGTAGAAAACAAACCTAAAATGGTTTCATTATTTTCAGGCTGTGGAGGGCTTGATTTGGGATTTGAAACGGCAGGATTTAATATTATATGGGCAAATGACTTTGATAGTGATGCTCAAGCTGTTTATAAATTGAATTTTGGGAAAATTGATGGAAGAGATATATTAGATGTTAGTGAGGATGAGATTCCAGATTGTGATATATTAACGGCGGGATTCCCATGCCAACCTTTTTCAAGTGCTGGAAATAGAAAAGGGGTTCATGATTCCAGAGGTATGTTGTATAAAGAATGTTTACGAATTATTGAAAAAAAGATGCCAAAAGTAATTGTTTTTGAAAATGTACGAGGACTTTTATCTACAAAATATATTGATGGAAGAAAATTAGTGGATGTAATTGTTGAAGACTTGTCCACAATGAATAATGTAGGATATAATGTAGATTATAAATTGATTAATGCATCAGATTATGGAGTACCACAAAACAGACAAAGAGTTTTGTTTGTAGGAATCAGAAAGGATTTAGGAATCAATTTCGCTTTCCCAGAAAAACAAGAAAAAAAAGGTTTAACATTAGAAAATATATTAGATATACCACAGGGGGTGAAAAACCAAGTAGATTGGCCGTTATCACCGCAGGCATTAGAAATGATAACGTATATTCCAGAAGGCGGATCCTGGAAAGACGTTCCCTATGAACATTTAGCACCAAGATTTAAAAAAATAAGGGATAATATGAAGAAATATCATTCACCCAATTTTTACAGAAGATTTGCACGTAATGAAATATGTGGCACAATGACAGCTTCTGCACAACCTGAAAATTGTGGAATTGTACATCCTACAGAAAATAGAAGATTTACAATAAGAGAGGTTGCACGTATTCAAACATTTCCTGATGATTTCATATTTATTGATGATACTGCAAGAAATATAACAGCAATGTATAAAGTTTTAGGGAATGCAGTTCCTGTTAAAATGGCAAATGCGATTGCATTAGCAATTAAACAACAAGTTTTCAAAGGAGATGCAAATAATGAATACAGATAAAGCATATATTTTGGGATTGGTTATAGGTGGAGGTGTTTGGGGAAATGCCGAAGATGTATTTAGAATTAGATTACCATTTAAACAATGGGGATCATATGAAGTGAATCCTAAAAGAGCAGGTGATATATCACGTGATGTTATGAAAATGGTTAGTCCTTTATTTAAAGCAATTTATAACATTTCTGTTTCATATGATACATCTGCGAGTGGAGTCTGGAATATTTTGTGTGAAGGAGATTTAAGCACTTTAAAAGAAGAGTTGGAGAACTATGGAATTAAATGTGAAGGTGAAGTCAGAAAGACTGCTAATATTAATAATATAGTTCCTGAATTAGTAGATGATAATTTAAAACGGCGTTTTATTGCAGGTTTGGCAGATACAATAGGAAGTACAAAACAAACTCATAGAAGGTTTAATGACGATAAACAAATGGTTTCTTTTGAAATATCAGGTTTTGAATTTGATTTTGTGTGTTCCTTATGTAAACTGCTACATAGCATAAACTGCTATCCTGATCAGATCCTTTGGAATCATCCGAATTTTCACTGTGGTAGTAATCCATATGATAGGAAATGGAAAAAAGGATTTAAATTAAGAGTATTCTTGGATCAATATGAGAAGTTTGGAGCATTTGCATTTGTGTCCAAAGCTCTATCAGCAAAAGAGAATCAGGCGTTGGAAAAGAGTAAAAACCAAGGAATTCCATGCAATGAGCGTGAGATTAAAATGCCATCTGTTACATGTGTTCATTGCGAAGAAAATAGTGAACTTTTACCAGAAAATATTCGTGGCGGACATTATTTGCATAATCGTCATGTATGTGCGGTTTTACAATGTGAACATGCACCATATGGCGAGGTGCAAAAATTAATTGATAAAGCTGAATATTGTATAAATCCATTCCCAGTATTAGTTAAGGCAACAGGCGAAGAGATTGATGAAATTATAGAAGCGGATCCATTATTAAAAAATCGCAGTTACCAAACGAGAAATGTGAAGATATCGGATTTATATGGACTGGCTGACAATAAACTTATGTATGGGAAAAGCGGAGAAAGTGGATATCCAGTAAAGAAAATAAAGTTAGCATTAGCATATTTGATTGCGGCAAAAACAGATCAGTTAAATGGTTCTCGTCCTAAAGGAAGCAAAGATAAGGTTATTAAGAATTATTTGGAAAATCATCCAGATAGTGAAGTGTTGATGTTTGTTCCGGAGATACTGACACCAATGATTATAAGAATGGGGGCATATGCAACATTGATTGGTCCGAACAATCCGAAGGTATATAAAAAATTAATTCAAAATTGTCCAGAGAATCGGTACAAAATTAAAATTCGGAAAATAACAGAGGAAGACTTGAAATGAAAAAGAATGAAGTTGCCCATTATCCGGAAATAATGTCATTTATTGAATCACAGTTATTAAGTAATTTTAGATCAGCAGGGATTGATGATATTAGCATTTTTTGGAAAAGTGGAGAATTAACATCAAAAATTAAAGAATTGATATATGAATATCCAGAAAAATGTAAATGTCTCGAAGAATACAGCAATATAATGTCACCATTAAATCTTGATATATTCTGTGTAGTTACTAATGGAAAAAAATTTGAAATAGTAATTCTTGAAATAAAACTTAGAGAAACAGTCGGATTAAACCAATGGTCACAATTAATTGGATATAATCTTGTTTCAAATGCTAAATACGGGTTGCTTATAAATATAAATGCAGGAGCCAGTGAGAGGCTAAAAAGAATATTAACGTTTGATGTTGATACATCAAGAATAGTACGAAAGAAAGCTGATGGGACTGAAATAGAACATTTATTAGGCTTTATGCAGTGGAATACAGTAACACAAAATTTTGAATATACTAATTTGGGAGAGATTAATTCATTATCAGCTTTGAGTACAGCTTTAATTAAACAGTTTGAATCAGATATTGTGTAATAGGAAATTTAAAATGGTTATACGAGAGGGGCAATATACAATAACTGTGATAACACTATGATAACAAAATCTCCAAAAACCATACGGACACAGCGGAAAATCCGGATTTTCCTACGCAAATCACACGAAAAATCACCATTTGCACACCGCAATACACCAGTCTGATATCGT
>URKY01000097.1 GCA_900548465.1 uncultured Eubacterium sp.
AGTCCTAATCCCACTATATATTCTTTCACGCAAATCTCCTTTTCAAAAAAATAAGGGACTGTAAAAAAAGACTGTCATATTAACAATGATTTTCTATCATTTTAATACGACAGTCTCTATAACTTACTTACGTCTCATTTTATGCAACTTCTTTTTCTTCATTTTTTTCAAATAACTTCTTTACACCCTGTACGGCAACAATTACACCAAGGATTAAAAGTAATACTGCAAAGATTAACTGTAATGTATTTCCAAGTGATAATCCTGTTGTAGCAAATGCTCCACTTAATTTGTAAATTGTCATTCCAAGGGCTGTAAATGTAACTGCCATCATGAAGAACATTGGTACCCATAACATCCAACCCTGACGTTTTGTTTTCTTTAAGAATACTGCACAAGCTACTAAAGCAAGTACTGATAACAACTGGTTTGCTGAACCAAATAATGGCCAAATTTCTGCATAACCAACTTTTGCAAGTAAGAATGCAAGAACTAATGTAATAACTGTAGCAAAATACTTATTTGTTACTACCTTCTGGAATGGTGTCATATTATCATCAGTTACTCCTTCATCTAAGAAGAATTCCTGGAATGAAAGACGACCAATTCTTGCAACTGAGTCAAGTGATGTTAAAGCAAAAGCTGAAACAGCAAGGTTAATTAATGTAAATACTAAATTATGTGGTAAACCAACTGCTGATAAGAAGTTTGCAATTGCACCTGCAAAAATCTGTGGCTGTGTTGTTAAGCCCTGTGCTGCTGCTTCTCCTTTTGCAAATGAAGCAACTGCGATTAATGCGATTACACCAAGCATACTTTCCATAAGCATTGCACCAAATGATACAGGTAACATATTCTTTTCATTTTTAATTTGCTTTGAAGCTGTTCCTGATGAAACAAGTGAATGGAAACCTGATACGGCACCACATGCTATTGTTACAAATAAAATTGGGAACATATACTGTCCATCTACGTTAAAACTTGTAAATGCCTGTAAGTTACATGAAGGATTTGAAACAAATATACCTACAACTGCACCTACAATCATAAAAATTAATAAATAACTGTTTAAATAATCTCTAGGTTGCAATAATGCCCATACAGGAACTACACTGGCAATAAATATATAAGCGAATATAAAAAGATGCCATGTTTCTCTTGTTAAATAAACAGGGAAGTTTAAACCAATTACAACTGCTGCTACTAACATTGCAATTGCTATTACTGTATTTACCCATTTATTTAATTTTGCATATTTTAAAATCATTCCAAGTGCTACTGCTTCAAAAATAAATAAAATTGAAGTCATTGCTACTGCACCATTTGCTGAGATTTTTTCTGCTGCCTGTCCTGCAACTTCAGGTACTGTAAATCCGTTAAATGTTCCGGCTACAACATCTGCAAATGCTGCAACTACTAAAATACAAAATAACCAACAGAAAAGTAAGAATAATTTCTTTCCTAATTTTCCAATATATTCTTCAATTATGTAACCAATTGTACGACCTTTGTTCTTAACTGATGCATACATTGATGCAAAATCTTGAACAGCTCCGAAGAACACACCACCTACAAGCAACCATAATAAAACAGGAAGCCAGCCAAAAACTGCTGCCTGAATAGGTCCATTAATAGGACCCGCACCTGCTATTGATGCAAACTGATGTCCAAATACTACATTTGTATCAGCCGGTACATAATCAACTCCATCCTGTAATTCATATGCCGGAGTTTTTGCATTAGGGTCAATGCCCCATTTGTTTTGAAGATAACGACCATAAAGAAGATACGCTCCTCCAAGTACTACAATCGCAATTACCATCATTAAGATTCCATTCATTTGTATTACCTCTCTTTTGTTATTATTTAGATAGTTTATTCTTTTATTACAAAAGAAAAAGCCTTCATTGTCTTACGACAACAAAGGCGAAAATATCAATTTCGTGGTACCACTTTGTTTGAAATAATTATTACTAATTAAAACCACTCATCACTGTCACATCCAACAGCTTCTTCTGTAACGTGAAGACTACGTCTCTGCCTACTCACTATAAAAAGTTTTGGGAGAGATGCTCCAGGGTGATGTTACAACAATTCTTTTCTTCCGATTCTCAGCTACCTCGGTTCTCTGTAATCAAGACACTTTATTGTAATGTATCCCTTTCTACGCAACTAACTATTACTTTTTACAAGTCCTGTTTTATCACTTATTATTAAATCATGCAACAATAAATTTATTATTTTTCTACAATTTAATTATTTAAACTATGTCCAAATTATTTGTATAATTATATTAAGCATTATTTTAATAATTTTAATATTTCAGCTGTTTTTCTTATATTTTTTTCGTCTGTTCTATAAATTTCATATTCACTTAACCCGGGAATTCCCATATTAACATCATCATTTCGATATTCCATTTTGCTGTTTTCTACAACCTTACCTGTCATATGAAAGCTTTTTGCCCCGGTTATTTTAGCTATTTCCTTAATATTATCTGAATTTACACCTGCACCAACTAAAATCTCTATATCACTTGATCTTTCAACTAGTTTTTTAATTAACTTTACACCTTCAATACAACTATTTTTTTGTCCTGAAGTCAATATTGTATCTACACCTAATTTTCTAGCGGTCTCAAATGCTTCAAATGGATTTTTGCACATATCATATGCTCTATGAAGAGTAACTCTGCATCCTGTTGCCATATTCATAATTTTCTTCATATATGCCTCATTCAAACTTCCATCAGGATTAAGACAACCTATAACAATGGCATTTGCTCCTTCTCTTGCAAATTTTTCACTTTGTCTGCACATTATCTCAAATTCTGATTCTGTATAGCAAAAATCTCCAAATCTTGGTCTTATCATAACATTTATTGGAATTTGAATTTTATTTCTTATTATTTTAAATAACTCTAAATCAGGCGTTGTTCCTCCTATAATAATATTTGAACATAATTCAATTCTGGTTGCCCCTCCATTAGTTGCCGCAATAGCTGATTCTACAGAATCCACGCATACTTCTAACACATAGTGATTCATTCTTTTTTCCTCTTTTTATAATATATTTATTTTTATTCATGACTATTATTAAAAACAGTTATCAAAACGGAACAATTTTTGTATTTCTTAAGTTTTACATATTCGTCAATATATCTATTATACATAAAAAACAGCATATACACTATGCGTATTTAAATAATTACGCTTCTTAATGTTTATCCTAATTTCTTCCCTATTATTCGATATAAACTATATTATCTTACATACTCTTCTATACTTCTTTTGAGTCTTAAAAGTCCCTCCTCAAGTCTTTCTCTTGGACATACTAAATTCATTCAGCCTATCTTTTCTAACGTTTCCTTGTCCCATATTTTGCCAACCGGATTGTGTAAATTGCAAAAAATTAACATTGAAGTCTGAGGATTTGCAAGTTTACTTTCCACATTCCAACCTAAATATTCACCTGAAATATATGAATCATATAACGTTACATTTTTACTATTCCAAAATGCATCTTTAGAAAGCAACTTTGCATTATGAATTTCTACATTATCTACACCATCAAATGAATATATTGTTACATCTATGTTCTTCATCTATGTTAGCACATAAACCTAACTTCAAGTCAAGCGTTATATAATATTTTCACTCTACATATAACTAATTTATGGCATATAAAAACTGGTTCTATACTTTACTTGGGGGTAAGGTATAGTTCCTTTTTTATCTTTTGTGATATTTCCACA
>URKY01000098.1 GCA_900548465.1 uncultured Eubacterium sp.
AAGCAATTGCCAAGAAACTATTATCTGAATCTAAAGAAGAAAAGGATCATATTTTTATAAATTATGGTCATAACGATCAGGTAGCACAAATGTTTTATAAAGAGTTAACAAAAGAAGATAAAAAGAAAGTAACATTTATAAAAGCAGATTTATCAACGTATGAAGGTATGGAACAATTACTTCATAAAATAAAGAAAAAAAGAAAAACAGTGGATTGGTTAATCTTAAATACAGGTATTAGTTCCTATCTGCCATTTGAAGAATATACTTATGAATTATGGGAGCATATTTTTCGAACAAATGTAAGTGTTCCTTTATTTCTTGTAAAAGAATTAAAAACCATGATGAAAGAACATGGCTGTATATTATTTATGGGTTCTCATGCTGGCCAGGAACCATATTCTTCTTCATTAGTATACAGTGTATCAAAAGCAGCTGTTTTATTTATGGCCAAATCACTTGTTAAGGTATTTGAAGAGAAAGTTGTTAGAGTTAATGCAGTAGCACCAGGTTTTATTGAAACAAAATGGCAAGAAAATAGAACAGAAAAAAGTCGGGAAATTATTAATGCGAAAATTGCCTTGCATAGATTTGGAACTAGTGAAGAAGTTGCACAATTGTGTTACCATATTTTAGTAAATGGATATTTGAATGGAGCAATTTTTGATATTCATGGGGGCTATAATTATTTTTAAAATATTATTTTTATAAAAGAACATATATGGGTAATAAAGAGAGTGTAAAATAATCTGTGTAAGTTGAGAGCGCGCGGCTCAACTTCACAGATTTTATTTTTATTTATGGTATAATTAGGAGGAAAGAAGGAATGGAAATGCCTAGAATAAAACGTAATCCAAAAAAAGTTGCTTTAGCACAAGCTATCCTGGAAACTTATAATCCCGAATCTGTAGAAGATATGAATAATGCGCTTAAAGATTTATTTGGTCCTCTTTTTGAATCGATGCTTCAGGGAGAGATGAATAATCATCTTGGCTATAGTTCTAATGATAAAGGACCTAAAAAAAATGAAAATAGAAGAAATGGCTATACTAAAAAAACATTAAAAACATCTCAGGGAGAAATAGAAATAGAATCACCTAGAGATAGAGATGCTTCATTTGAACCAGTTCTTATACCTAAAAGAAAAAAGGATGTTTCAGCCATAGAAGAAAAAGTATTAGCTATGTATGCAAGAGGTATGTCTCAAAGAGATATTTCATCTACGATTGAAGATATATATGGTTTTTCAATATCACATGAAATGATTTCTGATATAACTGATTCTATATTACCTGAACTTGAAGAATGGCGAAACAAGCCACTTAAAAGATGTTATCCATTCTTATTTGTTGACTGTATGTATGTTTCTTTAAGACAGGATTATGAAGTTAACCAGTGTGCTGTATATGTTATACTTGGGTATGATTTGCAGGGAGGTAAGGAAATTCTTGGGCTATGGCTAAGCCCTACCGAAAGTAAAAATCAATGGATGCAGATATTTGATGAATTAAAGAACCGTGGTGTTGAAGATGTATTCTTTATTTCAATGGACGGAGTATCAGGACTTGAAGCAGGTGCTAAATCCATATTTCCAGATGCAGTTGTACAAAGATGTATTGTTCATCTCATTAGAAATTCAATTAAATATATTCCTTCAAAAGAATATAAAAAATATACACAATCAATTAAAAGAGTATATGGTGCACCATCATTGAAGGCAGCTCAGAGTGCATATGACACATTTGTTAATGAGTGGAATAAATATCCTGGGGCAATAGATGTGTGGAAAAGAAATTTCATATATATTGAACAATTATTCAATTATGGAAGCGCAGTAAGAAAAATCATGTATACGACAAACGCAATAGAATCAGTTAATTCAAGTTTTAGGAAAGTGACCAAAAAAGGAACGTTTCCAAATGAAAATGCACTATTCAAATTACTCTATCTAAGAATAAAAGAATTAAATATAAAATGGGAAACTGGTCATATAGCAAACTGGTCAATGGTATTAAATCAGTTAATGGTTGATGATTGTTTCAAAAATCGAATTAATAAATATATCGAATATTAGTAAATGATTTTATATATTCAAAAGGCTGATCTAGTGATCAGCCTATAAGTGCTTGAATAATATATTCATTTTACGTTTAAATAATAAAATAGAAACAAATGAATATTAATAATGTAAAATTAAATTAAGATAAAAAACTTACACACTTTTCTTGACAAACTCGAAAAATAGCTATTCTTTAAGGCATTTTTAATTTATGTAAAAAGAGCTATAACGCTCTAAATAGTATAAGAACTATTTTTTGTTATAACTCTAATCATGATCTTCTTCATATTTAATAATCTCACCAGAAACAGCATCAATATCAATATTGTATTCAATTCTACCATTTTTAATTTCTATTTCATATACTTGTCTACCATCATCATTGTCTAATTCACATTTTACTAAATAACCATTATTTCCAACACGATCCATAGCAATTTTTTGAGCTTCTTCATTGCTGATAATTGTAGTTTGATTATTTGTTGTTTGGTTATTTGTTGTTTGGTTATTTGTATCAGTTGTAGATGGAACATAATCTTCATCTATTTCATTTTTAGTAATTTTACCTGATGATGCGTCAACTTCAAGTTCGTGTTTTTGGTCATTTGTGATGATATCAAATTCATAATAACTACGTCCATCATCTGTTTCTTCAACTGCTCTAGTAACTTTACCATCTACTTCAGCTAAAGCAATTTCTTGTGCTTCATCTAATGTGATTGTTTTAGTTGAAGCATTGCTACATCCTACTAAAATAAATGTAACAAATAATAATGTGATTAATTTTTTCATAAGTCTTTCTCCTCTTCTTTTTTTAAATTTATTGTAAATTCACTATACTCATTAAGTTTACTAATAACACTAATTTTAAAACCATAATGATCGCATAGTCTTTTAGCAATAGCTAAACCTAAGCCAAAACTGTTACTGTTTTTAACCCGTGATTCATCTGTTTTATAAAAACGATTGAAAATGTAATTTATTTTACTTTCTTCAATACCTATACCATAATCTTTAACTTTTAATTCATAATTTATGAATTTCAATTCAATTTTTTTATTATCAGCTTTAGAATACTTTACAGCATTGTCTAATAGTATAATTAACAGTTGTCGTAAATGTTCTTCAGTAATCCAAATTTTCTTCTTAGAATCAATAGTTATCGTAAAAGTGAAATCTGGATGTAATTCTTCAAATTCTTTTATAATTTGATTAATAATTGGAATGATATTAATGGCTTCTTTACATTTGACCTTCATCTCTCTTGTTAAATGAAGTAATTCATTACACAACATAATTAATCGATCAGCCTCTTTACTAGAAATTTCTAATGAAGAATTAAGTATTTCAGGATCATCTTTTCCCCAGCGAAGTAACATGTCTAAGTTTCCTTTGATAATAGCTAAAGGAGTTTTTAATTCATGTGAAGCATCACTTACAAATTGGTTTTGTTGATTTAAAGATGTTTCTAATTGATCTAAAACATCATTGAATTCTTTACCTAATTGACCTAACTCATCATTACCTTCTATTTGTAAACGATGTTTTAAACCATCTTTTTTTATTTGTTTAACGTTGTTATTAAATTTATTAACGGTTTTTAAATATTTATCGCTAATTGTAATTCCACAAATAATACTGCTTA
>URKY01000099.1 GCA_900548465.1 uncultured Eubacterium sp.
GGAGACATCAAATTCTTTTGATAAGAGCTTTAATGTATCAGTATTTGGAACGGTACACTCATAGCTTAGGACTTACCACTTCCATAAAGTCCATAGCTTATTAAAGTGCACCTAAAATGTCCGATTATCCATTTTTCATTCCAGAAGTCGGCTCTTCACGAATTCTTCCTTGTTTTGGTTCAAGGTTGCGAACGAGCACCGCAAGTTTCGCAATTACCTAAGAATTAAACAAGCCCTCTAAAAAATTCTTATTATTAACTTCCTCTACCAACAAACAGCTTTTTTACTCCCCATAGGACAGTTCATACAGAGCTGTCAGCATATAAATATTCATCGTTACACTGATGACAGAATACCTCATCAGATACTGAAGAGTCTTTAAACGAGACACCCATCAATACTCACACATGACGTCTTCCCTTGCCTTATAAACATCGCTACGTATCTATAATTTTCATCATTTTCTCTATATATTACACAAAAAAAAGAAGCTATCCACACCGCGATAGCTTTCTTTTACTCATATTGTTCTATTTTATCTGTATCCATACTCTTCTTCAATCGAGATTAAGAATCTCAGATTTGTTTTTTCGATATCGTTAAATTCATCCCACTCAACGACGTGTTTATTAGTTTCTCTGTACCAGTTATATTTCTGGTAATGTATGTCATTTACTTCTCCAACATTGAACAGCTGACCATGTCTTGCGTAGATTTCATTGATAGACATTCTTAAAAGTCTCTGAAATCCTACTGTCCCGTCATCGCTCAAATCCAACACCATTTCTTCTGAAAGCACTTCACTGCTACTCTTAGCAAATACAAAACCTTCATCATCAATTAGGGGCTTCTCTTCATTCTGATTAACTGTATCCTGCACCTCGGCTATGTTCTGCTCTGGATATTCGCTACTATAATAGCTTGTTACACCTATGATTCCTACAACACAAATAATTGCTACAATCACGTGCTTAAACTTTATTGTAACCTCAAGACCTACAAAAGTGCCTTCTTCCTTCTGGAAAGAAATACTTCTACCATCCTCACTTCCAACAGAATACCTTTCACCACTAATCATCAAAAATTCCCCCTTTCGGAGTAAACTTGGTAACCGTAGTGGTCTTCCATGTGAGTCCTAACTTAAACTTAATGCCAGACGTTCCAACCTTTACGGAAACCTCTGGTGATCTTTCCTTACATATAGCCTGCTGCACCTCATACTTAATTCCATTAGCAACAAACATATCTTTAACTGTTTGTGCTAATGCATATGCTTCGTTCTTTGAAACATACGCTCCCTGATTATTCTTTACGATCCCGCATCTTGAAGGATCGATTAAGGATGTATTCTTCAACCTTGTTCTCTCCTTTTTCTTGATTTGATACCACAGACATAAAGAAAGCATATCTTTCTGGTGTCAATTCACCGAACTGTGCAAGAGACATCATAGTCTCAAACACTTTTTTGTTCTCATGTTGTTTCAAGACCTTCTGATATGAGACCAGATTGGAT
Source organism: uncultured Eubacterium sp. (assembly GCA_900548465.1). Classification (GTDB taxonomy): domain Bacteria; phylum Bacillota; class Clostridia; order Lachnospirales; family Lachnospiraceae; genus Eubacterium_G. The sequence continues at coordinate 1,514 of URKY01000099.1, forward strand.
TCAGCTTTCTTTACTCGCCGTCTAGTTGTCAAGCCAATTTCCATATGGCTACCTCCACTTAAATATCTTGGTTTGCGTATGCAACCATAAACATCTGGAACATTTCTTTGTCAAGTGTCTTATTCTTAGCAAGCTCAACCATGGTATCGCAAAGTTTATCACGATCCATTGTACGATGCTCCAATGCCTTGAGTGCCACCTCTTTTTTTACCTCCACTTCATGGTATCTCTGAAATGGTGCTGTAACTGCGTTAGGAATTACAGCAACAAGCTGAGTAAGAATTTCAGTACCAGAAGTCTGAATGTCATTAGATTTGGCATCAATTACCTCATAATCCATGATGTTCATAATCTCGTTCTTTCCTGCCATTGTTTTCTCCTCCCGTCAAATCGGTGTAATATCATTTACTGTTACGCACATTAGTTGCTCATGCCTGCCCCCCCTCGAGCACTAACATCATACAATTCACACTATTTTTCGTTACCAATATCCTATCACTTTTAGTTATTTTTAACAATAGCAAGTCAAATCACGAAGTACTTTGAAAATTGTATTTTTGACAAAATACGATATGTTTTCATTGTGTTTTTGACAGAATTTGATATACTATATCTATAATCAAAATGGAGAGAATGCACTATGAAAAACAAAACCCCAAAAGACGTACAGAAAAAATCGTTCACACAAATTTTCTCTTACCAACTGGACGAAGTGAATAAAAATGCACGATACAACTCATATCTTGTTCCTTTACGTTGGTTTGTGAAACTTTATACACAAAGAACTCATAAAATGAAGATGGCAGATATCGCTAAACAGATAGGTACCGATCAGGCCACATTTTCAAAAATGCTGAATCCTAGCGTTGCCAAAGACAAGCGTCCAATCACGGAGGAACATATTAATCGTATTTGTGAAATAATTGATATTCCTCTTTCGTCAATTCTATTTTTATATGAACATAAAGAAGTTGTTGAAAACAATTTACTGGGTGATAATTTTGCAAAATTGACAAATTTACTTAGAGGAAATTTTGATGAAATCCTTTATCCATCGGCATTTTATGATATTAACAGTGGGAAAAGAGCGTCAAAATCAACTAATACAAAGACCACTGCTAGCTCCTTAGTCTCTGAAAATGCTAACCTAGAACCAATTAGAGGAAAATGGTACTTTTATTTTCCGAGTAGTGATTCTGACATAAAAAAGAGTAGAGAAAAGCCCCTAAAAAAGGATTCAAACCACGTACCAGAAAATCCAGAGTTGGCTGAACTATTTGAACTTTATTCACCAGACCATATTTATTGTGGTACACTAAATATTCACTTTAAAGATAGCGCATACTACGCAACGTTAAAATACATGACAAATCCTTCCATGCATAGAATACAATGTTATGAAGGTAGTGTATCTTCTCCTGTCGATAACACTTCCATCTTCTGCTCCTTAACAGGTCAGAGAGATGGTGATATCATGTACATGATAATGTCCAAACCTTCTACTGAGAAGCGACTGCAATACCTTACGGCTTCAGTTTTAACCTTATCTCGTCATCAAGATGAAGAAAAGCATCGACCTTGTTCATTACGTATGATTCTTAGCCGTAAACCAATCAAATTTGATTCAAAAGTTTATAAAGTAATGATTTCAAATTTAATGATGAATGAAGCAGTCATTTCGATAGATGATTATGGTTATAGCCAGTTAAAAGAAAAGCAAAAAGAATATGCTTCACCTGCCCTTGACTACTTCCTTAAGAAATATCCGACTATTGACAGTCTTCCCAAAACTAAAAAATATTTGACTGTACGAAATTGTGTTTATATCAATGAAAAGTTTCTTGATAGTTTCGATGACAGTTCCGATGAATCCAAAAAACTAGAAGAAATAGACATCCTATATCTCGAAGCATTGCTGCGATATCACTCCACCGCACTTTGGTATTCCAAAACCAAAGCCACAAAAGTCAATAAAGTTTTAAAAAAGATTTGTACTTAACTAATTGATGTGTGTGTAAAGAATATGGTAAATGAAAACTTTACCGAAGAACAGGCACAATCTTATTTGAAAGAAATGCTTCCAAAGTTGGATTACTGGAAAAGATATGATGAACTTAGTGACAATGGGCAGTTTGAAGAGTTTAAAAAGAAATTGATAAACGAAATAAATGATC
>URKY01000100.1 GCA_900548465.1 uncultured Eubacterium sp.
AGGTTTTATGCGACCTGCAGGTACTTTTTTCTGATATCCAACTGTCAAACTCCCGATTTCTGTGAGATATTTGGATGGAACAATTGTAGAGTTGAAATAAAGTAAAGGAACGACTTTTAAAGTCGTTCCTTTAGCTTTTGAAACTTTTTTATTAGCGAGCATTGACAAATTTATTAGCTAAATATATAATTTCTATATTAAAGAAATTGAGGTGATTATATTATGGCAGAAAGAGAGAAAAGTGCACTTTACCCTGCAGTTACATGGGAGGAGTGTATTGATTTCATAAAAAATATTGATACTTTTAAACAAAAAACTGTTGCTTATAAAGCAGTTGCTGAATTATATGGGTTGACTAGTGTGACGACAAAATCGTTTACTCAAAAAGTGGGAACCGCCAAGCAGTTCGGATTGATTACTACAAGCAGTTCAACTATTCAGCTAACAGAAATAGCAAAAAAAATATTGTATCCAGTATCAAATGATATCAGAGAAGTTGAACTTGAGTGTTTTAGACTGCCTCCATTATATAATGCACTGATTAATGATTATGATGGAAAACAAGTACCGGATCAAAAGCTGCTGTCAAATGTATTGATGAATAATTATAAAATTAGTAAAGCGGCGAAAGATTCTGCTGCAAAAATTTTTCTTGTAAATTGCGAGCAATTTAACTTAATAAAAGCAGGTGTTTTATGCTATTCAGAGGGATTGGAAAAGGAAAGGTTACCAATTGATGAATACGAGCAAGTGACTGAGAATGAAACGGAAAAAGCAAACAAAGAGACAATTGTACCTGTGTCTGTTACTGAGAAGCTGGCTACAAATCAAGAAAATGAATATATTGTGCAAACATATCCAGTTGAGTCTGGAAAAGTTGCAAAAATAGTTATACCAATTGATTCTACAGAGGATGATTTGTATGCTATAAGAGATTTGCTGGAAGTTATTATGAAAAGAAAATTTAAAATAAAGATTCAAAACTAGAATTCTTGATTAAGTCTTTAAAAGGAGGCTATATGTTAATAGACGTTTATTGTGATGAAAGTAGACAGGATTTGCTTGTAAATAAAAGTCAGATTAATGAGTTTAATAGATATGTATGTATTGGGGGAATTTTGGTTCCATATGAAAAGCGTGCATATTTAAAAAAAGAAATTAACTATCTGAAAGCAAAATATGGAATTAAAAATGAGTTTAAGTGGGGAAACGTTTCGACGAATAAAGTGAGATTTTACACGGAGCTCATAGATTTGTTTTTTAGAGCGGAAAATAAAGATATATTATTCCGATGCGTGGTAATTGATGCTAGCGAAGTAGACGATGAAAAGTATAATGATTCTGATCATGAATTGGGATATTATAAATTTTATTATCAATTGCTACATAACTGGTTGACTGCTGCAAATGAGTATTATATTTTTACTGATTTTAAAACTAACAAAGATAATAACCGACTACATGAACTCCGGAGAATTGTAAATAGAAGTTTGCATGGAGAGAATGTAAAAGTGTTACAGGCAATTGATTCTGAAGAGTCTGTTATATTACAATTACAGAATATATTGATGGGGGCAGTCGCTTATAAGTTTAATTATGGAGATAGAGGAAAATCAGTTGCGAAAAATCAGTTGGTTCGTGCAGTTGAAGAAAAATTAGGATGTAAAATTGCCCCTACTTATAAGTGTGATAGGAAATTTAATATTTTCAAAATTTCTTTAAGGGGAGGGATTTGATGGGGTTTCCTGAATTGAGAAAATTTACAAATGAAGAAGAATGTAAGAAGTATTATATAGAACATTATTGTAATAATACAGAAATAAAAACATTTGATGGCATTTGTGTAAGATTTTATGAAGAGACGTTTGAGCATGCATTTTATGTGAGAACAAGGAAAAGCTGGAAAGCACCAAAAGATAAATATTCAACAGAAAGAGGAGAACGCATTGACTGGATTAAGTCAGTATTAGAGGATCCGTCTATTATTCCAAGAAAAGGATATGATAGTGCGAAGAAGAACTATGATAATAGTCGTAGAGTTACTTTTTTGGCTCCTAATAATTATGTTGTTGTTATATACATAAATGCAAAAGGGGAAGGAAAATTTGTGACAGCGTATTTGGTGGATAATCAAGATACGGCCAACAAGATTGTAAGTAGCCCTGTCTGGAAAAAAAGTGCATAAAAAAACCACTGGTTATCTGGCCCAGTAGCCGAAGCCTTTATAGATCCCAAACAATAAGTAAAGGATTAACGTGATTATACATTCAAATCACTTTAATGTCAAGCTATTCTTTAATTGTATTATATGCCAATTTTGAGAAAAATACAATAATTTTGGTAATATTATTCTCAAAATTAGCATTTTAAGTGTTGATTTCAAATGGAAATTCCATGAAAATTATAATGTGATTAACTTGCTATACCTGAAATAGTATTGTAACATGCAACACCACAAGGAGGTGATTGCGATGTCAATACAGGAAACGGTAGACATGTTCGTTGATGAAATTCTGGAAGAACATCTGCGAAGGTTACGAGCTGAGAGCGAGGAATGTCAAGACATTAATCGAAGACTTCTGAAGCTTTCGGATAAGGTTCAAGAACATTTGAATACGCTCAGTGACAATCAAAGAAAGGTACTTACAGATTACAGTGATACCCGCAATGAACAGGAAGGTGCAAATTATCATTATTTGTATCTTGCCGGACTGAAAGATAGTATTCAGATACTGAAGTTCTTGGAAGTATTGTAAAAAATGAAAAGGAGAAGGTGGTCATGATGGCTGCCTTCTTTTGCATATAAAGAAACATCTTGACATTTTAGAAATTCAGAGTGATTACTGAACAACAAAATGGAAAGGTGAACATGAAATGTTAAGTGAAGAGCAGAAAAAACAGATTCGACAGATGGCAGCAGACGGAATCGGATATCGAGAAACAATGAAATGCGTACTGGCATCAAAGCAGGATATTATTGACTACCGCAACGAACTTGTAGAAACGGGATGGACTCCCAGAGAGGAGGATACGGATGTGGAATGGAAAGATAATTCGTGCCTATGGTGGGGAAAAGAATATCAGACTGCAACAACGGGGAGAAAACGTAAATTTTGTAGTGATCAGTGCAGACGAAAATATTATATGCTTTATCCGACAACACCACGGTCATCAGCGCAATGTGCATATTGCGGAAAGGTCTTTGAAATGGTAAACTCAAAACAGAAGTTTTGCAGTCATGAGTGTTATATAAAAAATCGTTTCTGGAGTAGAGAAGACGCAGAACAATTTGTGGATGCACTGATGACTGGAGAAAAGATAAACATACCACAGTGGTTGAGGGATAAATTGAAAGACCAGCTGTAGATAGCATATTAATGCCAAATTGTATCAGATGATTTTCTGAGGGAAAAGTTTCGCTAATCAGTATGCTATCGTACGCTTATCGCATGTGGAGACTGTTGTTCTTTTGTCCCAACAGAAGCCGGATGACACGATAGAGATCGACTTAGAACTGGACGAGCTGGATGCCACCAGTGCCGAGTTGAAAGCAACCTATCAGGAAATCA
>URKY01000101.1 GCA_900548465.1 uncultured Eubacterium sp.
GGGTAAAATCTCCCGCAAAGTGGGGCTTGCAGATTGCGGAAATGATTTTTCAGACACGCTCTAGCGCAGGGTGTCAGATTTCATTTATAGGGTACGCCCTAAAACTAGGAGGTTCTGTCCATAATTATTCAAATAGTTGTTTTATTTCACCAAAATATTTTCTTATAGAAATTTTTTGTGGACAAATATTTTCACACTGTCCACATTCCATACACCCTGCCAAACCATTATCTTTTTGAGTATGTGCTTTGTAATATGTCTTCATATTATAAAAGATAGATTTATTGTCAAATCGTTTTATATTATTAAGTAACTGAATATATAATGGTATATCAATATTCTTTGGGCACACATCTATACAATAACGGCAAATCGTACATCGAACATATCTTTTCTCTTTATACTGTTCTGCCAATTGAAATAATAAATTCATTTCTTCATTGTTAATTGAAATAAAATTTTTCATATATGACACATTATCTTGAATTTGATCCAATGAATTCATTCCACTTAAAACGATATCAACATTCTTTTGGGAAGCAGCGAAGCGTATGCCCCAAGATGCCGCCGACATCCTTTTTCCTAACTTACTTACAATTTTATAATCCATTTCGTTAAAGGAAGCAAGCATCCCAACTTTTAATGGTTGCCAGCTACTACCAATTTACATTATCACTGTTCAAAGAGCTGATAATGGTAAAACTTTAATATTGATTTTAATTGAACATTACCTACCATTGCTCAAGAAACAGAAAAATATACTCTTCAATCCTCCAATTTCAAAAGCGTAAGCTACATACATTAAGCTACCTAAACTAACTCTTGTTATAGAACTATTTTTCAATCTGCGCTTTTGTATTATTCCAAAACCACCTTACATACTAATATTGAGTGTACAATTATTAGCTATACACCTTACATTTGTCTTCCGATATTTCTTTTTCTATTTTTATCATTGTTTCTTGACAATAATCCAAAATCCAGTTAGAATTTATTCTTAACCTTTCCTTCAAATATAATGCAGTTTCATTTACCCTTGTATATTGTTCTTTAGAAATTACCCCCTGTGCCAAAGCCATATCAAGCTCATCTCTATCATCTTCAACTATTTCACCTGAGTCTAATATAATTAAATCGAGAAACAAATCATTATAAAAACAAACCCCATCCTCATCTGTACCCTGACCATCAATCATATCAATATACCATAAAATTGTCTTTCTATTTTGATCCATATACATAGTTATAACATAGTTTTTATATTTAGGCACTATTACAAGCCACTGAAATCCATCATCCGCAACTACCGGTCGGCCATCCAAAAATCCCCACACCTGTTTTTCTTTTACCTTCTCAATATGTATTAAACCATATCGTTTCTCTTCGTCTTCTGATAAATAAACATTTTTTTTAACGATAGATCTATTCCATTCATCAAAAGTCATTCTTGTATGCTTAATTTTTAACTTATCCCCCATAAGCACCTCCAACAAAATTTTACACCAAATTATTTTCCATTCTTATACTCTCTGTATATTTTTATTGAAGATGTATAAGAAATCCTTATTTTAAGTTATTACGAGCTTTCTCTTCTTATAGCCACCTTCCTGTTCCCTCTTCACAGACCGCAACAAACCATCTCATGTCTGGCAAGATCTCCCACCTGCTACAGTAGAGTCCTAACTACCTTCGTTCTGTTTATCTGTAGTTGGATGCCGATTATGCTCACATGCAAGGTCTTTTCCCTACAGCGAAATTCTTATACAGCTACACTGGCTATATATTTTTCAATACTACTACAGTTACCTTCCCGCTTCTCGGCACCAACTGATAATGGACGCTTTAATTATCTGCGCTACAACTGATGGCTCCTGTCGGTGTATATCCGACATCATCTTCTCCAAATTATAAGTCACACCGTTCCTTACATTGTAAAAAATACTCTGATCAGCCTACGGCTAAGGGCTATCATTACCTGTCGGACTTTTAGTAAATTCCGAACACATTTCTTATAATACTCGTATATCTCCCGGAACTCTTTATTACTTCGCATCATTATAGCAGGATTATTCTGAACTTCCTACATTTTTCTCACTCAAAACCCTACTTTTAGAACGGAAACAGGAAATCTTCCAGTTCAATTAGTGCTTCACGACGCTCCTCATTCCGCTCTTGACTGATTGCCTTCTCCAAGAAGATTGCATCAGCTTCTGATGCATAACTATTCACATCATATGAAAGTTCAACTAATTCTGCTATCCGCCTACTCCTGACAGATTTATGCGTCCTGCGATATTCCTCAAGAATTATTCTGGAATACTCTTGCATGATCCTAATTCTTCCCTTCCGTCAGAAATTCTATGATTTCTTCGAATGTCTTACCACTGCTTTCCACTGCTTTTAAGATTTCTTTTCTACGTATCTCATCTTTCTTTGCCAATAAGTCTTTCAGCTTTGCAACCTCTGAATCATACTTACTCTTGGCCTTCTCAACAGCGTCTTCCTGATGCTTAATCATTTCTTCCATCGATACATTATTTTTTCTTGGTCTGCCTGCCATTCTCCATTCCTCCTCCGGGATTACTTCTGATTCTGATAGAGTATCTCACTTAACTCATCTACGCTTTTCTTGATATATCTGACATATTTGGTTGTTCCCTTCGTGATAAAACTGATTTTTCCAGGTGCATTTGGTATATCAACTTTGCAATCAAGATACACGGCAAAACCTCACAATTCTGTGTATTATCGAGAGTAACTTTACTCTCTTATTTTACCATTTTTTCTTCAAATTTACTTTGCCTAGAAAACGTTGATTTTCTGGGCTTTTTCAGTATTTGTCAAAAATCGTTACTTTCGAGTGAGAATTCTCACGGGAAGTTCACATTATTACATATGTAAGATTTTAAGTCATGTTTTTATTTCGTTGACAGAATAACCTTTTAAGATCTATAATATTTTTATTACATTTGTAAGATTTGGAGGAATATCACATGAGTAATCTGCCTCAAATTTCAGAAGCTGAATTTGAAGTTATGAAAATCGTTTGGAAAT
>URKY01000102.1 GCA_900548465.1 uncultured Eubacterium sp.
TCATCGTCATTTATACCTACATTAATAATTTCTGCAGAATATTTTCTAAATATTCGGGCTATAAAGGTCTGATGAATTACAATGGCATTTATTTTATTTACGGGAATGGCAAAATCCACTCTGTTGTAAAGCCCATACTTTATATGTATTTTGTTATTTTCACGTCTTACTTTAAAGTCATACATTTTAAGGATATTCTTAACCAGTGTAAACACGCCGCTTAATATAAGGAGAATAAAAGCAATAATACCACCTAACTTCATTGCCTCCCCTAAATCCGAAACAATATCAGCAACAAGTACCAGAAAAGAACCTAATACCATAAGAATTGTACCTCCATAAAGTGAAAGTAATCCGTTCTTTATAATGTCCTTTATTGTTACTTCAATATCATATTTGTCGTTGGAAACTTCTTCCTGCTCATTTTCTATAACAATTCCCGTATTTAACTCCTCAATTCTGCGGTTTAAAAACTGTTTTAGTTCTTCGCCCTGTTTCTTTTTCAGTATAAGTTTTATGTCTGTACTATCAGCCGTAGACAGGCTGTTAGTATTTAGTTTTAAATTGCAGGTTCCAATAAGCATTTCGAAAAGATTCTGATTCAAATTAACATTGGAAATGTTTTTTATACCTACTGTATTTTTAACGCTTCTAATAGTGTTTCTTTCCACAGTTAACGTTTCACCGCTTATTGTAATCCAGGTTTTATGTTGGCAAGTGCGTTTTTTGATAATTTTTCGTACATTTCTTTCTCCATTTTCCTTTTTTAAAAAAGGCTGTCAAAAATGACAGCCCTTTAATTATATATGAACTTTAATATTATTTTGCTTCAATATATCCTTTTGCAACAAGAAGTTCTGCTGAAAGAACAGCTCCGCCTGCAGCACCTCTTAATGTATTATGTGATAATCCAACAAACTTGTAATCATAAACTGTATCTTCTCTTAAACGTCCTACTGAAATTCCCATTCCGTTTTCGAAGTTAACATCCATAGATACCTGTGGTCTGTTATCTTCTTCAAGATACTGAATAAACTGCTTTGGAGCACTTGGAAGATCTAATTCCTGTGGTTCACCGCTAAAGTTAACCATAGCCTCAATTAATTCTTCTTTTGTTGGCTTCTTAGCAAATTTTACAAATACGGCTGCTGTATGTCCATCTAATACAGGAACTCTGATACACTGAGTTGTTATTACAGGTGTTGTTGCCTTAACGATTTCTCCGTTAACAACTTTACCCCAAAGTCTAAGTGGTTCCTGTTCTGATTTTTCTTCTTCACCACCAATAAAAGGAATAATGTTTCCAACCATTTCTGGCCAATCCTTAAATGTCTTTCCTGCACCTGAAATTGCCTGATATGTTGTAGCAACAACTTCTGTTGGCTCAAATTTCTTCCATGCTGTAAGTACAGGAGCATAACTCTGAATTGAACAGTTAGGTTTTACTGCAACAAATCCCTTCTTTGTTCCAAGTCGCTTCTTCTGAGATTCAATTACTTCATAATGTTCAGGGTTGATTTCAGGAACTACCATTGGAACATCCGGTGTCCATCTATGAGCACTGTTGTTTGAAACAACAGGGGTTTCGGTCTTTGCATAATCTTCTTCAATCTTTTTAATTTCTTCTTTTGTCATGTCAACTGCACTAAACACAAAGTCAACTGTAGATGCAACAGCTTCTACTTCATTTACGTTATGTACAATCATTTTCTTTACTCTTTCAGGCATTGGAGTTGTCATTTTCCATCTGTCACCAACAGCATCTTCATAAGTTTTTCCTGCTGAACGTGGACTTGCTGCCAATGTTACAACTTCAAACCAAGGATGGTTTTCAAGTAATGTGATAAATCTCTGTCCTACCATTCCTGTTGCTCCAAGTACACCTACTTTTAACTTCTTGTCTAACTTCATCATTTCTTTTTTCCTCTCCTTTTAAAAATAAATCATCCTTCTTCTAATAAAAGTCGCTCCATCCGTCATCAGAATTTGAACTGTTATTTGAATTGGAATTATTATTGTCTTGATTTGATTTACTATTCTTATCAGATGTGGTCTTTTTATTTTTCTTCTTTGTTGTCTCTTTCTGAGTATTGTCTTTATTCTCCTCAGCCTCATCCGTAAATATATCTACAGCATAACAGTCGCCGTTACCACCGTATGTTTTATTACCTGTAGCCTGTTCATTTGCGGCTTCATTCTGTGATACGGTTGTTTCAACTGCCGTTGTTGTAACTACTGTTGTATTTTCGGTAGTTTTATTATTTTCCTTCTTACTGCCACATGCACACAATGTTAGAACCATAGATGCTAACACTGCCATTATGGCTATCTTTTTCTTATACATGCTTTACCCCTTCCATAATAATCACCTTATTATTGGTAATGTCGTAAGTTACTTTTTCGCTTTCACCAATGGTTGTGGTTTCCATTTCCTTTAATTTCTTTTCTCTTTCAATTCTTAACTTTTCGTTATATGAATCTCTTGATTTCTTCCATGTATCTGACATACACATCAAATCAACCGAGGTCATGAAATAACAAAACATCCACACTAACAACAATCCTATAATTGTTGATCCCAATTGTCTTTTTTTGAATAATGGTAATTTGTCTCTATATTTAAAATCTGAAAGAAAGATCAGTGGACTAAAGAACAATATAATAAAGAATACGTATTTAAATACCATAAGGACATAATCCATTGTTTCAAAAGAGTAATATTTTAACTCACCATAAATTCCCGTAACAATGTAAAATGCCATAAATGCATAATACAAAATTGCCGGAATCATCTTGTATGCTGCTCCTGTCCTAAATCCAAATATCTTTATGCGACCTTCCATACAATACTCCTTATAATATTTTAAAGAGCTACTGGCGTGACTCGAACACGTGACCTGCTGATTACGAATCAGCTGCTCTACCAACTGAGCTACAGTAGCTTAAGCACTCACTATAATTTACTATATGAAATATAAAAAGTCAATTATGAGAGTGCTAAAATTTATTTATAGTTTTCGTTTTTCTCTAATTCTT
>URKY01000103.1 GCA_900548465.1 uncultured Eubacterium sp.
AGTTGCCGACTTCGTTTTATCCTCCCCACAAGAAGCATTAGCATCTACGATTACAGACTTATCTAAGCATTGTGGTGTCGGTGAAACGAGTGTATTCCGTTTCTGTCGCACTTTAGAATTAAAAGGCTATCAAGATTTCAAACTTTCACTGGCAGTAAGCACTTCTTCTAATGGAGTCTCTATGCCAAAAGATACAATTAATATTTCCAATACTACCAATTGTCAGGACACTGCTTATAATGTTATGCAAGCTTATATAACAGCATTAGAAACTACCTGCAGAACACTGAATTTTAATGCAATTCCTGAAGTTGTTGATTATATTCTTAATTCAAAAACTATTAATCTCTTTGGCTTTGGCGGTTCTGGTACAAGTGCAAATGAATTTAAGAATAAATTTATGAAAATTATGCCTAATGTAATCTATAATGCTGATGCTCATATTCAGTTAACACAAGCAGCTTTATTAGGAAATGATGATTTAGCAATTATTTTCTGCAATTCCGGCATCACAAAAGATTGTATTGAAATTGCCAAAATCTGTTACTCTTCCGGAGCAACAGTTGTTTTTATTACTAAATTTGCAAAAACTCCTGCCGCACAATATTCTACCGTTGTTCTATTATGTGGTGCTAATGAAGGACCAATGGAAGGAGGATCTATTGCTACTAAAACAGCCCAGCTTTTCTTAATAGACCTTCTATATGCTGAAGTGTACAAGACACTTGGTAAAAAAGCATTAGATAATAAGCAAAAAACAGCTCAGATAATCACAGAGAAAATGATGTAGGAGGTTACATTATGAAAGTTATTGTTTTAATCGAAAACACATCCAAATGCTCCTTATGTGCTGAGCACGGTCTGTCCGTCTATATCGAATATAACGGCATGAAATATCTTCTGGACACCGGCGCATCTGACACATTTTCCGCCAATGCGCATCAGCTTGGAATCAATCTGGCAGATATTGACATCGCATTTCTGTCACACGCACATTATGACCACGCCGGCGGATTCGAAACTTTCTTTAAGGAAAATGAAAAAGCACCTGTTTATCTGCAGGATACTTCTGCTGAAAACTGTTATTATCGTCCAGACAATACTGATAGATATATCGGAATTCCTACGCATTTATTGGAGACTTATAAAAAGCGTTTTCAATATATAGATCATGTCTGCGAGGTGGAAAAAGGAGTCTGGTTAATTCCACATTTTACAAAGAATTTGGACGAAATGGGAAGACGCGCCTGTATGTATCGAAAAATTGGTGATGAATATGTCCCAGATGATTTCGCACATGAACAAAGCCTTGTTTTCGAAACTCCAAAAGGACTGATTTTACTCAACAGCTGCTCCCATGGCGGAATCGTCAATATTGTAAAAGAAGTGCAAATGGCACTGGGGAATCAGAAAGTTTACGCTGTCATCGGCGGCTTCCATATGATGAAGCTCTCCGGTCTTGATACTCTTGCGATTCCTGAATTAGAAGTCATCGACGTAGCTTCCCAATTACAGAATCTTGGAGTAGAAGAAATCTACACTGGGCATTGCACTGGAACAATCGCATACGGACTTCTCAAAAAAGAACTTGACGAAAAAATCCATGAACTGAGCACCGGAACAATAATTGAGTTTTAAATACATTTCCGTATGTTGCACTAAAACTTATGAAACGCATTTAGCTTTTGTTAAAAAAGGGAAGCTGTGATACACATCCATATACCACAACTTCCCTATATTTTCATCTTCATTTAATTTTAATCAATTGTCCATTTAAGCAGCTGTTCTTTCACCTTTTCAAATATCTGCATTACAACTACTAACACAATTACCATAAAGATAAATCCAACCCAGGTATTGGCAAATACACCAAGTTCAGAATTCTTTTTTACAAAATAGCCCATACCTGAACCGCCACCATACATTTCGGCAAATACAAGCATTACAAAAGAACTTCTCAGTGAATTTACAAAACCGGCCAGAATAGATGGACTTGCTGCCGGCAGAATTACTTTCATGAACCGCTTTACACCTGTCAGTTCCAATGTAGCTGCCTTGTCCAAATAGCGCTTATCAATGGTCATGATTCCTGTGATTGTAGCAAATAATGTTGCCCAGACAATATTATATACAACTAAAAATATGGAAGCTGATAATAATGTTGGTGACAACAACAGTACAAACGGCGACAATAAGGCAGATAACAATTCTTGTTATCTGTAAAAGTATCTATATTAACTTCATTCATTTTCGGAGCCTATTATAACATCAGGCAAGATTCCAAAGTGATGAACAACAAACTGATGAAAACTGTTAAAGGATTGTGATGAATTTCACTTAATATACTAGCATAAATATTAAGTATATGTTAATATATCTGTAAAATAAAACTTTTCTGTCAGACAGTGTTCATCTGAACTATGAGAGGAAAGTATATGACTAAAAGAAAGACAGCAAAAAAACGCAAACATTGAAAACCCAGACTGCGGGGAAACAGAAACTTAAGACGCAAGTAGCAGAATCACGGAATTCTGATGATTTTATTATGTTTCCGACTGTGGATTTCTGTTTTAAAGAATTAATGCAAAATGAAAAGGTTCGCAAAGGTATTATATCTGCAATATTGAGTGTTGACCCAAAAGATGTAGATAGTTCCAAACAGCCCCTGTCTACCAACCATTTATTTTTCTTTCCGAATAAATATATTATTACTTTGTATACTAAAAAACCTGTAAGCATAATACTTACAGGTTAACTAACTCCCCGAGTAGGGTTCGAACCTACGACCCTTCGGTTAACAGCCGAATGCTCTACCACTGAGCTATCGAGGAATAACAAATATATAATAAACCCAAGTAACAAAAATTACAAGGGTTTTTTCATATATCTTCAAAACTGCATATAAGAAACTTTTCAACATCTTTACCTATCCACCTTACTTGGTTATGCCCTCGACCTATTAGTAACAGTCAGCTCCATGTGTTACCACACTTC
>URKY01000104.1 GCA_900548465.1 uncultured Eubacterium sp.
GAGCCGGAAAAGTATAAAGAATTAGTAGAAGGTGTTCATGAAAGGCTGGAGCATAGAGAAGAGTTTATGGAAAATCTCATTACTGAAGTTGCCGGGTATATAGAAAAAGCCGGAATTAAGGCTACTATTGACGGTCGTGTTAAGCATTATTTCAGTATATACAAAAAAATGACAATGCAACATAAAACCTTAGACCAAATATATGATGTTTTTGCAATCCGTATTATTGTGGACAGCGTAATGGAATGTTACGGAGCTCTTGGAATAATTCATGAAAAATATACTCCTGTTCCGGGAAGGTTTAAAGATTACATTGCCATGCCAAAACAGAATATGTATCAGTCTCTTCATACGACTCTTATAGGACCAAATGGTCAGCCTTTTGAGATTCAGATAAGAACTTTTGAAATGCATAGAACAGCTGAGTATGGTATCGCTGCCCATTGGAAATATAAAGAAAATATCACCGGCGAGGGTAACAACGAAGAGCAGAAAATTGCATGGTTAAGGCAGATACTTGAATGGCAGAGAGACATGTCGGATAACCATGAATTCATTAATTTATTAAAAGATGATTTGAATATGTTTTCCGAGAGAGTTTACTGTTTTACACCGAATGGAGATGTAAAAAATCTGCCAAGTGGTTCAACGCCGATTGATTTTGCTTATAGTATTCATAGTGCTGTAGGAAATAAAATGGTTGGTGCCAGAGTAAACGGAAAAATGGTTAACATTGACTACAAAATCCAGAATGGAGACAGAGTTGAAATTATTACATCAAATAATTCTTCTGGTCCAAGTATGGATTGGCTGAAAATTGTTCAGAGTACTCAGGCTAAAAACAAAATTAATATTTGGTTTAAACAACAAAACAAAGAAGAGAACATTGTTAAGGGACGTGAACTTATTGAAAAGTACTGTAAGGCTAAAGGTATTGTTTTAAACGATATTTTAAAGCCTGAATATATGGAAAAGGTACGGCTTAAATATAGCTACAAGGATTGGAATTCCCTTGTTGCATCCATTGGACACGGAGGACTAAAGGAAGGTCAGATTGTTAACAAACTTGTGGATGAATATGAAAAAGAACACAAGGTTGAGGTTACGGATTCTGATGTATTAAATGAGGTTAATAATCCAAAGACTGAACTAAAGCATAGAGAGAATAAGAAAAGCGGTATAATTGTAGAGGGAATGGATGATGTTGCCGTAAGATTTTCAAAATGCTGCAGTCCTGTACCGGGCGATGAAATCGTTGGCTTTGTGACAAGAGGCAGAGGCGTTTCTATTCACAGAACAGATTGTATAAATATAATGAATCTGCCGGATATTGAAAGGGGAAGACTTATTGAAGCAAGTTGGGCGGCTGATGAAGGTCAGCAGGATGGCAAGTATATGACAGAAATTGTTATTTATGCTAGTAACAGAGTTGGTATACTTACAGATTTATCAAAAATATTTACAGAGAGAAACATTGATGTAAACAGTATTAACAGTAGAACAAGTAAGTCTGACATTGCAACAATAACAATGACTTTTGCAATACAGGGAACAGATGAATTAAACAGCCTTATTGCAAAAATAAGGACAATAGACAACATTATTGATATTGAAAGAACAAGCAGTTAATTACAATTGGGCAATATGAAAATTCAGGAGGATTATATGTCTAGAATAAAAATAAGAAGTGTGCTGGTTAGCGAGTGTTACACAAATTGTTATTTGTGTATGAATACTGAAACAAAAGAAGGGTTTATTGTAGATCCGGGAGATGATGAATTAAAAATCTCAGCAAATGTTTCTCACATTGAAATGAAACCTGTGGCTATTTTGCTTACGCATGGTCATTTTGACCATATAGGAGCAGTCGAAAAACTAAAGAAACGCTATGATATTCCTGTGTATGCTTCAGAAGTGGAAGACAGATTACTTCTTGATAACCGTGCGAATCTTTCATCAATGTTTGGAGAGCCTACAATGATTTGTGCAGACAAATTTTTAAGGGATGGAGAAAATGTAAATATTGCAGGTTTTGATATTAAATTTATTCTAACTCCGGGACATACTCCGGGGAGTGGATGTTATTATATTGCTGATGAAAATGTTTTATTTAGTGGAGATACACTGTTTCATGCAAGCCGTGGAAGAACTGATTTTCCGGGAGGAAGTGAGGCAGCAATTATTAATTCCATTAAGGAAAAACTTCTTAAACTTCCGGGGAATACGGATGTATATCCGGGACATATGGATACTACAAAAATTGACAATGAAAAGGTATATTATTAATGATAGATATACAGATAAATCCGAGACAATTTGAATACGATATTCAGTCACTGGTACAGGCATTTTATATTGGACATTCTTTCAAAATTAACGGTCAGGTTGAAGATGCATACAGAGTATTAGAGGTGGAATTTTCAGACAATGCCATCATTGGGGCAATTTATATAAAAAATCAAAAGCTTTTTGAAGAGCATACAGTTTGTAATTATTTAGATAGAAGAGATACAAAAAATGCTTTAAAAAAGCTTTTGTATTGTTTAATGGTAAAAGATACAGGATATACTTTGCCATGGGGAAATCTGACGGGAATAAGACCAGCGAAAATACCGGGAATGCTTATGGAGCAGGGAATGTCAGAAAACGAAATAAGAAAAGTTATGAAAGAAACTTATTTTATTTCTGACGAAAAACTAAATTTAGCCATGGATATTTCCAAAAGTGAGGGACGTATTTTATCAGAAATTAATTATAAAGAGGGATATAGTCTTTATGTAGGAATACCGTTTTGTCCTACAACATGTCTGTATTGCTCATTTACGTCATATCCAATTTCAAAATATAAAAGTTTAGTGGATGATTATATTACAGCCCTTATAAAAGAAATAAAATTTCTTGGAAAAAAATTAAA
>URKY01000105.1 GCA_900548465.1 uncultured Eubacterium sp.
ACCAATAAGTTACAAAAAGGCATTCACCCACGCCCATGCGGTGCGTAACTCCTATGGACGTGGTACTCTGCCTACTTTGATAGAAGATATCCGGAATCGGTTTTGAATTACACAGGTGATATTCTTTTGGTTGGAATTAACTATTATAAAAACAGCAAGAAACATCAGTGTATAATTGAAAAATACAGAAAAAAATAATTTTCATACAGTCACAATGACGTGGGGGGAACATCAGGTGTCTGTATTTGGCAAAAAGGTTATAGGTGAATGGGATGTTATTATACAAGGAGGTACAATGGATGTGAATATTTTTTGCGAATTATAGATTGGATGCCATATATTATTGAACTGGATTTTGAAGGTGGTAAATTGGTTAGCAAACAGGAACATTGCCATGTAGAAAAGGAATTTAAGGGAAAATAGCGTGCAGAATGTCTTTGCTTGGGCACATAAAGTTTATTGACTATTTTCAAACATAGCGATAAGTTCAGCACTGCTTTCTTTCATGCCACGTCTGAGCCATTCTATAATCCAAATTAAGACGTTCTGCTTCCTGACGCAGGACGTCTTCTTTTGTTTGATAATTACGATAAAAGGATGCACGGCCAACCTCTGCTTTTGCTGTCAAACGGCTGATTGTAATGGAATCGAAATTATCAACTCGCATCATTTCAAGTAATGTTTTAAGAATCTGACTGTGTACATAAGAGTTTACTTCATACCAGACTAATTGACGTGGTACAATTGACATGATACAATATAGTTAATTGAGAAGGTGATGAAGGGAGGATTATTATGGAAAAAAATTCTTCAAAAAAGGGTGATATCAAGATTTCTTTACTTGGTCTTCTGATAGGTATTAGCTTAATCGTTGCCGGAGTCTATGGCATCGTTTCTAATAAGATTGAAAACCAAGAGTATAAAAATTCCACTGATATCAGAACTGTTAATGCTGTCGTTGAGGAATGTCGCCGAAAGGATGAAAAAAATGATGCTGATATCTTAATCCGTTCAGAATACAATACAAAGGTTTCCTTTGTTGTTGACGGAACAACTTACAAAGGAAGGACTTATTTTGTTTTCGCTCAGAACGAGCTAAAAAACAGCCTGCCATTTCAGGACAAGATTCGCAGAGGCGATGAAGTTTCAGTTGAAGTTTATCGCACATCAAAGGGCAGCTATAAGATTAAGCCCGACAATGATATTATTACTTTTTTACTTTGCTGCATGGCGATTCCTGTTGGCGCAGTTGTTGTTATAATCATGGTTTTGGATATTTTCAAACACGCATCTGTCAAAAGAACCTAACCGATACATTCACAGAAAAGAGGTGCTAGAATGAAACTTGTAGAAAAAATAAGTCGGAAATTTTCTAAACACGAAAAAAAATATGATTCAAATTATGAAGAACCAGTGATACGATGCAGTATTTGTACAGGAGAGCAAGTGGCAGGATTTCTTAATTTGAGTACGGGAAAATTTGAGGAAGTCATGTTAATTAGGACTTCACAGGATTTGGAAAATTTTCAGAACGAATATGGTATAACAGGAACAATTAAAAAGATTTATTAAGATCTAAGAATGTGGATGTGCCGTTGATGTACGAAAAGAGAATAGACCATGTAAGCGTGATGGCGAAGGAAGATTAGCTATCAAAACAATAAAACCGAGTTTGCGAGGAGAGTTATGATTAAGACTGTAGCAATTGTGAGCCTTTCAGCAGGAACGATAGGTGAAGATTTTGTAAAGCATGAAGTTAATATAGGGCTTAAAAGATTAGAACAATTTGGATTGAATGTAAAAATTATGCCCCATGCAATGAAGGGAATTGAGTATGTAAAAAATCATCCAAAGGAGAGGGCAAATGATCTTCTTGCAGCAATATGTGATGAAGAAGTTGATATGATTCTTTGTGCTATTGGCGGAGATGATACATATCGACTTCTTCCATATCTGTTTAAAAACAATGAACTTAAAGAAGCTATTGAAAAAGCAGAAAAGAGAAAAATATTTCTTGGATTTTCAGATACTACAATGAATCATCTTATGCTGCATAAGTTGGGATTTGGGACATTTTATGGTCAGTCATTTTTGGCAGATGTATGTGAAATGGAAGATGATATGCTGCCTTATACAAAGAAGTTTTTTGAAGAATTAATCAAAACAGGAAACATCAAGGAAATTGTACCGAGTGATGTGTGGTATGAAGAGAGAACTGACTGGTCCGAAAGTGCAGTTGGTACTGAAAGAACAAAACATGAAAATGAGGGATTTCAACTTCTTCAAGGAAAGCCTGTTTTTGCAGGAAAGATTCTGGGAGGCTGTCTTGAAAGTATGTATGATATATTTGATAACAGCAGATATCCAGATACCATTTCTCTATGCGAAAAATACAATATTTTCCCTAGTTTAGAGGACTGGAGGGGGAAAATACTTCTTCTTGAAACAAGTGAAGAACAACCGGATCCTAAGCACTACAGAAAGATGGTAGAGACCTTAAAAAAGGTGGGAGTCTTTGATGTGGTTTCAGGCGTGATATGCGGTAAGCCAATGAATGAACTCTATTTTGATGAATACAAAAAAATTATTGTAGATGTAATAGATAATCCCAATATCTCAGTTGTTGCAAACATAAATATTGGACATGCAACACCAAGATGTATCATTCCATTTGGCATAGAGGCTGAGGTGGATGCAGTAAATCAGAAAATAAGATTCGCTTAATATCAAGCCCAGTGCATTCCTATCAAGTTATACTATATTAGCCTATAATTGTTACATAACGAAATATAAAACTTACGTTTTGGAGAAAATAATGAATAGGGATTTAT
>URKY01000106.1 GCA_900548465.1 uncultured Eubacterium sp.
ACTGTAACAGATAACGTCCGCCAAGGTTTGATTGGTGCTGGATTACAGGAGTGCTCTCTAGCAATGACAAAGCAGAGCGAAGCCGTTAAGACATAAATTATAGGGCATGACCCTGAAAAGGAGCAGAGACGGCGCCCACTATGGGAAGGCTGGACGAAGGAATTTAGGACTCAATTAATAGCTGGATGATCCTGTTAGACATGAGAGGTTAGCAGCCATAGGGAAGAATGGGACACAGATTCGCCTTCATAAAAGAGATGACGTTTTATTTCGTGCACCATTCTGACCGGAAAACGATGTGCTTTGAACAGAAAAGACACAGTTTTCGCCCGTTATTAAATGTGAGTCATTGTTTGTAACTTAGTAATCAATTGCACAGAGTGCCTAAAATAAAGGGATTTTTGTTCAAAATAAATAAGAAAGTATAGAGAGATAATTTGTGGTGGCGAATACTACAGAAAAAGAGCATCGTGATATAGAGGATAAAAATAAAAAACGAAACAAAAATTCAATTTTTATGCCCATAAGGAAAATATGAGTCGAGTGATTCGTATTTTTTTTGGAAAACACATTGACAAGCATCTATATGTTACTTATAATAACGCATAGATAAATATCTATGTGAGGTGATTGGAATGAATACTGTGGATGTTGCTCTTATTTGTAAAGCACTTGGAGATAGCAATAGACTTCAAATTGTCCAGATGTTATCAGAGGGAGAAAAATGCGGTTGTAAGCTCCTGGAGGCTTTTGAAATAACACAACCTACGCTTTCTCATCATATGAGAATACTAACTGAGTGTGGTTTGGTAATTGCACGGAAAGAAGGAAAATGGAGTCATTATTCTTTAAACTGTGAAACATTAAAGGAATATAAACAGTTTATTGAAGGGTTATTCTGTACTGATGGTCAAGGGGGGTGTTGTAATTCATGATTTGGGAGTATATTCAGAATCAGATATTGGGAATGAAGTGGCTTAATGAACTGATAGGAAATGTGCTTGCCATGATGGGATTAGATATAAATACCAGGGTGGGTGGCAGCATTCAATTTTTCATTTATGATGTTCTGAAAATTACAGTGCTGCTCTGCTTTTTAATCTACATCATTTCCTATATCCAAAGCTACTTTCCTCCGGAAAGAAGTAAGAAAATCATGGGAAGATTTAAAGGTATCTCTGCTAACTGCATAGCGGCTTTGCTTGGAACGGTCACACCGTTTTGTTCCTGTTCATCTATTCCATTGTTTATAGGATTTACAAGTGCGGGACTTCCGTTAGGAGTAACCTTTTCCTTTTTGATTTCATCTCCTATGGTTGATCTTGGCAGTTTGATTCTTTTGATGAGTATTTTTGGAACAAAAGTTGCAGTGGTATATGTTGTGTTCGGACTTGTGATTGCAGTAGCTGGTGGTACCTTCATAGAAAAAATGCATTTAGAAAATTATGTGGAGGATTTTGTAAGAAATGCAAGTGCCGTAGATATTGACTCTCCTACATTAACACAAAAGGAAAGATTGGAATATGCGAAAGACCAGGTAGTATCTACATTCAAAAAAGTATTTCCTTACATTGTGGTAGGTGTAGGTATTGGTGCATTGATTCATAACTGGATTCCAGAAGTATGGGTGGAAAGTATTCTTGGAAGTAATAATCCTTTTGGTGTAATATTAGCAACCTTAATCGGAATTCCCATGTATGCTGACATTTTTGGGACAATACCGATTGCAGAGGCTTTGCTTGCAAAAGGTGCCCAGCTTGGAACTATTTTATCTTTTATGATGGCAGTAACCACATTGAGCCTTCCATCTCTGATTATGCTAAGAAAAGCAGTTAAACCAAAACTTCTTGGAATTTTTATTGCTATCTGTGCAATCGGAATTGTAGTGGTTGGTTATGTATTTAACGGATTACAATATTTTTTGATATAAAGGAGAATGATTATGGCATTATTTGGATTAGGTAAGAAGAAAGACGAAACAAAATCATCATGCTGTTGCGGTGGAACTTGCACACCTGAGACAATGAAAAAGGCAGAAGAAAAGAAAAACAGTATGGGTGTAAAGATTCTTGGTGGTGGTTGTGCAAAGTGTAATCAGTTGGAAAATGCGACAGTAGAAGCATTAACTGAATTAGGTATGGATACAACTATTGAACATATCAAAGACTGGGGAGAAATTGCTTCTTATGGAGTAATGACAACTCCTGCATTGGTGATAGACGGAAAAGTTGTTTCCTTTGGCAAAGTATTAAAGAAAGAAGAGGTTATTAAGATTCTCAAAGAGGTCAGAGTATAATGGAAAAGAAGAAAATCGCGTTTGTTTGTGTTCATAATTCATGCAGGAGCCAGATAGCTGAGGCATTGGGCAATCATTTGAGAGGCAATGATTTTGAGTGCTATTCCTGCGGTACGGAAACAAAACAGCAGATAAATCAGGACGCAGTCAGATTGATGAAAGAATTATATGGAATTGATATGGAAGAAACGCAGTATAGTAAAACTTATGACAAAATTCCCACACCTGATATTGCTATTTCAATGGGATGTGATGTGGGATGTCCGTATATTGGCAAGGATTTTGATGATAACTGGGGCTTACCAGATCCAACAGGGCAGAGTGATGAAGTCTTTAAAGAAGTAATTAAGCAAATTGAGAGAAAAATTTGGACCATCAGCTATGACTTGACAAAAAATGAAGATTAGAGTAAACTACTAAAGTTCAAAAACGAACAGTTCAAAATGAAAGAAGGTGCGTTTGTGAAAAATTATTTTGCACATTGTGTTGATGT
>URKY01000107.1 GCA_900548465.1 uncultured Eubacterium sp.
CTAAAATACCCTTTTGCAATAAGCCACTTAATCATAGACACACAACTGTCAAAAGGGCTGTTCTCGATATGGGTACCGGCAAAACAATCTACGGTATATCTACATACGGAGAAGTTATATCCAGCCTCATACTTAATCAATTCTGGATGGTGAAGAACATTTGGTCGGTCGCAAGGAATCTCATAAGGAAGCAGTTCAAGTAACCGGACCAAGCTCCATGCTGGAATGTCATTGTTGTCTATGTTTTCCAGTGATGGTGGACACAATTGTAGTTCCCATTCCAATGAATCAGTGCTTGATTTTGTACAGCGATATACCAAATCTGCTGTTTCAGGTTTTACACCTAGCTCTATTAATTGTTGCGACTGCTCTATGCTTGTTGCAACTTGTGTTGTAAACTGTGCCATATCGTTATCATTTTTTCATTAGTTCTTCTTCAAATTCGGCAATGATACAGTCTGCATCACCACCATGTACCCAATTCTCTAAAACAGAAGCCAGAATTTCTATAGCTCTTTTCTTGGCATCTTCTTCACCTTGCTTGTAGGTATCCATGCCTATTCGATCTATGTCTCCTAAAAAATCATAACTCATTTCTCTAAACAGATTTAAAATGTTCTATAAGCTCTTTCACCGTTGCCTTATGACTACAATGGAACCATGCCGCCTGTACACTATCTTTAATATTTTCTCGTGCATAATTGATGTCATCGTCATCGCATATAAACCAAATATTTTCAGGAGGATATACAAACCATTGTGAATCGTCAGTATCGTCTCTCAATGCGGCTATGGCAAGGAACAAAGCCTCATTAGTTCCGCAATGAATATACCCATTACATTGTTCAGGAGGATATGGAACATCAATTCCAAACATCTCATCATTGTCTGTCGCTAAAAAATCATCGTTTATATACCTTTCATATCCTATTTTATACCCTAAACGAACTAACTTATCTCGAAGCTCCGGTGTGTTTTTGAGTATAAACACAGGTGTTGTAAATCCCATAGTTAATCCTCCGTTTCTATCTTTACTTTGGCACGTATTACAAATATTCCACTACATGAATTAAAAACATCGCATGGATCTGAATACAACCTATCACCTAAATAAGTACCACACTCATTCTTTAAAGAACACTCTAAACAAGGGGATTCGCTCGGTATGACAAACTCATGCAAAACTCCATTAATTATTATTCCATTATTTAGTTCATAATCATTTCTTTCTTCTATGTGTTTTCTTATTTTTGTTTTTCTTTCAATTCTTCAATCATCCGTTCAAGGCGATTGTATTCATCTCTCCCAGCTTTATAAGACTGGTCAATGCAATCACGACAGAATTCCAGACGTTTAATTTGTTGTTCCAATGTTTCGTTCATATTTCTTATTATTATATTTTATTCCAGAGGACAATCACTGGGAATATCAACTTCGTCACTTTCGTAGGGTCGAAGTGCAGCGGCTACTGTCCTTTTTAATTTTTCACAGAAGAGTTTTACGTCATCGTCACAAAACCAATCATACGGTTCTGGGTCTGGAAGAATTGTACAATGCGGACATTGTGTACATTTCTCGATTTCATTAACTATTGTTTTACCCATATTGTATATCAACTTTAATTAAACCAATGTTTTCAATATTCCAATCGCTTTTGCTATACTCAAAACTTCCTTCTTTGTTTTTACAGCAGCTGGAATAATTGTCCCATTTGCAGACTTAGAATAGGTCTTGCCACGACATAATACATAATCGTAACCCATTACTTGCTTCTTACGAGAGAAACCTATACATCCATATTGCAGCGTCCATTCAGAACCACCTCCAAACGGCATATAGTTACCTTTATCATCATACCACGAATTTTGATGACGTCTTGCATGAAAATAACGAGTACCAGGTTGATTATACAATAGCACTTCGTATGCACTATTAATTGAACGATTATGTAAATTCAATCGTTCGCAATTTAATCGTTGTTGGGTTTCAATCGGTAAATCACAGAATTTCATATTTATTCTTATCTGAGTGTTGGTTTCTCGAATGTAATATTAGGCAGAAGAGAGTCGACCTTATTAGCAATTCTACAGTTCCATTCTTGTTCTACATTTGATATAGCTTCCATTATTTTACCGAAAAGGCAAATTGGAATTTCATCGCAGCAGGGGTCTATAAAAGAAACACATCCTTTTTCATCTATCTTATACCGTATTAAAAGCTGTTTACGGTCATCTGTAAATCTCTTTTTACTCATTTCCGATATTTAATAAGTTAAATTTCCATCTTTACTAATAGTAATCACCCCGCTCGTTACCCCAACAAAATAATACTCGGCCTTTGAGATGATGCCTTTGTTTTTCTCCAACATGTGTTCTGCTTCTATTTTATCAAAAGCGGTAACTAAGCAAAGTGTATTATCAATGCATAGTCTAAAAATAAATGTTCCCATATTTATTACTATCTTTTTATTAGTTAATTTTCACCCAGATACGAGAACCTGGTAAATCTGATTTAGCTGACATAACATGAAATGCTAATACTTTTTTCACATCTACGCGGTTCCCTTTGATTGTTCTTTTAACTTTTTCAGCACTCACAAAATAAGTGTATTCACGTTCACCATTTAGATGTTTGTTAAGAGCTTCTTTTGCGTCAGATTCCTCTTTAAAAACATCATAAGAATATGCGTTATAGGTCCGTTCTCCATCCAATTTAAATTGTAGCTGATAAAAGACTTCATTTGTTTCTTTATCAAAAGATTTTCCTATTCTTATCTTCATTTCTAT
>URKY01000108.1 GCA_900548465.1 uncultured Eubacterium sp.
TGATTTTCCTGGCAGGCTTTTCTATATACCTAATCTCTTGTTTTACAATCTCTTTAGGGGAATTTTCAGCGTTTTTTAATGGCATTTCCTTGCGATTTTCCGGAATAGCCGGCTCTTTGGACGAATTTATGAGATTCTCGTCGAATAAAGAAGGCAGATAATCGCTATTAGAAGAAGAAAAAGATGTCTCTTCTTCAGATACCATCATTTCGCCCTCTCCATAAAGCAACCATTCAAGATTTACATAGTCATACTTTTGATGAACCTTCATTATGACATCTAAACTGGGTTTATTCCGGCCATTTAAAATATGAGAGAGAGTAGATTGTTGTACTCCGATTGTTTTAGCAAAAACTTTAGGAGGAACTTTTTCTCTCTCCATTATCATTCTGATTCTGTCTTTTATTTCCATACTACCTTCTTTTTAGTACAATTGTATGTGTTATGCACCTGATTCACAAAAATACGTATTACATCATTGATAATACAAAGGTAAATATTTAGATTCACAAAAACAAATCACAAATATAAAAATATTAATATTACAAAAGTATACGACATTCTACAATTCGAATATTACGTTTGTAATTCAAATAAAAAGAGTAAATATAAACATATATCATTAATTGAATAATTACATATAAAATACAGATATATAGATATATAACAAAGTCAATTGCAAACCAAACGCGACTATTCACAAATATACATACTACCCAAGCGAGGCTTTTATAGTACAAATTGATAAAATAATATATAATACACTGGTTCACAGGTGAATAAATAGTAAACTATTATTTGTTAATAGCAATATAACCACATTTGTACATGTAATATTAGTATTGTGATTTCACAAATACACTATTGTGAATGCTTACTCTTTATCACATTTGTATCTTATTCACATTAATACTTTATACATTGGTAACAGATCAAATATACAAAAGTAAATATCGATAGTTGCAAAAGCAATAAAAGGAAGGAATCAACCCATACTTTACCAATGTATATTACTATTTTTGTCTAATCATCCTTTACAATTTTCTCTAAAAAGCAAATCCTTGCGATATTTCTGTACCAATCTCCAGATATTTATTTTTTTTCGATTCTAGAAGGCTTATTTTTCGCATAAATAAATGATATACAAGAATTTAAGCCCAATAAAGTGAATCTATATTTCTATTAAACTAGAAAAAAATCATGCTGTAACAATCCAATATAGTCTGAACTATCAAAATGACATTAATGGGCAGCTTTAGAAAAAGAGAAAATCTCCATTCTCACTATAAAATGGTAGCATCAAAATCTAAAATGCTTTTTTTGATAAAACTCAAGGATCAGTAAACTTTTCTCGTTAAAAAATTCAAGCTTTAGATTTAATGAAAATGTATTTTCTGAAAAGATAGGGCAATATAAAATTAAAAAAACTGTTTGTGTGATTAGCCAAACAGTAACTCTATAAAACGATGAAATAACTAAATTTATTTGTAAAAATAATCACAGAAAATAGTGAGAAGACTTTTTGAGATAAGTATAATTGCGGGAATATAAAAAAGACATATACTCCCCATTTCTATCTATGGTAAAAGTATATGTCTGATGATATATGTAATTCTTAATTCGACTTAATGCAAAATTTTAAACACCAGCTCGCGAAGAATATCCCCATCTGTCATAGAACTGTTTTGGACTCCTTTAGATTTTGCATCAGCATATCGTATTTCTCCAACAATTTGCATCGTCTTTACTCCACTATATTTTCGCATTGCCGCCATATAATCCCGAGCCTGCCATGGAGTTCTTAATCCTAGCATGTTTGCAATTCCCTGCTCTGATTTATCCGGCGCATAATAAGTCAACATCAAGTTGGAGTAAAAGCTAAATAATAGAGACAGCGTCATTTGGATCGGATTAGTTTTCGGATTTTCCTCAAAATATTTTATTATTTTGTTCGCTTTCAATATATCCTTTTCCACTAAAGCACTGCGCAATTCAAAGTTATTATAGTCTTTACTTATGCCGATATTCTTTTCTATCTGTTCAGGAGTAACACGTTTCTGTCCGGTAGGTAAAGTGATAATCAACTTTTCAAGTTCTCCGGTCAGACGACTTAAATCCGAGCCTACAAAATCAGCAAGCATAGAAGTTGCCTTCGGTTCCATATCAACCCCTTTTCGTTTCATATATGAAGCGATAAAACCGGGAAGTTGCGCATCTTTGATTTTTTTAGACTCAAACAATACACCTGTTTTTTCCACCTCGGCAGCTAACTTCTTTCTACGATCTAAAGTTCCATGCTTATGGCATATCACTAAGATAGTGGAAAGCAAAGGCTTTTGAAGATAATATGACAACTCCTCCATATTACGCACGGCCTGCGCTTCCTTAACGACTACTACTTGATGTTCTGACATCATGGGATAACGCTTTGCGGCATTTATAATCGTTGCCACATCCACGTCAGCGCCATACACAACAGTCAGGTTGA
>URKY01000109.1 GCA_900548465.1 uncultured Eubacterium sp.
AAAAAATAGAGGAATGGAGAGATAAGACGATGAAAAAGCACATTTATGATGAAAGTAATGGATTGAGCTACACATTGCATGGAGATTATTACCTGCCGGATCTGGCAGTGAATGAGGAAGAACTGACATATGGTAAATACGGAATGTTGCGAAAACAGTTTCTGAAAGTGCATAGACCGGCACGATATCAGTATTTATTGATGACGGGGGAACTAACAGCACATCTGAACCGAGTCGATCAGGAGACCAGAGAGCAGGTGGAAACCTTGGTAAAGCAGATGGTGGGAAAACAGGGTGTGACGGAACAACTGAAAATGCAGGATCAGATGAAATGGGTTGGATTGATGAAGAATATAAAGGCATGTGCGGAAGAAATTGTGCTGAAAGAGAGTATATATATGTGAGTAAAAAGGGCAGTCGAAAGGCTGCTCTTTGGCAATCTAAGAATAGAGTTTTGGGATAGAATATGATAGAATGTAAGAGACTAATCGGAATTTGGAGGATTGAATCATGTGGAATGAATTAGGCATAAGCGGAGGAACCGCAATTGTTATTTTGATAGCATTATATTTCGTCATCAAGTGGGCAGTGAAGAATGGTGTGAAAGAAGCATATAAGGATATTACTGGAAAGAAATCTGTTGAAGATATTAAAAATGAAAAAGAGCTAGAAGAACTGGTACATGATTCAGAATCAGAATATGAATAAATTCCAGTTGTCAAAATAAAGTGGTTTCAGTTATGAAAGGAGATATAGGTATGAAATATGTTATTAGGATTATTCAGGTCTCTACACTTTTAGGTGGAGTAGAATTTATGGTAATGTTGCTTTGGGGAGATTTAACAGAAAGTGTAAAGCCAGTGGTATTAGGGGCAGTACTTGCAAGTCTGATTATATCTGGAGTACTTGGTATAATTGACAGAAAATTAGCAAATAAAAGAAACAAGGTATCGTGCGTTTTATCCTGATAATATTTAAAGAATACATTAGGAAATATCAGCCAGCATGGCATTTATCAAATTCCAATTAGGGGAGTTTTGAAAATGAAAGATGGTATTCAAAAAAAGTTAGAAATATATAAAGAACAATTAAGCAATGGCTTCATACAGACTGCATAGATTGTTCAATGCTAATTTGAGTAAGGAGATGGAAAAGATGTTTTGTGTTCTATTTGACATGGGTATGTCTGCAATTATGTTTATAATTGGTATTTTATTTTATAAATCTAACGGAAAAGCAACAAACTTTTTATCTGGTTATAATATGAGATCTACGGAAGAACGTAAAAAATACGATGAGATTCAGATGTGCAAAGACTATGGAAAAAGAATGATGTATATGGCAATTCCTTTTTTGATTGGAGCAGTAATAGACATTCAATTTGTTGGGATTGGATGTTTAATTGCTTGGGGATTATGGTTGGTTCTTTTTGCTTTCTTGCTTATTGAACGGCATAAAAGAGAACGATAATCGGAATTTGGTGGGAGGTGTTATACAAATGAAACTGGTAGACTTATCAACCGGACCAGACTGGGTAGTATATGTTGGATTTATAATATTTGCTGTACTTTCCATAGTTTTGATTTCTGGACATGGAAGTTGGTTGATTTCCGGATATAATACAGCTTCCAAAGAAGAAAAGGCAAAATATAATGAAAAAAAACTATGCAGAACAATGGGAATTGGAATGTCTGTTATAGCAATTCTTCTATTAATTATGGGAGTGTTTGAAAATATTTTACCGGCATTTTTTGTGTATATTGCATTGGGTATTATTTTAGCTGATGTTGTGATAATTATTGTCTTTGGAAATACAATATGTAGAAGGTGACAAATTTCGACTTGTTGACTTTAACAACTCGGGATTTTCAAAGGGAGTAACGAATAAATGAACAAAGAACATCATAATGAAAATAAAAATGACGAAGAAGATACTTTAACATTAGCCAAACTTTTTAGTAATTGGTATGTAGGTGCTGTTGTAGGATTTGCACTAGATACTTTAAAGGGTGATTTAACAACAGAGAGTATAGGTTTTGTTATTGGAGCTACTGTAAGTTGGATATTTAAGAAGTGTTTAATGAGCAAAAAATGAGCTTGTTTGTTAACTTCAAGTTTTTGAAACTAAGAAATCGAAAGTTGACGAGGAGGTGATTTTATGAAAAAGTTTATGCCCATTATCTATGTTATAGCATTCGTTATTGGCATTATCCTCATCGTAACAGCAGATACAGGCTTGATTACAAGTTATTATCCTGCTTTGATTGCAGGCATAATCATTAGTTGCTTTGCGGGAGTGTTCCTTGCTATCTACTTATATGCTTGGCATAAGCAATCTAAGTGAGTTATGTCAATTCCAGTTTTATTGACAAAGAAAAATGAGGAGGATTCATAATGAGTGAGAAAACAGAGATTACTTTCATGCAAACAAGATTAATCCGGCTTGCTT
>URKY01000110.1 GCA_900548465.1 uncultured Eubacterium sp.
AGGTTCAAGTGAATCAGGAAACTGGAAAAAGCGGCTGGTTTTTCAGCCAAGTTTAAATTGTAAAAAGGAGAACAAGACTATGAAGAAAAATTTACAAAGAATGGTTGCAATTGGATTGCTTTGTGCAATGACTGCAACACGTTTGATGCAAGGAAAGGCAGAATTTATATCTGCAAAAGATACGGTTAAAGAGTATGTACTCACAGTAGATAATGAAAAGGATTTTAATAAAATTAAAAAACAATATAAAGAAAATATCGTAGAAGACTATCATACATATGATATTACAGGAAAAAAATCTATTTATATTGGATTGACAGAGAGACAGAAGGATGAGTTACAATCTATAAAGGGTGTTTCAGACATAGAAACTAATATAGAATTTTCGGCAAGCGGGACAAATAATGAAGTGGTAAACAAAAAGGATGCAAAAGATCCTGATGCGGATAACTGGAATATGCAAATGATTGGAGCAACAAAGAAGGTTATTGACCAAGAAAAAAATAGCAAAATTAAAGTTGCTATTATGGATTCAGGGGTGGATTATTCACAAGATGTAAATGTTGTTGAAAGGGTTAATCTTGTGGATGATGAAAAAAATATTGCACCATACTATGAAGATATAACAAGTCATGGAACAAGTGTAGCGGGAATTGTAGCGGATATTGCTCCCAAGGCAAATTTGTATTCTGTGCGCGTATTAGATGCTAACAATACAGCAACATTAGATCGAGTAATTGAAGGAATTTATTGGTGTATTGACAATCATATGGATATTATAAATATGAGCTTTGGAACAGATACTTATTCAGTTGCACTTGAACAAGCTATATGCGATGCAGAAAAAGCGGGAATATTACTATTGGCTTCAGCTGGAAATGGGGGAAATAATAGTAAGGTGGAATATCCAGCGGCTTTTGAACAGGTAATTGCAGTGGGAAGTGTTGATAAAAATGCAGAATTAACGAAGGAAAGTGCAACAGGAACGGAAATCGAGTTAGTGGCACCAGGAAGTCAAATATTGACAGATGGAGCATTTGGTGGTACACTAGTCGCAGGAGGAACAAGTTTATCTGTGGCGCATGTAACAGGAGCTGCGGCAATTATATGGCAACAAGATTTAAATAAGAAAAGTCAGTTTATTCGTACTGTGTTGGCAGAGTCTTCAAGAAGTCTTGGTGAAGATAATAAGTTTGGAAATGGATTGATTGATGTAAAATATGCATTGGAACATTACAAGCAATATGAAGAGAATTATAGAGAAAATGCGGTTGAAACAATGAGTACAGAGATTGTTAATGACTTGGAAAATCGAGAGGCTGTAAAAGTTTTTGATGAAGTAGCATTAGTAGAGGGACAATGGAGTAGTGAGGGCCATCAAAAATTAATTGATGATGCCAATGGGTTACCAGGACTTGAGGTTGGTTTTACTTCTGATGAAATGGTTATTATAAAGGATGCTTGCGCAAAAGTGGATGGGATTATTGACCATGGAACAAATGAAGAAGCTTCATTATATTACTTTAGAGAAGCTACAGATAATATTCTTCATGGAAGATATAATTATATATCTACTATGAGATATTTATATCGGGTATGCAGAGGAGTCTATACATCATCAGATGTAACAAGTTGTTGTAATAGCCTACCATACTCTCCATATACGGATTATCCAGATTTAAATCAAAAATATTCTAAGAATTTAAAAAAAGCAATAGTATACATGACGTCAAGCAGCACGCCTATTGCAACTAGAGCGAATATTCCAGAATATCAACAAAAAGGTCTTCGCATATTAGGAATGCTTATGCATTTAGTGGGAGATACTTATGCGCATAAAACGCAAGTCCCAAAGGATTGTATTACAAAAGGAGAAATAACTAAAGAACAAATGATAAACAAGGCATATTGGAATGAGTTTAGCCAAAAAATCCAACAAGGCATGATGTTCAATAAAATTAAAAAATATTTGGGAAGTGGTTATGAAGATAATGCTCAATTTTATTCTGAAAGATATAATGCTGCAAAGGAGGTTTCAAATAATATACTGAGACATTTTGCTGCACAAATGACGGATGTTGCATTTCCAGAAGCAATGTATGCTGCGAGAAAATACGATGAAAAAAGTATATTTTGTGAGGAGACAAGATTGGCATATTTTTCAAAACATGTACGCTGGGAGTATAACGATTTGGATAGAGCTTGTAGGTTAGGAGTTATTAGCTTTACTCCCGGAGAGGGCGAATATATTAATGTAAAATAATGGTATACAAGGAGGTCATTATCTATGAAGAAATTATTTATTAAAGCAGCAGTAGTTACACTTTTGTTTGGAACAATTTCAGGGTGTAAAGGAGCTATGCCGGCTCAGGCTGCACAAACAGAGGCAAAGTATATGGAGGATGTGTTGATAGATGAGGCGCA
>URKY01000111.1 GCA_900548465.1 uncultured Eubacterium sp.
AACCCGGGTTATTGTATGCCCTTTTTTTTCTGCCGCCTTGATAAAAGCCTCTGTCATGGCAAAGCTGTTTCCTTTTTTACGGGGGCTGCCTGTGATTACAACTATTTTTTTGCTCATAAAATTATCCTCCTTTGATTGTGAGATTGACTTTTCCCATACAAGATATTATCATTATAGCAAGAATGGAACTAAAAGCAAGTACGCACATTTAAGTGCGATACTAACATAAGGGTTATAAACTATCAGAAAGGAAAGTATAAAATGAGTGAACGGATTATTTCAAATGAATGTTTCAGAAGTACAGGATTTAGCTATACGTTGTCATTGATTAACGGAAAATATAAAATGACCATATTATATGTTTTAGCAGAATTTGGCATTGTCCGATTTAATGAAATGAAAAAGTACATTGAAGCGATTTCCTACAAAACATTAAGTGCAACATTAAAAGAACTGGAAGCTGATAAACTAATTCATAGAAAAGAATATCCGCAAATACCACCTAAGGTGGAATATAGTTTAACTGAACGTGGCAAATCACTGATTCCAATACTTAACGCAATATGTGATTGGGGAGAAGAAAACGCATTATGATATATAAAAAGAAAGCTAATTGAAAAACTTAACGCAACAAAAAAGTTATGAAATAGAGAAATCTGTTGCAATAACTTTTGCAGAAGGAGGTATTTTATGTGATATGATTCGATGTGATTACTATCTGCGGTTAGGAGTCAAATGAGTAATTACAATCGAATAACTTTTAAAGAAAGAGTGAGAATTGAAGCTGGCATTTATGCCAAGAAATCTTTTAGTCAGATAGCTAAAGAAATTGGTAGAAGCACATCAAGTGTTACCAGAGAAGTGAAGCAGAACAGAATAATGGTAAAGACACCGTATTCTTATGGGACGGATTGTATTTATCCGCCAAGTTGTAGAAAGACAGGTCTTTGCGGAGATGAGTACTGCAGCAAGAGATGTTGGACTTGTATGGAGCATGATTGTACAGGGTATTGTGACAGGTGCATTACACATACTTGTAAAAAAACAGAAAGGGCACCATTTGTATGCGATTCATGCAGTGAAAAGAATAAGAAAGCATGTAAGTATAACAAGTTCTATTATCTTGCGGAAAAGGCGGATGCAAAGGCGAAAAAGGTTCGTTCAGAGTCGCGTGAGGGAATAAGACTTAGTCAAGAAGAACTCCAGACATTAGATGAAATTTTGTCACCGCTTATTCGTCAAGGACAGCCATTATCACATATATGTAATACACATGGTGATGAAATAAAAGTATCTGAAAGAAGTATTTACAACTATATCGATGCTGGAGAATTGACCATAAGTAACCTGGATCTTAGGCGTAAAGTAAAATATAAAAAGCGTCGAAAAAAGCAGACTGAAATAAAGTGTAACAAGTTCAATTACAGACAGGGAAGAACTTATGAAGACTTTCAAAAGTATATGGAGGAACATCCGGATGCACCTGTGGTTGAAATGGACACTGTTAGAGGACTTAGAACAAAGGAACAGGTACTTCTTACAATCATGTTTAATAGTAATTCTGTAATGCTAATGATACTGATTGAAGAAGAAGCAATGGATCCGGTAATAGAGGTATTTGATAAGCTTACAAAGGCATTAGGTGTTAAAAGATTTAGAAAGCTTTTTCCGGTGATACTTACTGATAATGGAAGATGTTTCAAGAATGCATTAGCTCTCGAATATACAAAGAGTGGTTCACCAAGGACTAAAATTTTTTATTGTGATCCACAGGCATCATGGCAGAAACCTCACATCGAAAAGAATCATGAATTTATAAGATATGTCATTCCAAGAGGTAAGACTTTTAAGGGATATACCCAGGAAGATATGACACTGATCGCAAATCATATCAACAGTACAACGAGACCAGGACTTGAATACAAAAGTCCATACGATCTTGTAGAAACTGAAGAAATGAAAAAACTGTTGGAAATGCTTAACATGTCACCAGTCGCCGCAGACGAGATATGTTTAAGACCAAAGTTACTTAGTAAAGAATAAGAATGAAAAGCAGATAGTTAATCATCCATAATCAATATGAAGTGGGTTGCATTAACTTTTGCAGAAGAAAATGCGAGCCGCTATTTTGGCATGTAAACAATTAAGCGTTTTTCAACAGTTTTAATCGGATTATATCACATAAAATACCAGAAAAACAGAAAATACAATGTTTAATGTATTAGAAAACCTTTTGATTTTGCACTGAGTTTTTCATTTAAGGATGAAAAATTAAACCTGTACTTTGACAACTGAAAATGGCTAAAAAAGTCTAATTTACTTTTGCAATGTAGTTTTGTAAAAAATATATTTGACAATATAGCAAGAATGCAT
>URKY01000112.1 GCA_900548465.1 uncultured Eubacterium sp.
ACTCTTTAACCTTTACGGCACGGAAATCAGATTTGCTGAATGTATCGAAATCAACTGCCTCTTCAAACAGTGGCTCAATCTTTACATTAGAGAAATTGATTTTCTCATTCGGAGTAAAGAATCCGTTGTTGTCGTTAGCAGCCGGAGCTTCGTCAGCATCTGCTTTGGATGCATTCTTGTCGGAGTCAAGGCTCTTCATTGTCGGGAAAGTTGCACGAGATAACGTGCTATTCCGTATTATCCTGTATTCAAGGTTTTTCCCTCTAATATGATACCTTATTATGCTGTATTATTCAGTATCTAAAAATCAGGATTTATTGTAGTTTTGTTGTATACCACACTTCTTTGTTGTACATGAAAAGTTCCTAAAGAACTTTTCCTAAAATACATCAAGCTTGTGTGATAGTTTTTCTATTGCCTCTGTTTTTTTCATATCTGTGACTTCAGCATATATGTCCATAGTTGTTTCAATGTTTGCATGGCCCATAACTGCCTGAATCACTTTAATGTTCGTTTCATTTTCGCAGAATCTTGTACAAAAAGTATGTCTAAGATGATGACACGAAAAGTGTGGAATTATAACTGGCTGGCGCCTTTCCTTTTTAGCCTTTAACACTTCCTCTGCATTATAACTTTCCGATATACGTCGAATAGTTCTATTGATTGACTGTGGATTATGAAGATTTCCAAACCGGTTACTAAAGATGAATCCGGTCATACCATCAAGTTCTATCACGTTAAAACCATTCTCCTGCTGGTATTCATATTCCTCTCGAAAAGCTTCATATACAGCATCCATCATAGGAATCACTCGAATACCTGCCTCCGTTTTTGGCAAAGAAACAGCAAATTCACATTTTCTTGTATCTGTTTTTCTGGCATAATAGGTTACGCTATGATTAACGTCAATCAGACGTTTTTCCATATCAATATCTTCCCATCGGAGACCTATTACTTCTCCTATCCGACATCCAGTTCCAAGTAATACTGTAAATAAGGGTGTCCATTTGCAAAACACAGGATTATTTGCCATATAATTCATAAATGCCCTTTGCTGCTCTACCGTTAATGCATGCCGAACGCCGTGATTTTTCCCTGGCTTCTTCTTTATTTCTGCCATTACACCAGCAGATGGATTATTGCGGATAATTTCATCCCGGACAGCAAGCTGAAACGTTGGATGAAGCACCGTATGAATTATTTCCAGTGTATTGATCTGTAAATGTTTTTCATTTATCAAATGAAGATAAAAATACAATACATCAGAATATTTAATCGTACCTATTTTCTTCTTTCCAAATTCTGGTCTGACAAAACGATCATACATATAAGTATAATTGGTATATGTAGTTCGCCTTAAATCAGTTTTCGTTGAAATATACCTGTCAAACACAAAATTTAGATCCGCTTTTCCTGCTGCATATACATCCAGTCCATCCAGTTGATCTTTAATCAGGCTCTTTTCTATTTCTCTCAGCTTTATCAAATCCATTGAATACTTATATCTTCGTTTTCCAAAAGGATCAACATACACATATATATACATATTATCGGATTTCCGCTGACTTTCGCCTTTTCGCAACGCTCTGCCTTTGTTATCTTTTCTTGCTTTAGCCACTTTCTACCTCTTTCCTATTTTTACATAGTAAAGAGATTCTGTATGCTAACTTACGGTATTGTATAATGATTCAATACCTCTTTTAACAGCTTGTGTTAATGTCAGATTACGCTGTTGTGCATATTCTGATAATTTTTCGTGTTCTTCTTTTGTCAGCCTAACGCTCACAAGTTTTTGTTTTGGGGATTCTGCCTTGGGCCGCCCCATTTTTGCCACTCATATGCACCTCCTTCATAACCTATACTTATTATACTTTTTGTTTTACAATAAGTCAAGCTTTTTCTGTCATACAAAAACTCTTTAATCTTCTAAACGAAAAGTTTCCAAATATGCTTCAAATATTTCACAGTTTACAAGAACTAATTTATCCAGCTTATAAACTGCATGGGCATCTTTCGCCATCTTTTCAAATTTAGTTTGGCACATACTGTACATCTCTGCACCCTCTTTATAACGAACAAATTTCTTTCTGTTAACCTTTTGCTGCAATTTAAATAACCTCCTCTATCACTTACCTGATATGTCTACCAATAAAAAAACACTTCCTATTAAAAATGTCCTTTTATTGGCAGACATTTAAAATAATCCTGCAAGTGGCCATCAGGTGTGGCCCCATTGGAATTGCACCATCTTCTTCAGACCGGACTATTGCCGGAAGTATCATTATCAAAAACAGCATCATGGCCGCAAAGTTCCTATCCTCTGCTTATA
>URKY01000113.1 GCA_900548465.1 uncultured Eubacterium sp.
GCAGATAAAGTTACGTCATTTCTTTTTACAACCACGAGATTGGCTTTCTCCAATATAATTTCAGGATG
Source organism: uncultured Eubacterium sp. (assembly GCA_900548465.1). Taxonomy (GTDB): domain Bacteria; phylum Bacillota; class Clostridia; order Lachnospirales; family Lachnospiraceae; genus Eubacterium_G. The sequence goes on from URKY01000113.1 coordinate 69, forward strand.
ATACCAGCTTATAAAGGTTGAAATAGAATCTCCCCCTATTATAAAAAACAATTCATCCTTTGGATGTTGTTGTTTTAAAGCAGTAAGTGTGTCTGCTGTATAACTTAAGCGGTTCTTTAACTCGAAATCCGAATAGGAAATATTATCAAGACCTGCCACAGCAAGCTTTACCATATTTACTCTATGGCGCTCATTGGTAACAAGACTTGAATTTTTGTGAGGCGGGCAAAATGATGGCATGAGAAATACTTTGTCCAGATTTAGCTGTGACAATGCCTCTCTTGCCATTGATATATGAGTATTGTGTATTGGGTCAAATGTTCCACCTAAAATTCCTATCTTCATATTGATTTTTTATGCCTCCGTTATGGTAGAATTATCTTTCTGTCTTTCTCATCTTTTGCAGGTCTGTATAGAACTATTTTTCGTCCAATTACGTGAACAATTGTAGATCTTGTTCTGTCTGCCAATACAGATGCAATCTCCTTTGGTTCGTAAAAACAGTTTTTTAATACATTTATTTTGATTAATTCTCTTTTTTCCAAAGCTTCATCGATGGCAGCGGTAAACTCAGGTGTTATTGATGATTTTCCTACCTGAAAAATCGGTTCCATCATTGCGGAAATTTTTCTTAAATAAGCTCTTTGTTTACTGTTCATAACTAATTGCCTTTCTATTTATAATAATCAAACTGATGACCGTATATCTTAACTGTATCTCCATCCTGAATACCTAAATTTTCCAATTCATCAAGAATGCCGTTATCCTTCATAAATTTCTGGAAGAAAATAAATCCTTTCTCAGAATCAAGATTTGTATATCCAAGCATTCTTTCAATTCGAGGTCCTTCAACTGAATATAATCCCTCTTCAAGTTTTTCTACTGTATAAGGAAGTTCAGTTGTAATCTGGTAATCTTCAGGATTATATTCCTGTTCATATACAACAGGGGTGTCATCAAACTGATTCAATAATTCTCTTACATAATATAATAATTCCTTTAACCCTTTTCCACTAACGGCTGAAATAGGAAATACTTTAATATCAGGCTCAAATTCAGCTTTGATATTGTCAATAATTTCGTTGGTATCCCCATAAATTGCATCTATTTTATTGGCTGCAATAACCTGTGGTCTTTTTAATAGATCAGGGTTGTATTTTTCTAATTCGTTGTTGATGGCTTTAATGTCTGCAATTGGGTCACGTCCTTCAACAGATGCAGCGTCAATCATATGAATAATGACTTTCGTTCTTTCAATGTGTTTAAGGAATTTATGACCAAGACCAATACCTTCTGAAGCCCCTTCTATAAGTCCGGGAATGTCGGCAATTACAAAGCCTTTACCACCATCCAAATCAACAACACCAAGATTTGGATTCAGTGTTGTGAAGTGATAATTTGCAATTTTGGGATCGGCATTTGTTACTCTTGAAAGAAGTGTGGACTTTCCAACATTAGGAAAACCAACAAGACCTACGTCAGCAATACTCTTTAGTTCAAGTGTAACATCTAATTCCATGCTTTTCTGTCCCGGCTGGGCATAATTAGGTGCCTGCATTGTAGCTGTTGCATAGTGCTGGTTACCTTTTCCACCACGTCCACCTTTTAATATGATCATTCTTTTGTTATCGCCACTCATGTCAGCAACAATTTTTCCTGTGGTTGCTTCTCTGATGATAGTTCCCTCAGGAACTTTTATTATAAGGTCGGCACCGTTTTTTCCGGTTTTATTCTGTTTTCCACCTTCCTGTCCCGGCTCAGCATGAAAATTGTGTTTATGTCTGAATTCGTATAAGGTGTTCAATCCCTTATCAACTTCAAAAATAACATCTCCGCCTTTTCCGCCGTCACCACCATTAGGACCGCCATTAGGAACATATATTTCACGTCTAAAGGAAACGTGGCCGTCGCCACCTTTTCCGGACTTTATAAATATTTTTGCAAAATCTGCAAACATAATAATCCTCCAATATTATAAAATAGGCTTCAAATCATATCTGACTTGAAGCCTACTAGTGTTTGTTTTTAATTATTCAGCTACAGGATATACAGAAACCTGCTTTTTGTCTCTGCCTTTTCTTTCAAATCTTACGATTCCATCAGATGTAGCAAATAATGTGTCATCACCACCGCGTCCAACATTTACGCCAGGGTGAATCTTTGTTCCACGCTGTCTATAGAGAATGTTTCCAGCTTTAACAAACTGTCCGTCAGCTCTCTTAGCACCAAGTCTCTTAGACTCGGAATCTCTAC
>URKY01000114.1 GCA_900548465.1 uncultured Eubacterium sp.
GTAAAATCAAGGTTTTTCAGAATTTTGCTAAGGTAGTGCCGTGGCAGATAAAGAGCACGCGAATACTCATGTTTTTTCCTCCTAAAAAACCTTATTTTGCCGTAATTTGCCGTGTTTTGCCACTTTCAAAAATGTACAAGGTATTGTTACAATGCCAAGCGACATTGATTTTTCGTACATATCTTGACATATCGTGGCAATATAAGGCAAATCGATACACTCATTCGTAGTAGAAACGTAGTCAAAATAAAGTGTGTTACTACTCTGATTTTGGTGGGTGCATTTGAAACCATTGAGCCATTTTAGGGGGTTCATTTTTGCACCCAGGGGGTCAAATCTAACGAAAGGGTGTGCAGGACACACCCTTGTTGGATAACTATTTTATTAATTGGTCGCAAAATGGTAAGAGTTCCACCATTTAATTCTGCATAATATCTAGCAATAAGTTCTTCCTGACTTGGGAACTTATCTAATTCAATCAATGTCTCTTTTCCAGTTAAGAAATCATGCTCATAAAAAGTGTCACCATTTGATGCATACGCAAAAGGCAAGTCCATCATCTGAGCATAAGTCATTGCCTGTTGCAAACCGTGAGAAACCGAATGATTGTTGTCCTTTGCCTCTACAACAGCAATCGGCTTACCATCATTCAAATAAAGCATATAATCGGCAAATTTAGGCTTACTACGTGCCACAATGTTGCCTTTAATATTGATACGACCATCTGTTATCTTGGTCTCCATTGTGATATGACCTTGCCAGTTTGATTGAATCGCTGGTGTTATAAAGTTTAACTTAATGTCTTCTTCTGACATTTGCTTTTTACTTAATACTGCCATATCTATTTACCCCCTTTACAGGTACTTTTTCTCGGATCCGTTGGTTTCTTGGCATCTTCTGGAACAAGCCACATATTTCCCTTATGTACAGCACCTTCTATACGCCCCTCTATACATAAGGTTGTTACTCTTCTTCTCGAAACATTCCATTTTTCTGCAATTTCTGAAGTTGATAATAATTCCATATAATGCCTCCAATATTACAAATACCTTAAGTTAATCTACCTTTAATTAAAAAATGATGAAACAATAGCAGAAACTATTCCTGCTACAATGATACACCAGAATATATTACTTTTAGTTTTCGACTTCTTTTCAACACTTTTTATATTTTCACCTAAGTAAAAAACGATAGCAGGAAAATATTGCTTTATTATCCATGACAGTGCCGCACTAATCAACAGCATAATCACTACTCCAACTGTGACGGCAGCTACTATAGTTGAATTAGACATCGTTCCATCATCTGTTTTATGTGTAATTAATACGTTCAAGTTCGAAATAAAACTTAAACCCCCCAACAAAATACAGATGTGCATTAAAGTGAATTTAGATGCTGCCGTGTACATAAATGATTGTTTATGCTTATCACAAAGGTCATTTACTTTTCTTTTTATTTCCTCTGATTTGTCATTATTTTCAACTTCAAAATCCATTTCTAACGTAGATTTATATCCATTAATGAATGCCATTGATGGTTCAATCCTAATATAGTTTCCTATTCCAAATCCAATTCTCATTGTCTTTATAGCACGGTTAGAAAAATTGTCATATGATATTAATTCTGAAACAGATTCAAACTCAACCTCATCACCATTTATAAGTTGTGCAGAATATTTAGGTTTTTCAAAATATTCTCTTAATAATTCATCTATGTCCTTAAAAAATACATCATTCACAATAATTGCAGATTTATATGATAATTTTCCACTTACTTTCATATACCAACACCTCTTTTCATTTGCATGAATATCTCATTTTTATTATATTCCCACGGAGGAATAGTTTCAACAAAAAGATACCTTTTAACGATTACTTCAATCTTTTAACGATTGCCCTAACAATTTAACGATATATCACAACATTTTAACGATTACTCCTAACAATTTAACGATTTCACCAATGCCTAGAAATGCACTGATTTGCCATGTTTTGCTACCTATCTTGTATCTATATCAGAGAACCTTTTAACGATAAGAAGCTCCGGCAAAATGCCAGAGCTCATAACTATTTAACGAAACATACTACAGATATACTATTTGCATTCCGTCATTCGTAGTAAAACAGTAGTCACGTGTTATTGGAAAAAGCAAGATATGCCGCGTTTTGCCGCGATGTGCAACGTATTATTCAAATGTCACAGGACATTGCCGTGGCAGATAAAGAGTACTTTTATCATTGTTGCATAACCTCGCATTTCTT
>URKY01000115.1 GCA_900548465.1 uncultured Eubacterium sp.
CTAAAAAATGTATAAGGAGGAAGAAAGAAATGTGTAAGGTAATTGCAATAGCAAATCAGAAGGGTGGAGTAGGAAAAACAACTACAACAGTTAATTTAGGGATAGGAATTGCAAGAAAGGGAAAAAGAGTTCTTTTAATTGATGCGGACCCACAGGGAAGCATGACAGTAAGTCTTGGAATTGATGAACCTGACAAAATTGAGTATTCGTTGGCGAATGTGTTAATGGATGTTGTAAACGAGGAAGAGATTGATTATGAAAAAATAAAAATTAAATAATTAAAAAATAAATAAAAAATTTTTTCTTAACATGCACTAAAACTGTATAATAAATTGTGTTATTTAATGAAAGGAGTTAAGATGCTGAACATTCAAAGAGAAGAAACGTTTAATGAAATAGTTGATAAATACTCTTCTATGATATATCGAATCGCATATCAAAATGTATATAACATTCATGATGCAGAAGATATCATGCAAGATGTATTTGTGCAGTTCATAAGCAAAAAAAGTATATTCATTGATGAAGAGCATATTAAAGCCTGGCTGATCAGAGTAACAATTAATTTATGCATAAATCACAAAAAGTCCCTTGCAAAACAGAATGTAGTTCCAATAGATGATTTGGAAATAGAATTTACGGACAATGAAAGAGGTATTCTAGAGGAATTATTTCTGTTAGAGCAAGAAGACCGAACCATTCTTTATCTTTATTATTATGAAGGATACAAGATAAAGGAAATTGCAAAAATTTTGCAACAGAAACAGAATACAGTTAATTCAAAACTAACTCGAGCTCGAAAGAAATTAAAAGAGATAATGGAGGTTAATAATGAATAACGATTATAAAAGTGCACTGGATAAGATTAATCCGGCAGAAGAGAAAACTGCTGAAATAAAAGAGTTGTTCAAAAGCAGAAATATGAAGAAAAGAATCTTTTTAAAGCTAGCAGTAGCAGTAGCTGCATGCATGGCATTGGCAATTGGTGTTGGAAATTTAGGAAATGCTTGGAATAAGGGCAATCAAGGAATGTCGCCTATGAATAGCTTTTCTATTGAAGTTAATGCTCAAACTTTAGATTATAAAAATGGAGTTGGCACTTTCGACTCACGTGGAATTGGTAGTGGAATGAGTGAAGGTGATAAAGGTGCAGTAGGATTCGACAAGGAATTTCAAGTAACATGTTATGGAGATAATATTAAGGAAATAACTTACAGTATTGAAGGTGGAGTATTCAATATAAGCTATGATAAATCCGACAATATTATTATTGACGGGGAAAAAGCAGACCATCCTTTAAATACAACATGGACAGAGTGGAAAGGTGCAAATGAAAGTGCACAGTATAAATCATTTACATTAGACTATAACAAGCAAACAGCGAAAAAAACTTATATTGCAATTGCTAACTCATCTGATAATCTTTCTAAAGAGCAGTTTGAAAAAATAAAAAAATTGTCACGTTATATAGGTGAAAGAACAGAAGCAAAGATAAAAGAAATATATGATGAATTTTACAAGAATATATCTATTACATGCACTGTAACATATAATGATGGAACTACAGAATCAAAGAAAATAGGAGTTTCAGCAAAAATATGTAAGGTATCAGAAGTAATAAAAGACATACCAAAAGAAAAAGATGGTGATGTTATAATTGCAGTATATAAATTACAAAAATAAGTAGTAATGTTATTGATAAAAACTATAGTGTTGACTATTTTAAATTTAATAAATTGTTTTATGGGGAAATGATTCGTAAAAAAAATCATTTCCCATTTGTGCTTTAAGGAACCATATATAGAGTTCCCTAAGATTTTGTCAAAATTTTAAAAATCTTTTTGCTTTTCATTGGTAATTCGTTTGTGGTGAGAAAATTGAAATTGTGATAGAATATAAGCTGCAAATTTAGTTTGTAGGGATAATCTGAATGTTTATAATATCCAAATATTATCAAAAATTTTGACCTAAAAATTCAGGTGAAACATAAAGAAAACATTTATATTAGTTGATTAATTAAAGGTGATGATAAAATGAATGTAAAAGCTGAGATAAGAGACTTTGAAAAACTGTCAAAAGAACGAATAAGATTGCTAATTCCATTAGGAATATGGTCATTATTCTTTTTTGGAAGTTCTGCGGTAATGGTAATATTGAATAAGATACATAATGTGGAAGAGATTGATTATTATCATATTAATCAGATCGGAAGAGCGTCGTGTAGGGAAAGAGTGTAGA
>URKY01000116.1 GCA_900548465.1 uncultured Eubacterium sp.
ATTCATCATTCAATATATTGATTAACTGTGTTGTGGAAAGAGGATTTTCTTCATCTGTTCTTTCCAGTAAAATCTTTTGTAAATATAAAATTCTTGGCTTTGTTTCCATAACCCGTCCTTTCTAAATTTCACAATACTTTATATGAAATATAACCATTCTCATTTTAATCAAAGTGGTAACTCCACATTCATTCTATCTATATCTTCCATAATTTTTTCTTTGTAGAAATAAAATAGTCCCCAAAATTTTTCCTTGTGTTTCTCAAATTGTCCATATTCATTTCCAAAAATGTCACGAATTACAAAAGGTAACACATAATCTGAAATCTGGGTATCCATCTTTATATGTTCCATTCCAATAGTATTTATAATTCTCGAATAATTTTCAGTAAACCAAATATTATCTGTCCATTGCTTATTACATCTAAATGCTTCAAACGACTTTTCAAAACACTTACGATAAATACTGCTTATATTATCTGCTAACTGAACCAATTCATTTTCTTTACTATCAACAAAATTGATATGTATTTTATTATCTTCAAATGACTGATTATATTCTTCTTCATACCCCATTAAGTTATCGTGATATATTTCTGTCTTGCTCATATCAACTCCGTGTAGATGTTTTAAGCTCAAAAGCATTTCTCCTAATGCCGTCATATTCACAAAATTTACAGTATTTTTGCAGCTATACGCTTCGTAAGTCAACGGAAATTCTCCATAATCCTTATTTTCTAACATAAGCTTAGCAAATGCTATATACAAATTATAATCATTTCTATCCAGTTTCTCATAAGGAAAGGAAATAAGATATTCCAAAAATTCTTTTTTAGAATTATCGGTGTTTTCACATACTGCGGAACAATAATGTAAAAACAGTTCTTCTTTTTCTCCCGCCAAAGCACTTGCCATCATATAAAAAGTTAATGTTTCTTGCTGTTGAAAAGGCACTCCAAAAATATATACCGAAATCAATGTTGACAAGTAAAATATCTTATCATAATTACAGATAAAGAAATGCTTATCATCAAGCACATTTGTTATAAAATATTTTAGTGCTTCATTATTACGCTGAGTCATAAGCTCAGAACCTTTTATTTCTCCCGTAAATCCAAAACGATTCTTAAACTGTCCATACTTGTTCAGTATTTCTATTTCATCTTCTTTATCAGCAACAAAAACACTTCCCAATACAAAATGTCGTTGTCCATCATTAAACAATTGTCCATTTTTGTTTGGCATAATACAGCCAGAATATCCAGATTCATCAAAAAATAATTTCAATTCTTTTCTCCTTATGCTAAACGATAATTTATTTATTAGATTTCAATCCTTTGCTATACTTATCAAATAATAAATCTGCCCTGTTATTTATGTTTTTTTTGATTGTTTCTAAACACATTTTTAACTCATCATTGTTTGTCGGATACGGATGAGAAAAATTTTGCCCTTTAAAAAACGGATTCCCAACTATCTTCTTGTCTTCAATTTTATAGTACATACTCAAACAATATTTTTCTTGATTTTCAATAAAAAAACTATGCCATTTTTTATAGTTTCATTGTCTACTTCTTCTGAAGTATTAGAATATTTCAAATTTAATCCTTCATCAACACATTCTTGTATTTTATCAATCATTAAAGGAAAATAATCTCTTACATCACTTAATAGTCCCTTTGCCGAATTAAAACCTTGAGGACAAGGCATAAAATTTGCAACAGTGTGACAAAGCTCCGCCAGTTCTTTCATATCCGTATATTCTTTGCATAAGGCAGTTACTCGATTTCTTGCACCAGAGTTTTCTTTAAAATATTTTTCTGGAAATGAATCATATTTTTTATAATGATTCTTATATATCTTAACATTTCCTGCTTCTGCTATTGGATATTCCTTTGGATATTTTAAATGCATCGCATATGAAAAAGTTATCCAAAACGAGTTAATTACATCATAGAATGGACTTTGATTCCATTTTAATTCTTTATAGCATTGTTTTGCTTCTTCACAATATTCCGCATCGCCTTGTGCTGATGTGAAAAAAAGAAACAACTTATCAATTGAGTTAAGTTCTTTTAAATCTTTAATATCTCTAATTAATAACTCTTTACTTATTTCCAGAACAACCTCTCCTCTATCAATTACCGATTGTTACATTGGCGAATGAATCCACATGTATCCCAAAATCAAGACACTAAGC
>URKY01000117.1 GCA_900548465.1 uncultured Eubacterium sp.
ATCCGCTACTGAAATAACTGCTTTTCCTATGGCTTCTGCCAATCCAACTGGAACAGCATTTCCGATCTGTCTATATTTTGCGGCTGTCGTTCCTGTAAAAACCCAATCATCTGGAAATTGTTGAATTCTTGCATATTCTTTCACGCTCAACGGTCTATTTTGTGTAGGGTGGCACATCATAGTTGCTTTCTGAACCGGAGAGGTAACCACCGTTGGAGAAGGCTGATCATACGATAACCTTCTATAAAATCCAACTTTCCCACCGCCAGATTTATATGCACCTCCCATAGCAATAGGAATAATATCTTCCGGTAAATCTCTCCAATTTCCACCTTCTGGAACCATTTTTAAGAACTTTAATCGTTCTTCGCTCAATGTTGCACACTCACCCTGGTCAAATTCCAATTCTTCAATCACGCTTCTAACAGTCTGCCACTGATATTCTTTACTCTGGTGCATTTGAAAATGCGTAGGAAGCGGAAGAAAAATATCTTCATCGTCACGGCTTCCAATTAAAACAAATCTTTCTCTAAACTGTGGGACACCATAATTTACAGCATCAAGCACACCATATACTGTTTTATATCCAAGCTTTTCAAATTCTGACAAAATCACATCCAACACTGTGCCTAATCTCTGGTCAGGATCAGTTTCATCCCTTTCAGACAACGGTACATGCTTTAATGGTGAAGACATAATTCCTTTTACATTTTCCATTACAAAGAATCGAGGGCGAATATAATCTATCATACGGATAAAATCCATAAATAAACTTCCTCTTGGATCGTTAATCCCTAATCGTTTTCCAGCTGTAGAAAACGGTTGGCAAGGCGGTCCGCCACAAATTAAAAACGGTTCACCTACCGATAATCCCGTCATATCTAGCAACTGTTGCGGCTGAATCTCTCTAATGTCTCCGCTTAACACCTTATGCCCATTGGCTCTCATAGTCTTTACACAGGACGCATCAAAATCCTGACCTATCACAATATTTAAACCAGCCTTACCCAATCCAATGTCTAATCCCATCGCACCGGAAAACAAAGAAATAACATCTCTATTATCGGCATATCTACTATATCTATCCTGGTTTATATTATTATGCATTAAATTTTCTCTCCGTTTTCTAATACGAATTTTCTCTCAAAAGAACTATTTACTGCATCTGCAATATCTTCTAATTCAGCTACAGTAAAACTTTCTCTTTTCATTTTTCCATTAAAATTCTGTGGTGTGGTACCTATTCGCCGTGCAAGTTCAGCTACACTAATATCAGATCTTACGCACAACACCTTAATTTGTTCAGAAATCGTCATTTGGGGTACCTCGTTATTACATCAACTTTTACCTCACCAGTATAAATCATTAGATTTATATCGTCAATCAAATAATTCATTCTCGCAAAATCAAAGTTGGTTCTATACAATTTTGTATCGGTATATTGGTTCTATCTGACTCAATTTGGTTTGAACTGTCCTTATCGTATGGACTGCCTTACCTCGTGTTATCAAATTGTTATCACAAAAGTGTTATCAAATATAATTTCATCGATTCAATATAACTACAAATTGGGAATTTGCATATACTTACAATTTTTTCATCATCCAATAGGAATCTGTATATTGACCATTCGCATATTTCATATTATTAGGGAATACACCATATTTTTCAAAGCCTAGGTTTTTATAAAGCGAAATTGCTCTTTCGTTTCCAGCAGCCACCTCTAATTCCGCTTGCTCATATCCAAGGTTCCTTGCCATATCAAGAATAGTTTTCAGCATAATTTTGCCGATACCTCTCCCACAATATTTCTGATACAAAGCAATAGCAACCTCACAACGATGAGCATATCTTTTATAAGTTCCAATACTCCTAAGGGAACAATTACCAATATGCCTTCCATTTATGGTTGCAATTAGCATTAATTCCCGTTCAGAATCAATGCAACTTGTAATGAAATGTTTCTCTTGTTCAAGCGTCAATTTGACTTCATCAGGTTCTCTAATCAAAAACGGTGTTTCTCCAGTTGTTATTCTCAAATATTTGATTAAATCTTCTGCATCTGATTCTTCTGCATTTCTCAAAACTATTGTCTGTCCTGCTTTATCTTTTACTTCTAAAGTATCAAACCTCATAATAATGTCTCCTCTATAACCTGTGTAGTACATTGAATAACAAATTTCATAG